>NZ_JBFREX010000002.1:0-407934 GCF_052114525.1 Pseudomonas sp. KB_15 | reverse complement strand
GCCGCCCGGAGCAAGCTCGCTCCTACGGGGTTTGTGACGCAACCATTCGACCGATTCAAGCAACAGACTGAAAGCCAATCCGGCGTTTTTCAGGGAGCGCTGCGGCACTAATCTGCCGACATCGAATTTTCCTGAATATCTGTCGGAGCTTGCCCATGATTCTGCATTACATCTACGACCCGTTGTGCGGTTGGTGTTACGGCGCCAAACCGCTGGTGCAAGCCGCCCAGGCTGTGCTGCCGGTGATTGCCCACGGCGGCGGCATGATGACGGGTGCCAATCGGCAACAGATTTCGCCACAACTGCGCAGTTACGTCTTACCTCATGACCGGCGCATCGCCGAATACAGCGGGCAGCCGTTCGGTGAAGCCTATTTCGAAGGATTACTGCGAGATCACACCGCCTTGTTCGACTCGGCTCCACCCATCGCTGCGGTACTGGCTGCCGAGCAAATGGCAGGTCGCGGGCTGGAGTTGCTGGGGCGTTTGCAAAGTGCTCACTACGTGGAGGGGCGCCGCATCGCCGACGAATCGGTACTGTTCGAACTGGCCCTGGGCATGGGGCTGGACCGTCAAGCCTTCGAAAAAGCCTTCATGGCGGCCGACACCGAAGGCCACATCAGGAACAGCCGGGCGCTTCTGGCCAAGGTGGGCGGGCAGGGTTTTCCGACCCTGGCGCTTGAGCACAATGAGCAATTCACTTTGATCGATATTGGGCCGTGGCTGGGCAAGCCCCAGGCATTTGCGCAGTGGCTGGGTCAGTCGCTGCCCGATCAGGGCTCATCCAATTTCGTAGCCACTTGTGGTCTTGATAGCTGCATTGATTGAATATTCCTGCCACGTAAAGCAATTTCTTAGACGATTTTTACCTGTTTTTAGATGATTCATGAAATTGACACATTGTTGAGGGCGCAGCTACGATTCGGCCCAACGCCTGTGGCCGACCGCCACGACTCAAAAACAATAAAAGGCCCGCCGCGAGAAATCGTGGGCGGGCCTTTTTGTTTTCGCCTTGAAATAAGAGCGCAATAGCGCCGTTTCGGCCGTTCGACACAGCGCGTATCAACCGTATCAAGGAAAAAATAAAATGTTGAACAAGCGAATCAGCCTGATCGCACTGGGGATTTTGAGCGCTACACAGGCCATGGCGAACGACCAGGCCGAATCCAAGGGTTTTGTTGAAGACAGCAGCCTCAAAGTGCTGCTACGCAACGCCTACATCAACCGTGACTTCAAAGACGGCAACCCGGATAAATCCGAGTGGGGCCAGGCAGCCATCGGCACGTTCTCGTCCGGCTTCACCCAAGGCACCGTGGGTGTGGGCGTGGACGCTTTCGGTCTGTACGCACTGAACCTGGAGCGCAGTGAAGACCGCAGCGGCGCGCAAGGTATCGATTTCTTCAAAAAGGGCGACAGCGGCCAGCCGGCTGACGACCTGTCTAAGGGCGGCGCAGCGATCAAGTTCCGCCTGTCCAGCACCACCCTGACCTACGGCGACCAGATGCCGGCCCTGCCGGTGCTGAACTACGACAACTCGCGCCTGCTGCCGGAAAGCTACACCGGCACCCTGATCACTTCCAAAGAGATCAAAGGCCTGCAACTGGACGCCGGTCGCTTCACCGCCGAATCGCGTAAAAGCGCCGAAGGCCGTGACAGCGGTGGCTTGAAGTCGATCAACGTATTGGGCGGTAGCTACCAGTTCACCGAGCAATTCAAGGCCGCGCTGTACGCTTCCGACGTCGAAGACGTGCTGAAGAAACAATACGTGAACGCCAACTACGTGTTCCCGATCGACAAGGATCAGTCCCTGACCCTGGACTTCAACGGCTACCGCACCAAGCTGGAAGATTCCTACGTTC
This sequence comes from Pseudomonas sp. KB_15, assembly GCF_052114525.1. Classification (NCBI taxonomy): domain Bacteria; kingdom Pseudomonadati; phylum Pseudomonadota; class Gammaproteobacteria; order Pseudomonadales; family Pseudomonadaceae; genus Pseudomonas; species Pseudomonas sp. KB_15. Next base: position 406,076 of record NZ_JBFREX010000002.1, on the reverse strand, counting down.
GCGAAAACGCTATCACCGGCGACGACAACAAAATCTGGAGCCTGGCGGCCACCTTTATCACCGGCCCACACTCGTTCACCCTCGCGCACCAGCGCAGCACCGGTGACAGCAACCTGGGCTACGCCTACGGCGGCTACCAGAAAGATCAAGGTCGCATCGGCGACGGTGGCAACACCATCTACCTGGCAAACTCCTACTGGTCTGACTTCAACGCCGAAGACGAGCGCAGCTGGCAGCTGGGCTACGGCCTGGACTTCAGCACCTTCGGTGTACCGGGCCTGAGCTACAACTTCGCCTACGTACGCGGTGACAACATCACCACCTCCACCAGCGAAGGCGGCACCGAGCGCGAGATCTTCAACCAGATCAAATACGTCGTACAAAGCGGCCCGGCCAAAGACCTCAGCGTGAAACTGCGCAGCTCGGTCCTGCGCGTGTCGCAGAAGTCGAGCGAGTACAACGTCAGCGGCAACGAAGTGCGTGTGTTTGTGGATTACCCGATCAATATCTTTTGATGATGGGGTGTGGTCTCGAGGCCTGATCAGAGGCTGAGAAAGAAAAAGCCCCGACTGCTTCGGGGCTTTTTTGTGGGCACAAAAAAGCAACCGATAAGGTTGCTTTTAAAAGAGGTCTCACCCGGGCGCTGATTTTCAGGTCATCAACGGGGTTCCTAACGCCGACTATCGCCACCTGATGGCAGTCGGTTTCGCGCTCTTGTGCAGATTTTCTGTCACAGATGACGCTTGTGTCAACCCGAGCGGTAGCCTTGGGGTGGTGTTGGTCAGATCGGCGAAGTCGCGCGTATCGACATCTAACTTATTAGGATGGAGACCATTACGAAATGGAGAAATTGATCGAAACAACTGGGATCGTGATTCCTCGGCTGAAATACGGATAGCTGGTGTGCGCGACCCTACAGTGATAACGGCTTGCGCAATGCTTGATGCTCAATCCATTCGCAGGAAACTCGACTCAGTTGACGAGATGATCAGGGTTTCTGTAGGAGGCAACAGGAGGGGATATCGAACAAATCAATTTCAGAAGGACTTGCTGGCGTCTGTTCGCGAAATGAATGAGAGCCGTATCAGTTCTATCGCAGAGGGTAAGCCTTAGTAAATGCATTCGCGCTTCAGCGCGAACGTGTCGTCCGCTGCGACATGTCCCGAAGACGTGTCGCAAAAAGTGGAAAATTGCGACACGTAAGCAATCGGACGACAGAAAAACGATATAGAGTCCTACAGTACTAATTACACCACGTAACGAATGAAGTTCCCGCCCCCACCTTTATCCCCTCCCGCCAACCCCATACATTCACCTCCAACGCCTTTCCCATCATCCCGACGGGAAGGTCACTGGAGTTTCCCTCATGCCTTTCGTAAGCGTACGCATCACCCGCGATGGCGTTACCACTGAGCAGAAAGCTCAGGTGATCGCCGAAATCACTGAAACCCTGGAACGCGTTCTCAACAAGCGCCCTGACCTGACCCACATCGTGATCGAGGAAGTCGACACCGATAACTGGGGTTACGCCGGCATCACCACCACTCAGTACCGCAAGCAACTGGCCGAGGCGGAGGGGAAGTCATGACGTCGCCCGTCACCATCGATTTCATCTCCGATGTGGTGTGCCCCTGGTGCGCGCTGGGGGCGACGGCGCTGGAGCAGGCGATCGAGAACGTGGCCGGGGACGTCTCGGTCGAGCTGACCTACAAGCCGTTCGAATTGAACCCGGACATGCCGGCCGAAGGTGAGCCAGCGGTCGAGCACTTGATGCGCAAATACGGGCGCACTGCTGAAGACGTCGCCGCCGGCAAGGCCATGCAGATCGCTCGCGGCGAGGTCATCGGCTTCAAGTTCGATCTGGAGAAGCGCACGCACTTCTACAACACCTTTGATGCGCACCGTTTGTTGTTGTGGGCGTTGCAGGAAGGCCGGCAAGTCGAGCTGAAGAAGGTCCTGCTTCGGGGCTATTTCAGCGAAGGCCAGAACCCGAGTGATCACCAGGCGCTCGTGAGTCTGGCGACTGAAGCGGGGCTGGACGGGGCAACCGCACAAGAGGTGCTGGCGTCCGGCGCGTTCGCCGATGAGGTGCGGGAACTTGAAGCGTACTACCAGCAGCGTGGCATCAACTCGGTCCCGGCCATGGTGCTGAACGGTCGCCACCTGGTGTCCGGTTCGCAATCGGTCGAGTACTACGAACAGATGTTGAGAGAAATGGCCAAGGCACCGGCCGACGCCTGATCACAGAATTTCTACCCCATTCTTTATTGTCAGAGGTCTTCATCATGAGCATTTCGAAAAAAGTCATCGTTATCACCGGCGCATCCCAAGGTCTCGGCGACGGTATGGTCAAAGCCTTTCGTGAACTCGGTTACCGGATCGTCGCCACTTCGCGCTCGATCAAGCCGTCCACCGATCCGGACATTCACACCGTGGCCGGTGACATCGGCGAACCGGAAACCGCCCAACGCGTCATCCGTGAAGCGATTTCCCGTTTCGGTCGCATCGACACCCTGGTCAACAACGCCGGGATCTTCATCGCCAAGCCGTTCACCGCGTACACCGCAGAAGACTACGCCAATGTGTTGTCGGTGAACCTCAATGGCTTCTTCTACATCACCCAACTCGCCATCGCCGAAATGGAAAAGCAGGGCAGCGGCCACGTCGTCAACATCACCACCAGCCTGGTGGACCACGCCATCGACGGCGTGCCATCGGTATTGGCTTCACTGACCAAGGGCGGCCTCAACGCGGCAACCAAATCCCTGGCCATCGAATATGCCAAGCGCGGAATTCGGGTGAACGCGGTCAGCCCCGGCATCATCAAGACCCCGATGCACGGCGAGGAAACCCACGCCGCACTGGGCAATCTGCACCCGGTCGGGCACATGGGCGAGGTCGATGATATTGCGCAAGCGGTCGTGTATCTGGACGGCGCCAAGTTCGTCACTGGCGAAATCCTGCACGTGGACGGTGGTCAGAGCGCGGGTCACTGAAAGCGCTTTTTCAAAGCCCGGAAACAACAAAGCCCCTGCATTGCTGCAGGGGCTTCGTTTTGTATGGTGCCGGCATCAGGGAATCAAACCCGGGACCTACTCATTCCAGTTTTTCCGCCCGGAGAGCCCTCTGAACGGAGGGGCGCTCATACATTCGCTCATACCAGGCTTGGAGATTTTTCAAACCGTCGAAATGAATGTCGGCCTGGTAATAGCTCTTCAACCAGGAAGCTCGGCCCCATCCAATCAATGCGAAAAGATAAGCATCGACCACGGTGAAGGTTTCACCCATCAGGAACTGCCTATCGGCCAATTGTTCGTTGATCCACGCGAAACGCTTTTCAAGCTTGGGTTTGACGGTATTCACATACTTACCGGCTAGACCTGCGTACAGCAACGGAATGAAACCCTTGTGGATCTCGGAAGTCAGGAAGCTCAACCATTCCTGCAGTCGGTAACGATCCATGGTGCCGTTGGCTGGTGCCAAACCTATCTCCGGATGCTGGTCAGCCAGATACTGCACGATCACCGCCCCCTCACGCAGGAGTGTGCCATCGTCCAGCTCCAAAACGGGGACGTAACCCAATTCGTTCACGTCGTGATAGCTGTCACCCAGTTCAGTGATCTGCTTTTTGTTGTCCACCTTGATTAGCGTGACATCAATACCAAGCTCGTTCAGCACAATGTGGGGCGAGAGGGAGCATGCGGCTGGCATGTAATACAGCTTCATCTATGAACTCCAGAAAGTGGTGGAGATGTTCGCTTCCAGTCGGAGGAAGCAGCTCCGCGCATTCTAAAGTCATGGTATAAAATAGGAAGAAGGCACTATTTTGTGGTGTAGGTACAAAATATATACCGCCATTCATTTCGAGATTTCCTCACCATGAAAGACAACATATCGGGTTGCTCGGTAGAAGAGGCGATGCGCTTGTTGGGCGGTCGTTGGCGCCTGCTACTGGTTTCGTATTTGCTTGATGGCCCCAAGCGCTTCAATGTTCTGCGGCGCGATATCCCCGCGATATCGCAACGGATGCTCACGCTTGATCTGCGCGCCCTGGAAGAAGCCGGCCTTGTTAAGCGCACGGTGTATCCCACAGTGCCCGTTAAGGTGGAGTACGAGCTCACTGAAGATGGCCGGCGCCTGGAGCCTGTCGTTGAGGTGATGAAGCAATTTGGTTTATGGATCAAGAGCCGCCCAACTGCCTGACTCCTACAGTTCGTCTTGCGCTGATTGAAGATGTCCGCTGTGGTCGATGTCGAATGGTTTTCGCCCGGCCGTTAGATACGGGTTCAAATCGGTCACCGGCCAGGTTGACCGGTGTTAGATTTGGAGATTCTGGTAATCCTCTGGAGGCCTTATAGATCAAGGCCTGCAAGGTCTTTCAAAAAACAACCATAGGTGAGGATTTAAAACGCCAAAAGCTGAGTATGGAGTCCAAGTGCTTGACCCCATGACAAAGATGGCTTTTGCTCCGATATCGGAAAGGCGTTGTGAGCTATTGATTAGACTTTCCCGCTTTTTGCCTTGAAAGGCCCTCTAAGACGCACCTGATCTGAAAATCACTTAATGCGTGTTTAGGAACAAATTCCATCCCTTGGGGCAGCTGTTCAGGATAGGACAGGAGCGCTCCTTTTCCGGTCCCGAATTGCTCAAGGATAAAAGTTTTCAATAAGCTAGGTCGTTGGATGGCGTATGCAGACCGAAATACCGACAAATCACAAATCATGCCTGCGACTTCCACCCAACAGTGCCCATCCCAAGAGGCCTCAATCACCTCGCCGTCATAGCGAGGCATCGGGAGATTTCCAGTACACTTAAAAACGGGGACATCCTCAATAAGTAAATCCCCTAGCATGGCGATTGCGGGAATCGAATGGATTGCCCGGAGTGCAGCAACGAGTCCCGCACTTATCATCACGCAAGAGCCAAAAACGGGCGGTACAGAAGCTAAAGTATTCCTAACCACTTCGGTGATAGCTGCAGGCGAGCTGAGGGTAAAAGATGAATACTCATCGTAAGCTTCAATGCTGATGTCTCGATGGACGATCTTTTTGATTACCTGGTCTCGCAAATGAATACCTTATGATATTTGGTTCGTTTTGCTGAAGTGATGCGATCCAGAGGCGTTATCACACCTATGGTCAGTAGGGCTTAGCTTTGAACAGTGGCGTATTCAGGGAAGGATTGCTTAATAGACCTTCACATCAAACCCCAAGGCACGTAAGGCTTTACTGGTACGACCATTTCTAGGCGGCACCACCTCAGGTCTTGCCCAGCCAACAACTTCAGCAATGGAGTTCAAGCCGTAGCGGGCGATACTGAAGTTCGCATCACGGCCTGCGTAGTAGATGCGCTCCCAGATTTCCGAATCAGCACCTCCATAAAGCACGTAGTGTAGTAGCTTGCGGATGTCCCATCCCTTGCTGTTCCGTTCACTCATGATGAGCGACGCGAATAGCTTCACGCGCCCCTCTTTGTCCATGGATTGCACGCCAGGACGGCCTAACACAGACATAGGTACCTTGATGACATGGTTCATCGTGGCATGAGTTTTTCTGCACAGGATTTCAAACTCATCGACGCTCAAACTGAGCACTTTTTCATTGTCGAGTAGCACGCGGATTTTCGGAGCATTTTGGTAAAAGGTGACATCTTCGGAAGAGGGAGCGGACTGTAGGCCATGCCACCACTCCAGCTCAGCTTTCAACGCAGATTGAGGATCAGCATGATTTCGTTTGTAGTAATCCTCATAAGGCTTACGCAAGTCATCGCCCACATGGTTGTAGTAGTAGGCATGGAGGAACTGATCTACCTGCCAGGCTGGCGGTACGTTTTCATCGACCCAAATAGGGCGGTAGTCTGAGAGCTGTTGCTGGATACCCTGCAATATCCCCAGGGTGTCCAACCACTCTTTTTTGAAGTTGTCCTTACGCCGATCAAATGCGGCCTTGTTTCCCACAAAACTAGGACCTTGCCATTCCTCATGCTTTCTGGCCTTTTTCGCCGCAGCGTAAACGTCTTTGTTCAATGCGCTGAGACGCTCCATTTCGGCAATGTAGTCGGCAGAGATGGGGATGGTGACATCCAGCTCACGCAAGTACTCAAAGAAATCCTCCAACTGAGTGTCCATGCCATTGGCAACCAGTTCATCCTCGCTGACAAAAACACCCGCTTCGATATTGGTAAGCCAGCCATTGTCCGTGTGGTTGGCCGAACCAATGTAGGCACCATAGCCCTTCCACCAGATTACCTTAGGGTGAAAGCAGTCCGGCACGAATCGAGTGAACACGTTGTCCTGCTGGTGTTTGAACAGACGCTTGAGAAACTCAACCGAGACCGGCACCGTATGGTCGTAACGCATCCATAAATCCAATCGTAACTTATTGGAGACTGCGTGGCCCACAAGGTCCTTGGTGATATCAGATGCACTCCCGCCGTAGGCCACAGCAGCCAGCACGCTATCCACCTGCAACTCTCCCGAGAGTGCGGGCAAGATATCCCTAAGATGTGCTCCATTGATTCGGTTTGCGATCAGTTTCAAAGTTGAAGCCTTTCAATTCTTTCAAGCACCAATGGGTAGACCACGACGGTTCAGAAACGTAATGGGTCAAGTCGAGCGGATTAAGACGGGAAATACTCGCCCCGCGTTAATTCATACGGATCAGTCTGCAAGCGATAAAAGACCATCCATCAATTCTTTCAGCTCAGACCTCTCTTCATCGCCGTTCCGGTATAGCGAGCGCTGGATGATCTGCTCTGCGGTCATCAAAGGCCAGAAGCGGTCAGACACATCATCTGGCTTCATACCCACACCAACACCGATGATTGTCTTCGCGTCACAGGTATCGGTGTAGTTGCAAGAGTGCCCGGTCTGAGCTTTGACCAGATTAGGGCAAATATAATTTTCAATTTCGCGTTTACGCGTTGAGTAGAACGGGCGCCCTATTCCTTCGACCTCTTGCTTGCGCTTCTGATTAGCCTTTACCTGGCCAGGATCTCCACCGATATCAGAATCGAGGAATACGCACCAAGGTAAACCCAGCTCGTCGGCAAGTTTGTGCGTTACCCAATGCTTGACGTTGCCACAGCCACCCACATGAATAGGGACGAGTCGCTTGTCATCCAGATCGTGAGCAAGGTTGCCATTCGCTTTCAAGGCTGTGGCGATATGGCGAAGGAAGGTGATGTCAGACTTTCCCTCTACCAAGATAATGCCGGCGGCCCGTTCCATGCCGCTTTCGGGTAAAACGCCCAAACTTTCAGCAGCTTCTTTGAGCACATCTGCATCCGGCATTTTGACGATTTGGTTACCCCGTTCATCTCTTGTGACGTAACGGATACCGTCAATAGGTATTAGGCCAGCCAGTGCTGGTACATGGGTGGTGACGATAATTTGCCGGTTGGGTTGGTTGGACAGCGCCAGCAGTGCCTTCATCAACATCATCTGGTAGTTGGGATGCTGAGAGGTTTCTGGTTCTTCGATTGCGTAGATCACATTGCGCTGCGAAACAACCACCGCTTTTTCCGCCTCAGCGCGAAAGAAGTTCAGCAAGATCAATCGGCGCACGCCACTGCCGCGCTTGTTGATTGGGATGCCGTATTCACCGTCCAAGGTGAAGCTGAAGGTCCATTTCGGCTTTTCCTTGAAGCGTGGGGTAAGCTCATTGGCTAGTTCGGGGGCCATTTCTCGCAGTTTATCCAAGGTACGAGTGGCCACATCCAGCACGCTTTCTTCAATCTGCTGCTCTAGAGCGCTGATCTGCTCCTGCAGTACTGCTTGAGCGTCCTTGACGGCCTGCTGCAATGGATTTTTGGCCTCAGCGTCACCATCGCTGCTTTCACGATCAGCTTTGAAAAGGGCAAAGGTGGGTAGTAGGTCCTGAATCTTACCCCAGATAGACTTGCTGTCGGAGGACAGCCCCTTGTCCACATCCAGCAGCGTTTCTTGACAGGCTATCGGTGCCGCGGCATTGCGAATTGACTGCCGCCAGAGTGCGGCTACACGCTTGTCCAGCACCGCATTTGCAACACCCATCTGCTCACCGAGTTTTTTCAGATCGATCATCTTTAAGCTGAGCAGGTTGCTCAGTGCCGGATTGACGGGATGCTGGCAACGAATCGCTGTTTTATCTTGCTTGCCGGTAGCGGCCTTAAAGGTTTTGACGATTTCCAGAGCCCCTTCGGCATTGAGTAGGTACTCCTGGGCTAACGAGGTCTCGGCGATCTCATCCAACACTAGCGCTTCAGGAAGCTCTTCAAACTCACAAGCGATTTCAAACTGCTCTGCCCCCTCAGCCAGGCAGAAGCAATTCATATCATTCTTGTCCGCTTTGGCGCCGTCGGTCTCGAAGAAAATGGCCAAGGCCTCAAGGATTGTCGATTTTCCATAGTCATTGCGCCCAACGATTCCAGTCATGGCTTCGGCAATGGGAATGACTGTGATATCGCGATAACCACGGAAATTGGTGAGTTTGATGGATTTGATGCGCATGGAGGATGTCCCTATCAAAACGTGAATATTCTCTGGCCGCTGGTAAGCCACACGCCGCACGAGATCAGCGGGAACCAACAGCAACCTTTTTTATGTCACGATACTGGCAATAGGCTAGTTCACTGCTTTGTTAGCGTCCATTACCTTTCCAATACTCTGGGGTGACTTGCCCGCGTGGACCGCAATCTACCGATACGGCCAGTCATTTTTTTGAGCATAGCTAGCTAATGGCGGTAGCAATCCACCCTAAACGGTCAAGTACGTGCAATTCCGTTGCCCTTCGCCAAATAACGGCCTACTTCTCTAGGACCGCGCCGGGGACCCTGGCATTTTCTACGAAGAACGGGTGCGTAGACTCGCGCAAATTCGTTAGCGGCACCCCGCCAAAGTTAGTTAACTGGTTAACTCGGTTGGTTAACTGGGCTGAAAGCCTTACGGGGCGCGGCTTGTAGCCCGGTTAACTAAGCATTTTTACTGGTTAACTCGGCTATCCTTCTATTCGCCTGAGAGCCAAGCGGGCCGTGGCTTTCAGGGCGGTTAACTAAGGAGTTAACTGAGTAAATTGCTCGGTTAACTGGTTAACCGCTCGAACTGGCCGGTTAAATCGGCTAAGAGGCAGGCGGTCATGGGCTTTCAGGGCAGTTAACCTAGGAGTTAACCGACTGACTCACTCGGTTAACTCCTAGGTTAACTGGTTAACTCGATTGGTTAACTGGGCTGGGTCTTTGAAACCGTGGCCTGTAGTCCGATTAACTAAGCACTGACCTAATTAACTCGGCTATACGCCAGTCTTTACCGTTGATAGCTCGCGCTCGTTTCCTCGTTTTAAGCGCGGATGTGATCCGTCATTTCAGCTCTATCAATGACAACGGAAATACTAGGGGTGTCATTCTTCAAAACGACCCCCTCCTACGTGGAGACTGTGCGACATTTTGGTCTGCTGATCAGATGCTTTCTCAGCCGGTCTTTCCGCCGATCTGGGTGTGCCTGTACCCCAGAAAAAACACTGGGGTACAAGTTCCCCCGCTCAAGTCCCCGGAAACATTGGTTGTTCCCACTGTTCCCCCGTTCCCCCGTTTTTTGAAATCAGTCACACATTGGATGACGGACAATCGCGACAGATTGGGGGGGGGGATTGGCGCCTAGTTTTGAGCTGAGCCGAGTCGAGTCGAGTCGGCTAGAGCGAAGGGGGAGGCGTCATCGCTAGCGATAGGGATGCGCGTCTGTTTGGAAGAGCAGTTCTTCAATGTTGAAGCTGGACTTCAGGAGCTCTCGAAGCTTTTGCTTAGCGGTGGCAAGCGTGTCTCGATGCTCAGAAAGCCTGCTCAAAAAGGCCTTCGCTGAATCGTGATCCTCCCAGGTAAGGATCACCTGGTGTGGTTCGTTTGTATCGAGCCACGTATCAGCCCAGTAGTATTTATCACCATTCTTTAGCGCAACAGACGCCTCTGCATACTTGAAATTCAAGAGCTCGTCGCTCGTGGTTCTCTTTGGCATCTTGATTATGATTCGACCAGGAGTGGAGGTTCGATCCCAGGCAACCGTGTCAGACATCTCGCGAAGGAAATCGAACTTGCTGACGTAAAGCGCATCGCAACACGCGGCGAGCGCTGGGTCAACGATGTTAAGGCCCGCGTAAAGTTCATGCCCAAGATCAACGAACATGTTGCTGGCCAATGCAACTTCTTGCATGTGATTGTTCAAGGCATGCATCACTGCGGAGGCTTCGCCAGTTTCTGTCCCTCGGAAGTCACTTGCGGTTTGAAGGATCGACTCAGTCACGTCTTCAAGCGCCTGGAGGGAGTAGTAGAGCTTGGTTAGTGAGCGGCATGCCTTTCGCCTATCGTTGGGTGACAGTTTTCCGATTGCAGATAGTGACTTTCCAACTATGAACTCTACGACTTTGCCGATGAGGATCTCCGCAGTGAGCATGTTCTCTCCAATGACACCTAGAAGGTATTGGTTATGTATAGCTTGAATCACCGCTACTTTCCTAGGCGCGCCAAGTGTTTCCGTTCAGCCGTATAAGACCCTCGGACCAATGTCTGGCCGGTTGCTGCCAATCGTGGTGGATTGCCATTTTCCGCAGCGCTTCAATAAAGAGCTGCGCTGTGCGACTCGCCAATATTTCGAGTCGGCTCAAGAACTTAGGAAAAGGAGATCACGAAACGGGGAAAATTGAAGGAGGTTGGAGCCAGAAACGAAAAAGGCCCACCGTAAGGTGAGCCTAAGTCGTTGTTCTATATGGTGCGGCACCAGGAGTCGAAAATCAATATAACTACATGTTTTATATGATCTTTACGTTTTAATTTGGCAGCTTCTATCTCTAAAAATACCCTTCGGCTCTTGTTCTAACTTGCTGTGTGAGGGGCCTGGATTTATAGGCGCTTCAACGGATTTAGATGAGAGTAGCCATAGACATATGGCTACTTTCGGTTAGGCGCGGATATTTGATGTTCACGCAAGAGTGGAAATGCTTTGTGCGATGAGCCCGAGCATTATGAGTGAGCCACCTTCATACTCCTTTAGCTACACATGAATAAATCCGTTCGCATGATTTTCTGCTGTTTAAACTGTCCGAGTTACAGGTAGGTATTTAAAGGTTCACTAAGGCCAGGGCTTGAGTAATACGGCTCACCACGTCGCCAAAACTCTCACCTTCTTTAAGTGTTCCTGCGTAGGATTCTATGTCCTGATGCTTGTAATGTAACTCTCTTCTGGCTAATCGCTTTTTGCTTACTTCACGAAGAGCGACTTTTTCAACGCTGTCCAAGCCTTCCTTAACACACAAGGCTAAGCAGTTAAGGCCGACAGGTGATTCAGTATCCTCACCTCTATCGACGGTGATTGCTCTGAAAATCTGATTAGGAAGACCAAATATATAAGAAAGTTCGGGGATTATCCTCAAAACAAACTCTCTAGCGAACTCACACTTGCCGACTTTGTTGGCTGGAGTGCCAGTCGATGCCTCCATGCTAGCTAGCGTATGACCTGCCATCCAAAGCTCTAGCAATGGAAATATTATTTGACAAGCATGTTTGCCTCTTGAATTATCGTCCTTAAGCTTTTTGTAAGGGGTGCCCAAAAATACTTCTAAGGTCTCCTTTCTTATCAGAGTTGGAAGTAGGGAGGGGCGACGCTTTAGCCACTCGCGAAGCCATTGATACCAGGCGTCCGTGGTAGCCCAGTGATTGATATCCTTAGAAAGTGGCTCGCCAAGCTCTCGAATTATCGATGCCGATATACCTGATGCGGCTGCTAGGCGATCAGCCCAAGTGGGAAGTTGAGAGATGTCTATATTCGAGTTTCTTGATGATATTGCCGATTCTATTCTTGATGTTATCCATTGTTGGTCGCCTTTTTTTCTCGCTCGGAAGGCAGAAAAAGAGCGTTCAATAGTCGCGCGAGCTAATGCATCTCGCCCTTCTTGCTCCTCATTGTAATCGACCGGCAACCTGCTTAAAAAATAGCTTGGCAAGTTTGGGAGGGGTAATATGCCGCTGTGTATCTGGTCGAGAATTATCGTGAGAGGGTCATCGATAGTTAAACATTGATCGCTTTGAGAGAATATCGATCTTAAGTCCATCCAGTGATTATGGATTCTGCTAGTGCTGTTATCAAAATTAACGACTTTGCTCGGCACTACCAATACAAATCCATAGGAACTATCGCCTGCTCTGCCGGCACGTCCCGCTGCATTTAAGAGCTCGTGAGCCTCCAAGCGTTGCATGGCGTCAGCTTCTTGATCGAATCTACTATCACCACTAATAATTACCACTTCACTGGGGAGATTCATTCCCTGTGCTAGAGTTGATGTCGCCACTAAAACATTCAAGCCATCTGTTCGCTTGAAGAGCGATTCGTGCAAATGTCGCTCCATAGAAAGCAAAAGTCCGTGATGACACGCACTAGAGGATAATAACCTGCCCTCATTCGAAACTTTGATGTAGACATGCTCCTCCCCCCCAAACTCATCGACTACTATCTGGAAAAGGCGCAATTCTTCATCTGTCAGTAAGCATTTAGATGGTTCGAGGTCATCTGAGATTTTTTTTGCTGCACTGTTGGCGAGTGGTATAGTTTGTGTGAAAACTAGAGTCTTGATTTTTTGCCTGGCTGTTGAGGTTGCAATCGTAGCGGACACTTGATTTCCATTGGGCGTTAAATACCAGTTTTTCCCCTCTGGAACGGTGCCTGTAGATAGATTGACTGTTTCGCTAAGTACTGGCATTAATGCGTAATCTTTACGGCTTGCCGAGTGCCAGGTTTGATTCAAGCAAAAGAAGCCAAATGGCTGTACAAGCAACTCTCTTTTCAGCGAGGCAGGCGCATTTATATTTTTGACCTGAGATCGCACGGCTTTTAAGCGTTGCTTTAGTTTGGATATTTCATCGCCAGCATAAACCACGCATCCTCTTACTTGGCGGGTGGGCTTCCATGTTAGCGCCAAGGGCAAGCAGGGTCTATTCGTTAACTCAGAAACCCAGCCTGCAATCTCTTCCGAGTTTTTCATCATTGCCGATAGCAATAGCAAATCAGCCTTAGGTGCTACCGATGTAAAGTTTAGCAGGCAAAGCATAGAGTCTATCGAGCGCCGGCTATGATCCGTATCCCTTGGATGCAGTAAATGGCACTCGTCAAACACCAATAATCCTACACTTGAGAATATATCAGGGTCAAAGCTCAACATTGCTAAGCATCTTTCGGGTGTCATAACGGAAATTGCCGGGAGTGAGTCATTTTCCAGATTAAATAACAACTCATCCAGGATTTCTCGATGAACCTCTGCATTTGGAAAGGTGCTGGCTAGCGCCCTAGTTGTCTGGTCTACTAATGAAAGCGTTGGCGCTAAAAACACCACTTTCATATTGCGTAGTAGAGCTGTCGCGATTTTTAACTCGGAAAGCGTAGATTTTCCAGCTCCAGTCGGGAAGCTTATAACAGAAGATACCCCTGTTTCCAAGTAGCCTGAAGATATAGCTTGGCGATGATTTCTCCATAGATACGGTCTAGCTGAAGCTATGCTTTGCTTCATATCAAACCATTTAACCGCATCTATGCCCTTGGGAGGGTTGGTATTTATAACGCCGGATGGAATCAGATGGTCGGCGACCATCGCCAATAGGGATGCTAAATGCAGTGGGCCGGGAAAGATGTTATGGACTGGATGATCTCCCAGACCGACTAAATCATCAATTTCATCAACACATAATCCCTTTACTCGATCAAAAATAACCTTTGAGTCATGGTCTAGCAAGTCATGCTCATCATCAGTTCCTAGCAATGATGCCGCCAGTGCTCGGACTCCATGCAGTAGCATATAATACAGTGACTCAACAGCTTGCCCTAGGCTGTCAGTGCTTAGGAAGTTATCGGTCCCGGGGACACGCATGGCAAGTATTTTCGAAAGATTTCCATTTGCCAGATGATAAATTGCTTTGAGCAAAGTGGTTTCAACTGAAACCTCGGTGCTCACGATAATGTTTTTTGCTGTTTCGGCAGCGTCAGAACTTGCCTCTGCGATCAGAAACAGCAAGGTTGCAGATACTTCAGGGGAGATGCCATATGCACTTAATGCGCTAGATTTAATATTTTTTGGCATCAACTCCTGAGCGAGCAGTATTACGTGATGAGCTGAGCCGGCGACAAAGGCTGCGGCCATCCGGTTTTCCACATTCTCTGAAGCGGAAACTATCGCCTCATTGGAGAAAGCGAGGCGTGTCATTCGCTTGACTATTTCTATCACATTGTCAGGTAATCTTGACTGTTCCGTTTCCTCACGTAAACAAATACGTGCAGAAACTATCGATGCGTAGGCCTCGGTCAGTTGTTTTGGTAACTCAGCAAGGTCCAGTCCATCCAATTCGGGAGCGCTATTAATCAGTTCTACAGTATCGTTATCAAACATGAGCGGCTACCAAAGTATTGATGTGAGCAATTGATTTTTCAGCTAGCGAAGACATCCAGGGGCGCAGATGCTCTATGTAGAAAATTTCCCCTCCTCGCTTACTCACCTTGCCATCAATAACTTCATCGTAGTCTTTGAAAAGCTTTATTCGTCCGGTGGTCGTGGAGTGGTATTTGCCAACTGTTATACTAACTCGATAGTGTCTGGCGTTTTTCCATATTATGTTCTCAATTGCGAGGTCAGGGTCTACCTCCCTGCTGGTTTCCAATAAGGCAACGACCTCTGCAACTAAAACATTCTCCCTGTCTCCTTGATCGAGCAGCCTGAACTCTGGCCAAACCAAATCACGAATGGTTTTTCTCGAATCATCCGTGGCTTTATCTTCAAATATAGTAGCTGCAATAACTTCCCCCTCACTCAACTCAAGACAGAGTCCATCGAATCCCTTCAAGGCATGAATCATTTGAGGTGCCCGGATAAGTGAGTTCGGATTAGCCTTTTGAGCAGCTATCCACGATATCACTTGGAAGATCCAACCATCTCTATGCCAAGGATCTTCACCAGGAGGAACCGTAAGTAAGCCTATAGCGCCTTGAGCCGCACTGGCCCTCGATGCCGGCGGCCCAACATTCGCTCCCGCTATAATTTTTTGTACATGCCTAGACTGACCTAAAGCTACCCGCGCGATCTGCTCTGCGAGTAAATTTTCGTCCGTGATTGTCCAGACTTGACCATGGCAGAGGGTCGGATGGTCGTAGTATTCCAGCGAAATCGGCATTTTCTTCCTTGCTAGCTCATCTGGCGAAAGCCAGGCGCATGAAAAGGTTGGTCTACCTTGCCAATATGCCATCATTGCTGTCGTTGGTGACTACCAAAATCGGGTCCGATTCAGAGATTGAAAACCCATGACTGCTTTAGGCGTCGAGCAAGCAGCCGGGCCGTCAGCACGTAGTAGTAGCGCACCGCCTCACTCCGCCGGCTCATCCGATGGTTGAGAAACCAAACCACATGCTTTCTTTGCCAAACCCAAGGCGTCTCTCGCTGCCAACGTCTTGCGATCTCACTTTGGATAATCTTCGCTTGGTGTAAATGACGTTGCCGCGTTGCATGCGACCCGTTCAGTACTCCAGCCAAGAACAGCTCCATCTCGAATGATTTACTCATGTCCGTCCTCCAACGTAGGCGGCGGTCACGTCGATCCGACCGTGGCCCAGTTCATAGCTGATCTGCCTCCGTGCCTCATGATCAAGGCACTTATTGATTCGGCAACATTGGCCGCCGTTGATCGGCGCTCGGTGTTGGGTGATTTGTTCGTAGCGCTCACAAGCGTACGCCGCTCGTAGCTCATGGAAGCCCTTGAGGTTGTGTGCATGCAGGATGGCCCGCGCAGGGCGGATGATTTCTTGCAGAATATTCAGGTAGCTTTCATGTGGCGCAATCAGGTTGCGGCTACCCGCAGGCGATACCTGCCGTGCATACCCAAGTGCACATCGAATATGGTCGTCTATCGCAATCCAACGGGGCGCCGAGGCGCCGGCGCGACCGCCTTTGGTGCCATCCTGAATGTTAATCCTGCCTAGGTCGTTAGCCTCACGGCTTAGCCGTGGCAGGTCAGCCAAGATGGCTTCACGCAAGCGCATGCCAGTTGCTCGTGCCAGCAAAACGATCGCGGCAGCGCGTAGCTGATGATGGCCGCAAAGCGCATCGACGATCTGCTTAACCTGTTCGCGGTCTTGGCCCTGCGGCACTGAATGTCGAATCCCGGTGCGCTGCATACCCAACGCCTTGCTCGGACTTGGCAATTTCACATACTGATCACCGCGAATCGCTGCCATGGTCCTATTAACGCTGGATAGCCGATTTTGTGCGGTGCTGACAGCCAGGTCACCGCGCCTAACCACGTTGCGCAGATACGCCGCATAGTCCGCCAATACCTTCCGATCAATCTGCCGCGCATCATTGACCCCAGGCCCCGCTTCAGACCGACACCACTTCACAAATGCCCGCCACCGATCACTGTGTGCCTTGACCGTGCCGTAGTGGCCGCCACCGAACATATCTCTCAGCGTCTGCGGCCCTGCGTAGCTCAATTGCCTGCCGTAGCCGAAATTTCGGCCATCGCGCCTACCTACTAATGCCATGTCTATTACCTCGTATCCGTTTCTCCGATCCGTCGCCCCACGTCATCCCGCCAAGAATGTTGAGTGTTATCAGGGATCAAGGCCCCTGCGGCCTGTGGGGATGTCCTTTAACGCTGGACTGGCGGCTCCTTACGACCGGGAGCATGGGCATCTCATGATCTGGCTTCCTGAGCACCGAAACCGGTGGGCGGGTGGAAGCTGCGCTGGCTGACGAAACCAACGCCACGAGATCCTGAGTCGGGTGAAGGCAGCTATGCGATGACCGGGGCATGCCTGGCTGTCAGCCAGGTGCAGTCCAATCCATGGGCTGCGGCACCATCATCTGCATCGCTGTTGCTGGTGACTTTTCGGTGTTTGTCACGCCGATTGTCACGAGGTGGAATGCCGCAAAGCCTTGTACGAGTTGGGCTGCAGCAGTGGTAGGAGCGCCCGTCTCTTTCCGGGAGAAAGAGACGGGCGCAGGTTGGCGCAAGGAAATGGCCAAGCGGATAGGTTGCTGCAGAGCAGCTAGGAAGGGGGATGAGTTGCCGCAGTGGGCACTTTGCTAGAAGTAGGCATCCATCACATCGCTGTGATCGTGCGAGCCGCCGGACGCTAATCGCACTTTGGGAGAACCACCACGGTGTGGCGTAGCCTTAAAGGTTCTGGCTACCTGGGTTGCTGTCAACGACAGCGCTTTGCCCGATCTTTTCTACGCTTGTGGATAATTTGGGTCAAGGCCCGAATTTTCAGGCGCTCTGCGGCTGTGGATGAAATTATCCACCGGTGGAAATCAGTGGTTTTCCACAGACAGTTGTGTGGGCTTTAGATTTTTTAAGTGAGGTTCATCCAAACAGGGCGGCTTTGCAGCCCTGTTTGGATGGACCCGCGTGGCAGAACTGATTGCGAGAGTCTTACGGATGTACGCTTGCTTTACTGCGGCACTTTAAAAACCAAAGCAGTGTTAGCACCGTCGGCCAAAACAGCGTGTTGAGAACGTCGTGAGCGCTTGCCTGCCAGCGCCAGTATCCGAAGCTTCCTATATCGTCTCGCCGATCTACCCACTCGTCAGCGCACGCAATGATGAAAACAACAAGCCAGCCAATGTATGGCCTGAATCGTCGGGTGCCAGCGATCAACGTTAAATAGACCGCCATACCCAAATAGATATGCAACGCGTCTTTTGACAGCCCGGTTGCCGACACGATGGCGAGCTTGATGCTTTGTGCGGTTGAGATATCCATGTCAATTCCTCCTCTCTGCGCCAGTGCCAGGCTTCGCCTTTATCCGAGTCACGTTAACTCCAATCTGGTTCGCGAATTCGTGTGGAGTGACATGCTCCTGCCGGTTGGCCTCCAGGTATCGGCTCCACCAGTTCATGATCAGCCTGCGCTCCTCGATGAACTCGGCCTTGTGGATGTAGGCGGCACGGACGTTGTTGCGTTCCTTGTGGCTCATCTGCCTTTCAATGGCGGTCTCGGACCACAGTCCTGACTCGATCAGTGCGCTGCAGGCCATCGAACGAAACCCATGCCCGCAGATATCGGTTTTGGTGTCGTATCCCATCGTCCGTAGCGCGTTGTTCACGGTATTTTCGGACATGGGCTTCCAGGGTTTGGCATCCCCTGCGAAGACCAATGCGAATTTGCCTGTGAGTGCATGGATTTTTTCGAGTAGCGCCACTGCTTGCGGCGATAAGGGTACTAAATGGATATCCCCTGCCATCTTCGTACCCCTTGTGGAAAAGGGTACTCCCTCCAACGCGGGTCGAGTGTCCGGTATCTCCCAGGTGCCGCGCTTGAGGTCGAACTCGCTCCAGCGGGCGAAACGCAGTTCGCTGGATCGTACAAACACATGCAGCGACAGCATCACCGTCAGACGGGTAAGTGCCCGGCCTTTATAGATGTCGATCCGCTCTTGCAGTTCCGGCAGTCGCGATAAGGGTAGAGCGGGGCGATGTACCACCCGGGGGGCTTTGATCGAGCCTTCGAGATCGTAAGCAGGGTTTATGGTGATAAGCCGGAGGCGCTTTGCCTCGCGCATGATGCTCTGCAGGTAGTTTTGTACCCTTAAAGCAACGTCGATCGTTCCGCGCTTCTTGATCGCTTCCAAGGGCTGCATAAGGTCATGGGTATCAAGGTCGACAATGGCGCTTGCGCCGATCAGCGGGAATACGTGGGTTTTGAGGCGGCTCATCACTGTCTTGGAATGGCCTGGTGCCCACTTAGCCGACATTTCCGTATGCCAGTCGAGCGCAACGCTTTCAAAGGTTCTGCCTTTGATTACGGCTTCCGCCTTGGCTTGGTGCTTGGTCTCTATAGGATCAACGCCATCCGCAAGCATTCGTTTAACTTCCAAGCGCTTGCGGCGCGCATCAGCGAGGCCAATGACGGGGTAGTTGCCGAACGAGGTCAGTCCTTCGCGTCCGTCAGGTTTGACGTAACGGAGCCGCCAGCCTTTGCGGCCATTGGGTTGGACTAGGAGGTAGAGGCCATCGCCGTCGAAAAGCTTGTAGGCGCGGTCTGTAGGTTTTGCCAAGCGGCAAGCTGCGTCGGAGAGCGGAGCTGTGGTGCGCGACATAAGGGTACTCCCTTTTATCGAAGTGACCTGTATCCCAAACTCTACCCTTAAAACGGTTGGAATCCACCAGTTTCTGACGGAAACCGATGGAATCCCAAAACGAAAAAACCCGCCAGAAGGCGGGTTTTTCGGGGGTTCCAGAGATTTTGAAAGCCTTCTTTGGAACCTTGTATGGTGCCGGCACCAGGAATCGAACCCGGGACCTACTGATTACAAGTCAGTTGCTCTACCATCTGAGCTATACCGGCGTGTCAGGGCGACGATTATAGCGATTGGATTGGTTCTGTAAACCCCTGAATTTTGACTATTTTTACGCGGGCTTCAGGTCAGGCGCGCAGCAGGGTTTTCTTGAGTTTCTGAATGGCTTGCCAGGTTCGACTGTTTTGCATCGCGTGCAGTTGTGCTTCGGCCTGTTCGGCGCGTTGCAGGGCGGCGGCGAGCTGGTGTTCGGCGTCGCTGATCGGGTGGCTGAAGTTGTGGCCTTTGCAGAACTGGAATTCGTCCAGGTTGCACGGCGGGATGTCGAAGGCGGGTTTGAGGTTCAGGTGTTCTTCGGCGAGGTAGTAGGTGTTGATGCCGTCGAACAGGATGGAGTGGTAGCCGGCGTCGGTGACGAGGGTTTCCCAGGTTTGGTCGCGCTCCCACGGGGTTTCGATGAGGATGACCCATGGCCGCCACTGGGTGAAGTCCATGCCGCGCAGGACGGTTTCTTCGTGGCCTTCGACATCGATTTTCAGGAAGTGGATGTCGCGGCCCCGGGCGTGTTCTTCGCAAATGGACGTCAGGGTACGCGATTGGACGGTTTGGCTGCGCACGTCCATACCGGCATCTTTGTGCATCTGCGCCATGGCCGGATCGACGGTCGAGAGGCCGGTATTGGCGATGCCGTAGAAGGTCAGGCTGTCGGCGTTTTCGCCGGCCACACATTGCAGATTGGTGTCTTTGGGGCGTTGCTGGCACAGGGCTTCGTAGTAGTTGGGCATCGGTTCGACGTTGATGCCGGTCCAGCCGTTGTCGTAGAACGCCTTGGTGACTGAGTCTTGGGTAGGATCGTTTGCCCCGACGTCGACGTAGAAGCCGTTCTCGACGATTTTGAGGGCGCGCCACAGGCGTATGTCTTCGAAATTCTGTGCGTAGGAAATGAACGTCACTGGCGCATCCTGTCGTAAGAATGTTCTTGTTCGTGGCCGCGCTGCTGGCGCCCTTGCGTGTGTGTATAACAAGAGTAATGAATCGGTGCAATTTCCCCCGTCTGCGGTCCGGGATTAGGCATTTATGTCGTTTTCATTAAATGCTTATGCACAATGCAGTTGGCAGCGCACTGGGTTTAGGTCGAATTTGTGGATCCGTTCTCATTTGTCCGCAAATACCTGTTTTTTCGATTTTTTATGCAGGTGTACAAAAAATGAACAGCGTGATTTTAGCCCTGAAACAGGCGTGGATCTTGGATCCACGATAATTTCATCAACAGAGTTATCCACAAGCTGTGGTGTATTTAAGTGCGTTCAGCCAGGAGCAGGAAATTACGCGGGGTGAGTGGGGTTTCGCAAAAGGTGCCGACGCGGACACTGTAGCCCTGCTCGGCGAGGAAAAGTGCCCGGTCAAGGACCAGCCAAAGCTCCAGCGGACGTCGGAACAGTCCACGTAGTAGCTCAAGGTTGCGCACCTCGGCCAGTCGCTGCCAACCGGCAGCTTCGAGGGCTGGCCAATCTTGCGGGCCGATTGTGGATAACTCTTTAAGTGTGGCCAGGTGATGGCAGTAATCGGCGAAGGATTTGTCCAGCCAGGCGCTGGGGAGGGAAGGGGTTGGCAGGTACTCGTCAATGCCGCGCAGTTGCCGTTGCAGCAAGTCGAAGCCCAGGCGTCGGGCCATGGAGGTGTCGCGTTGACGTCGCACGCGGGCACCGGCGGTAACGGTTTCACTCATGGGCAACGCGAGGTCGTCGAGGGAAAGCTGTAGGCCGGAGCTTTGGGCGGCTGAGGAAATCGGTGAGTAGTCGGCGAGACTGATCCGGTTGTAGCAACATGGCGCAATGGCGAGTTGTTTGCAGCCTGTCGCGGTGGCAAGTTGAATCAGCCGCACATGCAAATCACCGCAGGCGTGAAGCGCGACGGGTGTGTGATTCGCACTCAGTAAAGAAGCTGCGTCTGCCGCGAGCACATCCTGTTCGATATGCAGCGCATGCAGGTGATGGCGTTGGCTGAGTGCCTGGCCGCTGGTTACCAGTGCCGGGTCGTATTCCAGGCAAGTCAGTTGTTGCCCCGGCTGCAGCAGGCGGCGCCCCAGATGTCCCTTGCCTGAGCACCAGTCCAGCCAATGCTGCGGAGCCTCGGAAAATTGCAATCGACTGGCGAAGGCTTCGATCTGTTGCCATTTACGCCCTGGTACATCGACGTTCAATCGATGGCCCGCCGCTTCTAGCACGCGTGCGGGCAATTCATCCACAGCACTCAAGGCAACGGATGTTGCCGCCAACGAAGCAAAAGGCTCCGGTGCGTGCAGACGATCAGGTTGGTTGTGAGCGTTTTCCGCGTCTTCCAGCGACCGCTCGCGTAGCCATGCGGCCAGCTCCGGGTAGGACGCTTCCCAGGGAAGCTGCAGATGAGTGAACGGCCGGGGTTTCCACAGTGCCTGATGCTCTGTCAGAAAAGCATCCAGCGCGGTGAAGCGGGCGAGCAGGGCCTCGCCCGTCAACACGCAATCTTCAACGCCCTTGGCAGGCATCGACGCGCAACCAGCGCTCCAGCAGCTTGAAGCCGCGTACCAGCACATAGGCCATCACCAGGTAGAACATGCCCGCGGCGAAGAAGATCTCCACCGGCAGGTAGGTCCGGGCAATGATGGTGCGAGCCATGCCGGTCAGTTCCAGCAGGGTCACGGTGCTGGCCAGGGCGCTGGCCTTGAGCATCAGGATCACTTCGTTACTGTAGGCGGGCAGGCCGATGCGTGCCGCGCGCGGCAGCATGATGAAGAGCAGCGCTTTTGGCTTGGACATGCCCAGTGCTCGCGCCGCTTCGATCTCGCCCGGTGGAATCGCCTGGATGGCACCGCGCAGGATCTCGGCGATATAAGCCGCGGTATGCAGGGTCATGGTCGCCGTGGCGCACCAGAACGGATCGCGCAGGTACGGCCACATCGAGCTGTTACGGATCACGTCGAACTGCGCCAGGCCGTAGTAGACCAGGAACAGTTGAACCAGCAGCGGCGTACCCCGGAAAAAGAAGATGTAGCCGTAGGGAAATGCCCGTACCCACCACAGGCGCGACGAGCGGGCGATGCCCAGTGGAATGGCAAGCAGCAAACCGGCGATCACGGCAATGGCCACCAGTTCCAGGGTCAGGGTCGCGCCCTGGGCCAGTTTCGGCAGCCACTTGATGATGACTTCCCAGTTCATTGGGTGCTCCTCGCGAAGCCGCGAGCGGCACGTTTTTCCAGGTAGTGCATGCCAGTCATCGCCAGCACCGTCAGGCCCAGATACATGAATGCGGCCACCATATAGAAGGTGAACGGCTGTTTGGAGACGGTCACGCCGATTTGCGCGTGACGCATGATTTCTTCCAGGCCGATCACCGACACCAGCGCGGTGTCTTTCATCAGGATCATGAACAGGTTGCCAAGGCCCGGAAGGGCGATGCGCCACATCTGCGGCATGATCAACCGGGTGAAGATGCGCCACTTCGACAGGCCCAGGGCCACGCCGGCTTCACGATGGCCTTTGGGAATGGCGAGGATCGCGCCGCGAAACACTTCCGTGGCGTAGGCGCCGAAGCACAGGCCCAGCGCGATCACGCCAGCGGCGAAGGCGTTGAGTTCAAGGTCGGGGTTGCCGAAGAACTCGCCCAGGGCACGCATCAGGTTGACCGTGCCGAAGTAGATCAACAGCACCCAGAGCAATTCCGGGATGCCGCGAACCAGGGTCGAATAAGTGCCGCCAAGCCATTGCAGCGGCTTGTACGGGGAAGTCTTGGCCAAGGCGCCGAGCAGACCGAGCACCAGCCCCAGGCACAGGGCCGAGAGTGCCAGTTTCACAGTCATCAGCGCGCCAGCGGCGAGCGCCGGGCCGAATCCGTAGAGGTCGATAATCATGGATTTCTTTTCAAATCGCGGCAGGCAATGCCGAGAACCGGTGCCGTCAAGGGACGGCGCCGGTCAGGCAGTCAGGATCAGTAGATGCTGAACGGGAAGTACTTGTCGTTGATTTTCTTGTAGGTGCCGTCAGCGACGATTTCTTTCAGGGCGGCGTTCAGCTTCTCGCGGATCGGGTCCTTCTTGCGCACGGCAATACCGATCTTGTCGCTTTCTTCCACTGGATCGCCCTTGAACTCGTAGGCACGGCCAGCGTCGCTTTTCAGCCACTCATAGTTGACGTACTTGTCGGCCAGGATGCCGTCCAGGCGGCCGGAAGTCAGGTCGAGGTAGGCGTTTTCCTGGGTGTCGTAGAGTTTGACTTCAACGCCCGGCATGTTGTCTTCCATGAAGGTGCCTGCCAGGGTCGAGCGCTGGGCGCCGATCACTTTGCCTTTCAAGGAGTCCTTGTCGGTTTTGAAGTCGACGTCTTTCTTGGCGATGAATTGCAGCTTGTTGGAGTAGTACGGGTCGGTGAAGTCCACCGCTTGCTTGCGCTCGTCGGTGATCGACATCGAGGAAATCAGGAAGTCGAACTTCTTGGCGTTGAGGGCCGGGATGATGCCATCCCAGTCGGAGGTCACGACGGAGCACTCGACTTTCATCTTGGCGCACAGGGCGTCGCCGATCTCTTTGTCGAAGCCGACGACATTGCCACTGGCATCTTTATTGTTGAACGGCGGGTAAGCCGCTTCGATGCCCATCTTCAGGGTTTCGGCCATGGCACCGGCGCTGAACGCCAGGGTGACGGCGGCAGCCAGGAAGACCTTTTTGTAGTTCTGCATGTGGGTAGCTCCGTTAGCGGTTGCTGGACATGAATTGTTTGCAGCGTGCCGAAAGCGGGTTTTCAAACACCTGCTGTGGCGATCCTTGCTCTTCTACCAGGCCCTGGTGGAGGAACACCACTTCGCTGGAGACCTGACGGGCGAAGCCCATTTCGTGGGTCACGAGCAGCATGGTGCGGCCTTCTTCGGCCAGTGCGCGGATGACATTAAGTACTTCCTGGACCATTTCCGGGTCAAGCGCGGAGGTGGGCTCATCGAACAGGATGACCTTGGGCTGCATGGCCAGGGTGCGGGCGATGGCCGCGCGTTGTTGCTGACCACCGGACAGTTGCGCGGGGTAGGCGTGGCGCTTGTCGGCGATGCCGACCTTGGCCAGCAGGGCTTCGGCGACTTCAATGGCTTCGGCCTTGCTCTGGCCGAGCACGCGGCGCGGGGCTTCGATGATGTTGTCGAGCACGCTCATGTGCGGCCACAGGTTAAAGTTTTGAAACACAAAACCGATTTCGCTGCGCAGACGATTGATCTGCTTGCCGTCGGCGGCAACCAGTTCGCCATTCTTTGCGGCTTTGAGCTTGAGTTCTTCCCCGGCAACCAGGATCTGACCCTGATGCGGGTTTTCCAGCAGGTTGATGCAGCGCAGGAACGTGGACTTGCCGGAGCCGGAAGAACCCAGGATCGAGATCACGTCGCCGTCGCGGGCGGTCAGCGAGATGCCTTTGAGCACCTCCAGCGAACCGTAGCGTTTGTGCAAGTTGCGGATTTCAAGCGCGGGCGTGGCCTCAGCCATGTGCGTTCCTCATATATGTTGCGCTCCTGCTGTTGGCGGCTTTCCTGACGAGGCGGCCAACCTAGCATAGCGTTTCAATGGCAGCCAACAGCGCTACGGACGGTAAACGGCTGGCGTGTGGCAGGTTGTCGCATCGGCGCAGCAGACTGTCGCCCCATCAACAACCGAACAGCCGTTTGAACCTTGCTCGTCGATAAAAAGCACGGCGGCTGTCGCAAAAAAAGGCGCGATGTTGCCAGCTTTGACGGGGTGTTGGAAGCGCTATCCGGCCAAATGCACAGGTTGTGCACTTTTAATGTGCGCAGGGCCATTTTCAGGTGTGTTTCCGGTGCGCTGATTTGTCACGCAAAGTGGGTCGCAGGGTAACGATCTGGCGAAGTGCCATTAAATTCAATGGGTTGCGATGACCGTCCGGTCAAAGCGAGATCGCCGGGCTAGAGGGATTTGAAACATTTTGGCGCAATTATTGCGTGCAGAATCCAGAACGCCCCGTTGGCTTCTTTTTACGAGAAGGATCGCCGAACGGGATGCATGCATTCGCTTCTCCTTACAAAGGTAGTTTTAATGAGCAGTACCCAAAGCTCTAATGGCCTCGAACAGGGGCTCAAACCGCGCCACGTGACCATGCTGTCGATTGCCGGGGTTATCGGCGCCGGCTTGTTCGTCGGCTCGGGTCACGCCATCGCCGCTGCAGGTCCGGCTGTTCTGTTGGCTTACGCCGCCGCCGGCATGTTGGTGGTGTTGGTGATGCGCATGCTCGGCGAAATGGCCGTTGCCTCGCCGGACACAGGTTCGTTCTCGACTTACGCCGACCGCGCGATCGGTCATTGGGCCGGTTTCACCATCGGCTGGCTCTACTGGTGGTTCTGGGTGCTCGTCATCCCGCTGGAGGCCAACGCCGCCGCGACCATCCTGCATGCCTGGTTCCCTGGCGTGGACATCTGGGCCTTCGCCCTGGTGATCACCATGCTGCTGACAGTGACCAACCTGTTCAGCGTCAAGAACTATGGTGAGTTCGAATTCTGGTTCGCCCTGATCAAAGTCCTGGCGATCATCGGTTTCATCATTCTCGGCGTAGCGGCGATCTTCGGCTTCCTGCCGAACAGCCAGGTCAGCGGCGTTTCGCACTTGTTCGACACTCAGGGCTTCCTGCCAAACGGCATGGGCGCAGTACTGGGCGCGATCCTGACTACCATGTTCTCCTTCATGGGCACCGAGATCGTGACCATCGCGGCCGCGGAATCGAAAAACCCTGGCAAGCAAATCTCCAAGGCCACCAACTCGGTGATCTGGCGGATCGGTTTGTTCTACCTCGTATCGATCTTCATCGTTGTGGCCCTGGTGCCATGGAACGACCCGGTACTGGCAAGCCTGGGCTCCTACCAGACCGTGCTTGAGCGCATGGGCATTCCGAATGCCAAGATTATCGTCGACATCGTGGTACTGGTTGCAGTGACCAGTTGCCTGAACTCGGCGCTCTACACGTCGTCGCGCATGTTGTTCTCCCTGGGCAAGCGCGGTGATGCACCGGCCATGTCCACGCGCACCAACAAAAGTGGCACGCCTTACTGGGCGGTAATGTTGTCCACTGGCGCAGCGTTCCTGGCAACATTCGCCAACTACGTGGCCCCGGCTGCCGTGTTCGAATTCCTGCTGGCGAGCTCCGGCGCCATCGCATTGCTGGTGTATCTGGTGATTGCGATTTCGCAACTGCGCATGCGCAAGCAGCGTATGGCTCGTGGTGAGAAAATCGTCTTCAGCATGTGGCTGTTCCCTGGCCTGACCTACGCGGTGATCGTCTTCATCGTTGCGGCCCTGACCATCATGCTGTTCCAGGATGCCCATCGTGTGGAAATCCTCGCGACCGGCTTGCTCAGTGCTCTGGTAGTAGCGGCCGGCTTGCTGGTTGCGCGCCGTCGCAAACTGGAAAATCGTGGTGCGGTGGTGCTGAACTGATCCATCCCGCGTAACGCAAAACGGCCGCTGTCAGTGATGACAAGCGGCCGTTTTTGTTTGCGCCGTAACCCTTACTCGGCTTTTTCTTCCGGCGCTTCCTGCGACTCGCGGTAGGCGTCCAGCGCAGTGCCGAAGTCAGTAATGAACTGTGGCTCGCTCAGCCATGCCTGGGCGGCGTCGCGGTCCATGCCGTCGGCCCACATGCGGTAGTCGATCAGCATGTCGGCGGCCAGGTGGGTGGCGGCCATGCCTTCGTCGTCGGCGTTTTCCATGTCCAGCAGTTCTGGGTGGTCGACGATGATAAAGGCCAGGTTCGTCAGCAGGACCGAGAGCATTTCGCTGCGGCTGACGGCTTCGGCGTCGCGCATTTTGCTGAACATCGCCAGAGTGTATTCCGGGATCGGCTCGGCGAGGTGGCCGAGTTCATCATCGTCCAGTGCGGCGGGTTTCCTGCCGTGGATATTGATCTGCTTGGCTTTGGCTTTTGCACGCTTGGCGCGTTTCTGTTGCTTGTTCAGGGAGGCCATGGGAACTCAGTTCGGTTTCTGTTGGGTTTGCGCGGCAATGGCGTCGGACGCTGCCACGTAGTCGGCCTGGAAGGCCGGTGATTCGATCCACGCCAGGGCGCCGGCCTCGTCGGTTTCGGTCGCCCATTGGCGATACTCGATCAGCGCGGCAAGGATGAAGTCCATTGCACCTTCCTCGCCTTCCTGCTCGTACACCAGTTCCAGCAACGGGTCTTCGAGGAAGGCCGTGCACAGGGCTTGCTGGCTGATCTTTTCGGCGTCGATCATTTTCTTGAACAGTTCGGTCAGGTCCACCGACTCGAAGTCGATGCGATCGTCGTTCGGGTCCAGTTCCACCGGCGCGGCAGCCCGCTGGGTGCGGTTCTGCTTGGCCTTGGCCTTGGCGCGGGAGGCGCGTTTTTGCTGCTTGTTGGCGGAGGCCATGGGCGTCGTTCCGTATTCGTTGAAAGGGCAATTGACTTAGCTGCGCGGTACTCGCCGCCCGGGGGTATCGGGGGCCAGTTCGCCGTTTTGCAGCCAGGCCAATGCAATGGGCCATAGTGTGGCTTGGTATGCGCTGCGAAAAAAGGCGAAATGTCCGACTTCTTCTTCGCCGATGTCTTCGGGATGGATACGCAGGTGGGAGTTTGTGCTGCCGGTGAAGTAGCCGAGCAGGCGTTCGATGGCCGGGACCGTGCCGTAGGGATCGTCGCTGATGCTGATGGCCAGGGTTTGCGCGGTGACACCGGCAAAGGGCAACTGCCCGGAGGTTGTGCTGATTGTGCGGCCGCTGGAGCGTTTCTCGTAACGGGCAGTAGAGAGGCTCCAGTCACGGACCACGCCGGCGGGCGTGTCTTCCAGCCAGCCGAGACGTTTGCCCGGAAAGTAGCCATAGATCATCGTCACCAGTGGCATCAGCACATGCCACTTGCCGAACATGCGCCAGCGATGGGCCGGCGCATAGTCGCGCCAGTAGGCGAATTGTGCACCGACCGTCACCAGACGCCGGATCAGGTGCCCGGACGCCCCCAGGCCCGCTGCACAGCCGCCAAAGCTGTGGCCGACCACATCGATAGGCTGCCCGGGGAACTCACGCTGTGCGCGCTTGAGCATCGCCTCGAAATCCAGCGCTCCCCAATCGGTCCATGAAGCCTTGAGACCTTTGAGCGATGCCGGCCGCGACTCGCCGATGCCGCGGTAGTCATAGGTGATG
Source organism: Pseudomonas sp. KB_15 (assembly GCF_052114525.1). NCBI lineage: Bacteria > Pseudomonadati > Pseudomonadota > Gammaproteobacteria > Pseudomonadales > Pseudomonadaceae > Pseudomonas > Pseudomonas sp. KB_15. The sequence goes on along the minus strand of NZ_JBFREX010000002.1, from coordinate 377,607 downwards.
ACATCGAAGCCGTGGGCGAACAGGTAGTCGGCGAAGCGCGAGTAATGGCGGCAACGGACCGAAGTGGCAGCATTGATGATCACGACCGGACGAGCGGCGTCCTGGGAAGGATGTCGCCAGGTGAAGCCGCCGAGGATGAAGCCGTCCGGGGCGGTTTCCTTGAACGGTTTGCCGGGGGTGGTGTCCGGCAGCGGCAACTCGATGCGAGTGGCGGCCAATGGAGGCGTGTCCTGCAAATTCATCGGCGTCAGACCTTTGCGGGTAGCTGCCAACGATAGTCTTGATGCCGTTGATGAACAATCCATTGGCCTCAACGCAGTGGTTGATCGAGCAGTCGTTCTTCAAGAGCCGCCCGTTCCCGATCCAGTTCGTTGCGCAGTTCCTCTTCACTCGGCAGGACGAGCTTGTACTTGCTGGCGAACAGTTGTTCGTTTCCTTCGAGCACCGAGTAACGCACCACGGATTCATCCTTTTGCGCACAGAGAATGATGCCGACAGTGGGGCCGTCTTCCACGCCGCGTTTCAGGTCGTCGTACATGCGCACGTACATGTCCATCTGCCCCACATCCTGATGGGTCAGTTCACCGCGCTTGATATCGAAGACGACGAAGCACTTGAGCAAGTAGTTGTAGAACAGCAGATCGATGTAGAAGTCTTTGCTGTCGGTACTGATGCGTTGCTGGCGGGCGATGAACGCGAAGCCCTTGCCCAGCTCCAGCAAGAAGCCTTGCAGTTGTTCGATCAGCGCTTGTTCGATCTCGTTTTCCTGAAGCTTGCCGGCATTGGGTAAACCAAGGAACTCCAGTACCACCGGATCACGGATGAAATCCCGAGGGCGGGCTTTCATGTTCTGAATGTTGGTAGCGGCCTCCTGCTTGACGCTGCCGCGATCGCGGCTTGCCAGCAGGCGTTCGTAATACAACGTATTGATCTGGCGTTCCAGGGCGCGGCTTGACCAGTTTTGGGTGGCTGATTCGTTCATGTACCAGAGACGGGCGCTGTCGTTGTCGACCCGAAGCAGGTGGCGGTAGTGGGTCCAGCTCAATTCGTGACGCAGTGCGTCACGAATTGGAAACGCCTGATAGAACTGGCGCATTTTTCGCAGATTGGTCTCGTCAAAACCCTTCCCGAAATCTGCCATAAGCCTGTTTGCCAGGGTCGAAAGCAACTCTTTGCCATACCTCGTCCGTCGTGCGCCGTTTTGTTCGAACTCAACGATGTGCCGCCCGATCTGCCAACAGGTTTGCACTTGAACGGTATCGACCGCCCGAAGCGCCTTCTGACGTGCCTGATGGATCAATTTGCCAAGGCTGCCAGACAGTGATGCGAGATATGGGTCGTGAGTGTCGTTGGGTGTGAGGGTCGTCATGAGGTCTTCCGCAGCAGGTTGAACAGCGAAAGAGAATGACAAGTGAGCACCTTTCGAAGATGCCGGGAGTTACTGAGAAACAGGCAGGAAATGCCGGGTTTGCGGGCAGGACGGGTCTGAATCTGGGCGAGGGCGGAGGAACAAATGGCGTAGTACGTTTCGTACTCAGGTCAAATCAATCTAAAACCCCTCCCTCCGGCTGGAAATCCAAAGGATGTAACGATTGGGTTCTGTAGAGCCCGGGAGTCGCCATCATGAAATATCTCCATTCACTCCTCTTGCCCCTCACCGCCTTAAGCGTGCTGATGTTTCCAGCGATGTCGCCCGCCACCAGCCTGGAGCCCATCGACAGTTCGGGGGTGCAGGTTCAGCGCCAGGAGCAAAACGGCATTGCCTACCTGTCCGGCGGTATCGGCGAGGATGAGTCCAGGGCCATCCAGCAGACCTCTGGCTATAACCTGCACATGACGTTCTCTGTCGGGTCGGGGAATGAATACACTCCTGGCGTGACCGTCGTTATTCAGAAATCCCCGGGGCAAACCGTGCTGACGCTCAATGACGCCGGTCCGCTGGTTTACGTGAAACTACCTGCCGGTAAATACACCGTCATTGCGACGCGCAACGGAGAAATACGGCATGACATTGCCGATGTTGGCAGTGGTGCAGCGCGTAACCTGGTTTTCCACTGGAATGATGCGAGTTAACGAGAAGCTTTAAACCCTGAGTCCTGCGACTCAGGGTTGTTCGTTATTAACACCCGCGTACGCTTGGACGAGTGCAACACGTAAAGGGTTGGTCTCTACGCTCAGCAGCTTGATGGCCAGGGCGCAGCAGACCACGATCAACATAGGTTTGATCAACCGTGGTCCAACCCGAACAGCGGCTCGTGCACCCAGTTGAGCGCCGACGAAGGCAGCCAAAGCCATGGCTATGGCGACCGGCCAGATAATCACACCCTTGGTGATAAAGACCGACAGGGAACCAAGATTGCATGAGGCGTTGGCAAGTTTGGTAAAGCTCATGGCCCGCATCATGCCCAAGCCGCAGAGCAGTACAAATCCGACAATAAAGAAAGAGCCCACACCGGGGCCAAATATACCGTCGTAAAAGCCCAGGATCGGCGCCACGGTAAACGAAAAAAGCAGAACACCGATTCTCTTGCGTCGATCTTCACTGGCCAGCTTTGGAGAAAGCGCAAAATAGATGGCTACCAGAATCAGCATGATAGGCACGCAAACTTCCAGATAGCGCTTATCAATAGAGCTGACCAGCAAGGCACCACTGGCGCCGCCGATAAATCCGCAGATAACCAGGAAACGGCCTTCGCGCCACTCGATCATGCCTTTGCGAGCAAAGGTTACCGTTGCTGAAACAGTTGCCGAAGCGGCCTGGAACTTGTTTGTGGCAATCGCACTGATCGGATCTACACCTGCCAGGAACAGTGCAGGCAAGGTGATCAAGCCGCCACCACCGGCAATCGCATCAAAAAAACCGGCGCAAAAAGCGACGAGCGCCAACATGCCTATTACATCCCAAGACATTGCATTCTCTCTTTATGGTTATTGGCCATTAATCACATGACTGGTCGTTCAACAGCCTGACCACATTAAAAATCAGCCCTGCAGCACTAACGGGTCGTCTGAAACAACGATAGGGGAAGAAAATTTTGAAAGTCCGAAAATACGAACCAGGGCCCGTCTGTTGTCTCTGATGACATCGCGACAGTGCAGAGCCCGGATGTTATTGATGACCATTGCCGATTCCTGGGTCAGCGTGTATTCGACCGGAGTTGCTTCACCCACACCCTGGCAAAGGGCGGTGTAAGCCGTTTTCACAAAGGTCGAGGCGTTGTCATTGACCGAAAAACGATACGAGTTAAAGCGGGCTGCGACCCCTGCCTTGTCGTCGAACTCCAGAATCGAAACGTTGCGGCCATCCTCCCCTTTGCCACTGACAAAGGAGTCACTACGAGTGAACTGGAAGTTACCCGTGGTCAGTGCGAGGCAGTTGGTGACGCCGATTTTTTCGAGTATGGGAGGTAGTGGAATGACTCGCGTAGGTTCCAGGCTCGGGTTCCACAAGGCGGAAAGTATGAGCGACGATGGAGAGGGTGAGTGCCCGTCTTTTGCGTTCACGGCGCACCAGTAAGGCGCCTCTGTATGCGGACCAAGCGCGAGGCCGGAATGGGAACTCAGTTCCTTGATGTCCGGCTCGGCTGGGATCTTGGTCAGTCCGCCGCCCTTGAAGTTGGCCACCAGTCGAACCAGTTTTCCTTCATTGTCCATGTCATAGGCAAAGGCACTGTTATCCACCAGTTTCAACAAGATCTGATTGCGGGCGGCCAGGCAAAGTACGTCGTAACGATTTTCCAGGGATGCTAGATCTGGCAGTTCATTTGGAGGGCTGACATCGGTGATTTTTTGCAGTCCTTCAAAAATCAACACGGAGATAAGGCCATCGGAATAGGCGTCCAGCAGTTCACATTGGTTTTTCGAAAACGAGAACTTTAATTCGGTCGCTGCCAGAGACGCTTTGGACTTGGCTCCTGGTGCCTGCGGCCCGCCGATGGCGGCCAGTTTTTTGGTGAACTTGTGAAGCAGTGTTGACTGCTGAATATCAAAGCAGAAAGTTCTGATTTCTTGTTCAGTAAATAACTCAGCGGTTTCGACGTCTGGTTTGATGGCGTCAGTCATTGCCTATATCTCTGTTGTGCATCTGCTCCCGGTTATGCGGCAGCTCCTCTTTCGATTCTGCACAAACTGAAGATCGGCGTATGTCATCCGTTTCCGTTAAAGCATACGGAGCGTTCTTACAGGCCAAATACTGCCAGGAAGAGGGTGATCTCCAATGTCGGAAGCTTTTCAGGACTCGGCCCCGGCAACCGTTGCGGATGCTGGCGGATGCTGGCGGATGTAGTGATAGGAGGTGGGGAATTGTCGCTTTGAAGGTGACCGGGCCAGTGCCTGATCAAATCGCAGGCATAAAAAAACCCTGAATCTTGCGATTCAGGGTTTTCGGTATTTGGTGCCCAGAGACGGAATCGAACCGCCGACACGGGGATTTTCAATCCCCTGCTCTACCGACTGAGCTATCTGGGCAACGGGGCGCATTAAACGGGTTTTTCAGGGGGTCGTCAAGCAAGTTTTCAAAAAAATTTTAATTATTACCGTCGCTTACGTTCAGACCCCCGATAAATCGGGGTTATTCCGATGGCGGTACGTAGCCTTCGGCCTTGGCGTAATCCTCACCGGAGAAGTACTTGTCCATCTCGCCCTGCAGATATTTGCGATCTTCGGCGTTCATCATGTTCAGGCGTTTTTCATTGATCAGCAGGGTCTGGTGTTTCTGCCAGTCGGCCCAGGCCTTTTGCGAGACGTGGTCAAAAATGTCCTGGCCTTTGGCGCCCGGGAAGGGAGCGCGCTCCAGGCCTGGCAATTCTTCTTTGTACTTGCGGCACATGATGGTGCGGGTCATGACGACTCTCCTGCGTTCAATACGGCGGCCGCGCGTTCGAGCAAGGTTTTGACCGGGGCGGCAAGGCCCAGGCGCGGCGGGGTGGCGAGGTTATACCAGAGCCAGTCAGCCTCGGCCACGTGATGGCCGCTCTCCTGGACCTGAACCAGCCAGGGTTCGATGGATAACTGAAAATGGCTGAAGGTGTGCACCAGGCTCGGCAATGCCTGTTGGGTGCCCAGCTCCAGCGAGTGCTGCGCTGCCAGATGTTCCAGGTCGTCGAGTGCGTCGAGTTCCGGCAGGCTCCACAAACCGCCCCACAGGCCCGTGGAGGGGCGACGGTAAAGCAGAATGGCGCCTTCGGCGTTGGCAAGCATCGGCATCAGCGTGCGCTTTTGCGGGATGGCTTTGCGCGGCTTGGGGATCGGGTAGCGTGTTTCCAGGCCGAGCATGTGCGCCTCACAGCCCTTTTCCAGCGGGCACAGCAGGCAGCTCGGTTTGCTGCGGGTGCAGAGCGTGGCACCGAGGTCCATCATCGCCTGGGTGTAGGCGTTGACCCGGTCGTGCGGCGTGAAGCGCTCAGCGTTGGCCCAGAGCTGTTTCGCGACCTTCGGCTCGCCGGGGTAGCCCTCTTGCGCGGTAAAGCGCGCCAGTACCCGTTTGACGTTGCCATCGAGGATCGGCGCGCGCAGGCCCATGCTGATGCTGGCGATGGCACCGGCGGTGGACAGGCCGATGCCCGGCAATTCAGTGAGTTTTTCCACATCCCGGGGAAATTCGCCGCCGTACTGCTCGACGACGATTTTCGCGGTCTTCTGCAAATTGCGCGCGCGGGTGTAGTAACCCAGGCCCGTCCACAGGTGCAGTACTTCGTCTTCCGGTGCCGCCGCCAGGGCTTTGACCGTTGGCAACGAGGCCATGAAGCGGTCGAAGTAGTTCAGCACGGTGCTGACCTGGGTCTGCTGCAACATGATTTCCGAGACCCACACCCGATACGGGTTGATGCCCTGCTGCCAGGGCAAATCATGACGGCCGTGGCGGTCGAACCAGTCCAGCACCGCCGTTGAAAACTGCTCGGCTCTCATCGCTTGAACAGCTCCTTGAGCGCGTCTTTGAGTTTCGGGTTGACCTTGTCGCCCCATTTCTCGTCGATTTTTTCGCTGATCCTGTCGCCAGCCAGTTTGGCCGCGACCTGGCTCATGCGGTCGTTATCCAAACGGCAAGCCTTGGCACCCAGTTCCAGCGGGCCGCGGCAGCGCAGTGGCCACTCGATGCCGACAAACTTGTCGCCGACCTGACAGGCCGGGTCCGGCATGGCGCTGGTATCGCCTTCGACGATGATGCCGACGCGGTAGTCCATGCCCAGCACTCGCAGATCGATGTCACCGTCACCGTTGACGGTCATGCCCGGGATGCGCACTTTCAGGTCCGGGTTGCTGGCCACGCCGTTACGCAAGGTCAGGTTACCCTTGAGCTCCTGGAACGGTGTGTCCTTGCCCCGGGGTTCGCCGCTGAGGGTTTTGCGGTTGAGCGTGGCGATGCCTTTGCACAGCTGTTGTTCAAGGTTGGCATTGAGCAGCACGCCATTGTTGATGACGAAACTGGCATTGCCATTAAGGGTTTCGATCAACGCTTTCTGGCTGTTGCCATTGCCGGTCAGGTTGCTGTTGAGCGTGACCAGGCCTTTGGCCGGCGGATTCTTGCCTTGGCTTTCGAGGATTTTTTCCAACGGCACACGGGTGATCTTCGTCTGCAGGTTCAGCGCCGGCACTGGCTGGCGCACATCCAGCGTGCCGGTGGTTTCGAAGTTGCCTTCGTACAGATCGCCGCGCAGGTTGGCCAGCGTCAGCAGGCCGCCCTGGCCGGTGGCCTTGAGCGCAGCGTTATGGATCGGCAGTTTTTGCAGGGTCAACTGGCCGAAGGTCAGGTCGGCGTCCACATCGAGCTTGCTCAAGCGTTCCACTGGCAACAGGCGCTCGCTACTCCACGCGTCCTTGGTCGGCGCGGGTGGCAACGGAGTGCTGCCGGCGCCGGCCATGGCATCGGCTTCGGTACTGGCGACTTCGGCCTGACGCACTTGCGTCGTGCTATTGGCCTCGGCGGATTTCGGTGGCAGGTAACGGTCGACGTTGAAGGTGTCGGCCTTGAGCACTGCGCGCAGCGATTGTCTGGCGAAGTCTTCGACGGCAATGCGGCCGCTGAAGGTGCTGTCGTCGACTTTCAGGTTGATGCTGTCGAACGCCAGGCTGGTCGGTGTCGCTGCCAATCGGCTGACCAGCTCGACTTTACTCAGGCTGCCTTCGGCCATGGCCGGGAGTTTCTGGCCGATGCTTTCGACGAATTTCGCCAGGTCGAACTGGGCAATCGAGATACCGCCGCTGACTTGTGGGGTCTTGTCGAGGTCGTTGACCTTCAGTTCACCCAGTGCCCGCAGTTGGTTGGCGGAGATCTTGATGCCGGTCCACTCGGCGACATTGGCGGCCTTGTCCAGCACTAGCTGGCCCTGGGCGGAGAACGTCATGGTCTTGCCTTGCAACGGGTCGCCGGTCACCTCACCGGACAATCTCATGTCTTCGAACTGATAGCGCTGCAGGGCACGTGCGATGCGCAGCTCACCATTGAGCTCGGTACGAACCCGCAGTGCCGGCTGGTTGGCGGACAGGAAAGCCGTGAGCTTGAGCGGAATGTTGACGGAGTCGTGAACCGCACCGGTGCTCAATTGAATACTTTCGGCGCTGAAGCTCTTGCCGGTTCGTTCGTCGGTGTATTCAACCCGCGCGTTGTTCACGGTCAGGCTGTCGATGTCCAGGCGGATCGGCTGGGGCGGTTTTTCCGCCGCGACGCTGGCTTCGGGTGCAGGTTCGATAGTGGCCGGCGGGGTGCTGGCCGCCGTGCCGGTGTTGGCCGTTGCAGGCACCTTGCCGATGTCCTCCCAGTTGCCGTGACCATCCTTGTCGCGGTTCAGGCGCAGGTTCAGGCCTTCGACGCGCACGTCGCTCATCTGCACTTCACGGCGCAGCAGCGGCAGTACGCGCACCGACAGGCCGAGCATCTGCAAGTCGGCGTAGGGTTCGGTCGGTTTGACCATGGTCGCGACACTGGCGTCGTGCAGCTCCAGGCCCAGCCACGGGAACAGGCTCCAGCCGATATCGCCATTGAGCGTCAGCTCGATGTGGGCCTTGTCGCGGGCAATCTGGCGAATTTCGTCTTTGTAGTCGTTGGGATCGAAGAGGTGGGTCAGGGCAAAGCCCAGCGCCACAATGATCAGCAACAGCCCGAGAAGTACCAGACCCAGGATTTTGCCGAACGCTTTCATGGGCGAGTCCTTGTAATTAATCGAATTCAAAATTTAGCCGAGGAGTATAGCGCTCCGGAACGGACGACCGGTCAGTGATCACGCCGGCAGTACATCCAGCGGCAGTTTCAGCTTGGCGGCCAGTGCCTGAGCCTCCAGATGCCCGGCAGGCGCGAGCAGGCGCAGGGTCATGCCCGATTGCGCGGCCATTTTTTGGGCTTCGGCAACCAGTCGCTCGGCAACACCACGGCGACGGGTAATTTTTCGCACACAAATTTGTGACAAGTGCCAGGCGTCCTGGTGCCTTTGCAAGCGGGCCGCGCCCAGCAGGCGATCATTGAAGCGACCGACGATCAGTGTGCCGTCGCGCAAACAGTCTTCGATCAACTGCGCGGCCCCGGAAAAAGGGGCGAACAGCCAGTCCGGGGCGTCGCAGTAGATCTTCTGCAGATCCTGCCGATCCTGGGCAGTGGCTTGGTTCAGCGGCTCGACAATGATCGGCATGGTGATTCCTGTGAGGTCATGAAGTGATAGAGATCAGATGACGTACAAAAGGTGATGTCAGTTTGGTTTTTCTGTCACTTGCAGATGGTAACCTTTGCCCGTTCGTCCGTCCTTCTGCGACCTGTTGTCGCACAACAAGGTGCTCCACCGAAAAAAAACGGTCATGTCTGCGTGCATAAAGGCCGGGAGTTAACTGTGGCTGGCGAACCATACTGATAATTGGGGGATACACAATGACCACGAGCATCACGGCGGACGGCTTCGGCGCCGACCAGCCTGCGTTCCTGTCCAAGGAGCGGATCATCGCCAAGCCCGGTTTCAACCGTTGGCTGGTGCCGCCGGCCGCGCTGGCCATCCACTTGTGCATCGGCATGGCTTACGGCTTTTCGGTGTTCTGGTTGCCGCTGTCAAAGGCGTTGGGCATCACGGCTCCAGTGGCCTGCGCGCCAGACATGAGTTTTATCGCACAGGTCTTTTCATCCCAGTGTGACTGGCCGATCTCGATGCTCGGCTGGATCTACACCCTGTTCTTCATCTTCCTGGGTTGCTCGGCCGCCATCTGGGGCGGCTGGCTGGAACATGCCGGGCCGCGCAAGGCTGGCGTAGTGTCGGCATTGTGCTGGTGCGGCGGTCTGCTGATTTCGGCGCTGGGGGTGTATACCCACCAGATCTGGCTGATGTGGATCGGCTCCGGGGTCATCGGCGGTATCGGCCTGGGCCTGGGCTACATCTCGCCGGTGTCGACCCTGATCAAGTGGTTCCCGGACAAGCGCGGTATGGCCACCGGCATGGCGATCATGGGCTTCGGCGGCGGCGCAATGGTCGGCGCTCCACTGGCTGCGGCGCTGATGGGGCATTTCGCTTCGCCAACCAGCGTCGGCGTCTGGCAGAGCTTCCTGGTGATGGCCGCGATCTACTTCGTGTTCATGATCGGTGGCGCGCTGTCCTACCGCGTTCCGCCAACCGGCTGGAAACCGGAAGGCTGGACGGCTCCGGCGAAAAAAGCCTCGAACGCGATGATCACCCATCGTCATGTTCACGTGAATGTGGCCTGGAAAACGCCGCAGTTCCGTCTGGTGTGGCTGGTGCTGTGTCTGAACGTATCGGCCGGTATCGGCATCCTCGGCATGGCGTCGCCGCTGTTGCAGGAAGTGTTCGGTGGCAAGTTGCTGGGCAATGACCTGGCGTTCGGCCAACTCGACGCTTCGCAACTGGCTTCGATTGCCGCCATCGCTGCCGGTTTCACCGGATTGCTCAGTCTGTTCAACATCGGTGGCCGATTCTTCTGGGCTTCGTTCTCGGATTATCTGGGCCGTAAAAACACCTATTTCGTGTTCTTTGCCCTGGGCTTTGCCCTGTACGGACTGATTCCGAACCTCGGTCATCTGGGCAGCGTTGCGCTGTTCGTGGCGGCGTTCTGCGTCATCCTGTCGATGTACGGCGGCGGTTTCGCGACGGTTCCGGCGTATCTGGCGGACCTGTTCGGTACGCAAATGGTCGGTGCGATTCACGGCCGTCTGCTGACGGCGTGGGCTGCTGCCGGTGTACTCGGTCCGGTGCTGGTGAACTACCTGCGTGAGTATCAGCTGAGCATCGGCGTCGAGCGTGCGGCGGCTTACGACATCACCCTGTACATCCTCGCCGGCCTGCTGGTGCTGGGTTTCCTGTGCAACCTGCTGGTGCGTCCGGTGGCGGACAAATACTTCATGACCGACGCCGAACTGGCCGCCGAACAGGCGCTGGGCCATGACAAAGGCGCTGACAGCAGCACCGTACTGGAGTGGAAAGCCGCGCCGGGCACCACGCCGCTGGCGATTGCCGCGTGGCTGGTGGTGGGCATTCCGCTGGCGTGGGGTGTGTGGGTGACCCTGCAGAAGACGGCGGTACTCTTCCACTAAGTAAAACGCATAGCCCCTGTAGGAGCGAGCCTGCTCGCGATAGCGGTCTGACAGTCGACAGATATGTCGAATGTGAGGGCTTCATCGCGAGCAAGCTCGCTCCCACAGTTGTTTTGTAGTGTGCCAAATGGCTTGTATGGACATGTCTATCGCCGACACCCCCGGATTCACTCCGTCAGGGATATCACCTCTCGTGTTTCTGTTTGGCGCCCGCAAGCCTATAATGGCTGCCTTTTTCGCCCAATGATTTTGCGGAGCTGGTGATGGCCGAACGTATGGCGTCTGTCGAGCGCGACACTCTGGAAACCCAGATCAAAGCCTCGATCAACCTCGATGGCACCGGAAAGGCCCGATTCGATATCGGTGTACCTTTTCTTGAGCACATGCTGGACCAGATCGCCCGTCACGGGCTGATCGACCTGGATATTGTCAGCAAGGGCGACCTGCATATCGATGACCACCACACGGTGGAAGACGTCGGTATCACCCTCGGCCAGGCCTTCACCAAAGCCATCGGCGACAAGAAAGGCATCCGTCGCTACGGCCACGCCTACGTGCCGCTCGATGAAGCGCTGTCGCGCGTGGTGATCGATTTCTCCGGCCGTCCCGGCCTGCAGATGCATGTTCCATACACCCGTGCCACCGTCGGCGGCTTCGACGTTGACCTGTTCCAGGAATTCTTCCAGGGCTTCGTCAACCACGCCAACGTCACCTTGCACATCGACAATCTGCGTGGGCATAACACCCACCACCAGATCGAAACCGTGTTCAAGGCTTTCGGCCGCGCCCTGCGCATGGCCGTCGAGCTCGATGACCGCATGGCCGGGCAAATGCCTTCGACCAAAGGCGTCCTGTAATGCAGACAGTCGCGGTTATCGATTACGGCATGGGCAACCTGCACTCGGTGGCCAAGGCCCTCGAGCACGTGGGTGCCGGCAAGGTGCTGATCACCAGCGATGCCAACGTGATCCGCGAGGCCGACCGGGTGGTTTTCCCTGGTGTTGGCGCCATTCGCGATTGCATGGCGGAGATCCGTCGCCTCGGTTTCGATTCGCTGGTGCGTGAAGTCAGCCAGGACCGTCCGTTCCTTGGCATCTGCGTGGGCATGCAAGCCTTGCTCGACACCAGCGAAGAGAACGACGGCGTCGACTGCATTGGCCTGTTCCCGGGCCAGGTGAAGTTCTTCGGCAAGGATCTGGTCGAGGACGGTGAGCACCTGAAAGTGCCGCACATGGGCTGGAACGAAGTGAAGCAGAAGGTCAGTCACCCGCTGTGGCACGACATTCCGGACCTGGCGCGGTTCTACTTCGTGCACAGCTACTACATCGCTGCCGCCAACGCGCGGCAGGTGGTGGGTGGCGGTCACTACGGTGTCGATTTCGCCGCGGCGCTGGCCGAAGGCTCGCGTTTCGCCGTGCAGTTCCACCCGGAGAAAAGCCATACCCATGGCCTGCAGTTGCTGCAGAACTTCGCTGCGTGGGACGGTCGCTGGTAAATGGCCGTCAAGAAGAAACCGCCGATCCTGACCCTCACTCCCGAGCAGGAGAGCGAGGCCAATCGCAAGATCAAGCGTTTCATGGAAGACCGCTTCGAACTCGACCTCGGCTCGTTCGAGGCGGCTGAGATTCTTGAGCTGTTTACCCGTGAAATTGCTCCGCACTATTACAACAGGGCGATTTTCGATGTGCAGGCGCACCTCAAAGAGAGGTTCGAAAGCATCGAAAGCGACTTGTGGGCGCTCGAAAAAAACTGATTTTCGAGCCAAGCTGAACATTCAATTCTGAAGGTTTGCCAGATGCTGATTATTCCCGCTATCGATCTTAAAGACGGTGCCTGTGTTCGTCTGCGCCAGGGCCGCATGGAAGATTCCACGGTGTTCTCCGATGACCCGGTGAGCATGGCTGCCAAGTGGGTGGAGGGCGGTTGCCGCCGTCTGCATCTGGTCGACCTGAACGGCGCCTTCGAAGGCCAGCCGGTCAACGGTGAAGTGGTTACTGCCATCGCCAAGCGCTACCCGAACCTGCCGATCCAGATCGGCGGCGGTATCCGCTCCCTGGAAACCATCGAGCACTATGTGAAAGCGGGCGTGAGCTACGTGATCATCGGCACCAAGGCCGTGAAAGATCCGGCCTTCGTTGCCGAAGCCTGCCGCGCCTTCCCGGGCAAGGTGATTGTTGGCCTGGACGCCAAGGACGGTTTCGTCGCCACCGACGGCTGGGCTGAAATCAGCACCATTCAGGTGATCGACCTGGCCAAACAGTTCGAAGCCGACGGCGTGTCCGCCATCGTTTATACCGACATCGCCAAAGACGGCATGATGCAGGGCTGCAACGTGCCGTTCACCGCGGCGTTGGCTGCGGCGACAAAGATCCCGGTGATCGCTTCCGGCGGCATCCACAACCTGGGTGACATCAAGACCCTGCTCGACGCCAAGGCACCGGGCATCATTGGCGCCATTACCGGCCGTGCGATTTACGAAGGCACCCTCGATGTCGCTGAAGCGCAAGCTTTCTGCGATTCGTACAAAGGCTGAGGAAACGACCATGGCCCTGGCCAAACGCATCATCCCTTGCCTGGACGTGGACAACGGCCGGGTGGTCAAGGGTGTGAAATTCGAAAACATCCGCGACGCCGGTGACCCGGTGGAAATCGCCCGTCGCTACGACGAGCAAGGCGCCGACGAGATTACCTTTCTCGACATCACTGCCAGCGTCGACGGCCGCGACACTACGCTGCACACCGTCGAGCGCATGGCCAGCCAGGTGTTCATCCCGCTGACCGTGGGCGGTGGCGTGCGTACCGTGCAGGACATTCGCAACCTGCTCAATGCCGGCGCGGACAAGGTCTCGATCAACACCGCAGCGGTGTTCAACCCTGAGTTCGTCGGCGAAGCGGCGCAGCATTTCGGTTCGCAATGCATCGTGGTCGCGATCGACGCGAAAAAGGTTTCCGGGCCGGGCGAAACCCCGCGCTGGGAAATCTTCACCCACGGTGGACGCAAGCCAACCGGTCTCGACGCTGTCGAATGGGCGAAGAAAATGGAAGGTCTGGGTGCCGGTGAGATCCTGCTGACCAGCATGGACCAGGACGGCATGAAAAACGGTTTCGACCTGGGAGTCACCCGCGCCATCAGCGACGCGCTGGGCATTCCGGTGATCGCTTCCGGTGGCGTCGGCAATCTGCAGCACCTGGCTGACGGCATTATCGAAGGCCACGCCAGCGCTGTACTGGCGGCGAGTATTTTCCACTTCGGCGAATACACGGTGCAAGAAGCGAAGGCTTATATGGCTCATCGCGGAATTGTGATGCGCTGAACAAACCAATGCAGGCCAGTGGACATCATGGCGTGCCCAAGGCACTCTTGGGTACGCCATGGATTTCGGTAGCCAGACATGCTTAAGTGCTTTCTTCTAGCCCTCGCCAGTGCTTCTCTGTTGTTCATCAGCGGAGCGCAAGCAGCAGACCGTCCCGATACCGATCTGGTGTTGCTGACGGAAAACTTCCCGCCGTACAACATGGCAAAGAATGGCAAGAATTTCGCGCAGGACGAAAACATCAATGGCATCGCCACGGACATCGTCCGCGAGATTTTCAAGCGCGCCAACATTACCTACAGCCTGACGCTGCGCTTTCCTTGGGAGCGGGTCTACAAACTCGCACTCGAAAACCCCGGATACGGCGCATTCGTCATGGCGCGGTTGCCGGATCGCGAGAAGCTATTCAAATGGGTCGGCCCAATTGGTCCGGACGACTGGATCATGCTGGCCAAGGCTGACAGCAAGATCACCCTCGAAACCTTGAATGACGCGCGCAAATACAAAGTCGGCGCCTACAAGGGCGATGCGATCGCCGAGACCCTCGCCAGGCAAGGGCTCAATCCGGTCGTCGTACTGCGCGATCAGGACAACGCGAAGAAACTGGTCAACGGCCAGATCGATCTGTGGGCCACCGGCGATCCGGCCGGGCGCTACCTGGCGCGCCAGGAGGGGGTTATCGGGTTGAAAACCGTACTGCGTTTCAACAGCGCTGAACTGTACCTGGCACTGAACAAGGACGTGCCGGACGAGACGGTGGCCAAGCTCCAGGCGGCGCTGGATCAGATGCGCAAGGAAGGTGTGGTGGACGAGATTATGGGGCGGTATCTCTAGGATTCAACATCAACCCCTTTAGCCACCATGCCCGGACCACTGTGGGAGCGAGCTTGCTCGCGATGACGGTCTGACAGTTGATAGAGATGTTGAAAGTGATGACGCCATCGCGAGCAAGCTCGCTCCCACAGGTGTTTTAAGTGACAGCAGGTTAGCGGTACACCCCATCCTTGCCATGCGCTGCGGTTGCCCGATTGCCGCGCTCGCTGATCATCTGTTTGATATCAATCCACTCGATCCCCTGGCCCCTGAGCTTGGGCAATTCGCGTTCCAGCACCGAAAGTGTCTGTGGATACGGATGCCCGATCATCACCACTGAGCCCTGCCTGTGCGCAAGGCTGATCGCTATCTGCAACTGAGTGAAGATCGCAGCTTCAGTACGCTCATCGTCGAGGAACACGTCCCGCGAAACGCTGGCCAGACCGATCTTCTGCGCTTCGGCAGCGGCCACGGTCCGGGCGCTGGTGCGGCTGTCGACGAAGAACTTGTGCCGTCGTTGCAAGTCCGCCATCAACCAGGCCATCGCCGCTGGTTGCGCGGTCATGCGGCTACCCATGTGATTGTTGATGCCGCTGGTGTACGGGACCATTTTGAACGCGGCGTTCAGGCGCTTTTCCAGCTCATCAACCGGCAGCTCGGGATGCCAGGCGAACGGTCCGGTGGCCGGATCCATGGGCATGTGCAGGATGACGATCTTGCCGGCGCTATGGGCTTCGCGGGCAAATTCGGTGGCGTGGGGCGTGTCGGGCATGATCGCCGTGGTCACCGGGCCGGGCAGGGCCAGCACGCGACGATCCCGGGGCAGGTTCTGCCCCAGGTCATCGATGATCAGACTCAGGTAGGCTTTGTGGGGCGTCGATCCGGCGGGTTCTGCGTGAGCAACACCCGCCAGACAACACAGCAGACCGATCAGCAACCGCAGAAGCATCTCAGCGGCCGGATGTGATGCTCAACCCTTTGAGCAGGCTCAGGGCCTGGGCCAGTTGGTAATCGTCGTCCTGCGGCATAGGTTTGGCTTTGCCGCTGGAGCCGGTCGGTTTGTCGGCGCCGCCGTTGCCATTGCCCAGGTGACCTTGCAGATCGGCTTCCTTGAAGTAGTCGCCGTCCTGTTCGCTGGTAATCTTGGCCTTGCGTACTTCGATGTCCGGCACGATGCCCTGGGCCTGGATCGAGCGGCCGTTCGGCGTGTAGTACAACGCTGTGGTGATCTTCAAGGCGCGTTCATTGTTCAGCGGCAGCACGGTTTGCACCGAGCCCTTGCCGAAACTAGTGGTGCCCATCAGCACGGCGCGTTTCTGATCCTGCAGGGCGCCGGCGACAATTTCCGAAGCCGAGGCGCTGCCGCCGTTGATCAGCACGACCATTGGCACGGCTTCGCTTTCGTCCTTGCCGGTGGCGGAGAAGCGCAGCTCCGAATTGGCGATGCGGCCCTTGGTGTAGACGATCAGGCCCTTGGTGATGAAGTGATCGACCACTTCCACCGCTGCCTGCAACACGCCACCCGGGTTGTTGCGCAGGTCGAGGATGATGCCTTTGAGCTTCTTGCCGTTGTCCTTGCGCAGCTTGGCCAGGGCCTTGGAAACCTCTTCGCCGGTCTTGACCTGGAACTGGGTGATGCGGATGTAGCCGTAGCCGGATTCCAGCAACTGGCTCTTCACGCTCTTCACTTGAATGACGGCGCGGGCCAGGGTCACGTCGAACGGCGTGCCGCCGTCGCGCACCAGAGTCAGGGTGATTTTCTGGCCGATCTTGCCGCGCATCTTGTCCACGGCTTCGGTCATGCTCTGGCCACGGGTGGGCTGGCCGTTGATCTTGACGATGAAGTCGCCGGCCTGAATGCCGGCCTTGGAAGCCGGAGTGTCGTCAATCGGCGACACCACTTTGATGAAGCCGTCTTCGGCACCGACTTCGATGCCCAGGCCGCCGAATTCGCCACTGGTGCTTTCCTGCAACTCGGCGAAATCTTCAGGGCCGAGGTAAGCCGAATGCGGGTCGAGGTTGCTGAGCATGCCCTTGATGGCGTTTTCCAGCAGGGTCTTGTCGTCCACCGGTTCGACATAAGCGGCCTTGATCCGGTCCATCACCTCGGCAAAGGTGCGCAACTCGTCCAGCGGCAGTGGCGCCTTGGTGGTCGCAGCAGTGCCCGCAGGCGCAACCGCCGGGGCTGGTTGAGCGGCAAACGCCAGAGGCGCGCCGATCACCAGGGCGATCGTCAGGGCCAGCGAGGTAAGGCGGGACAAATGCAGCATGTCGAACGAACTCCTGAATTAGGCGACGCGCTTATCCTTGCGCGTGACACCATTGCGCCGGGTCACTCGGGTGACCCTGCTGACGAATTGCGAAATACAGCGCTGGTGTGTCCTGCCCGCCACTGTTACCGACAGTGGAAATAGGTTCACCGGCTTTTACAACGTCACCCGCAGACTTGAGCAGCGTCTGGTTATGACCGTACAGACTCAAGTACCCGTTGCCGTGGTCGAGAATCACCAGCAGCCCGGCGCCGCGCAACCAGTCGGCGAACACCACGCGACCACCGTGCACGGCATGTACCGCACTGCCGGCAGACGCGCCGATCATCACGCCATCCCACTTGGTCCGGGCATCGTCGCCACGGTTTTCACCGAAGCGCGCCAACAGTCGACCATCGACAGGCCAGGGAAGTTTGCCGCGGGTTGATACAAACGGACCGCCAAAGGTCTCGCCGGAGCTGGAAACCAGTGCGCCAGGTGTCGACTTGACCGGTTTGCGCGGGGCATCGTCGCTGGCATCTGCCAACGCCTGGGCCTCACGTAAACGCTTTTTTTCGGCTTCCTGCTGGGCAATCAGCGCTTTTTGCCGCGCTTCTTCTGCCTCACGGGCCTGGCGGGCCAGGGTTTCCTCAATGGTTTTAAGGACTTTAGACAGGTCTGCCTGATCCTGCTCGCGTGCCGCCAGCTTCTGATCGCGAGCCTTTACGTCGTCATTGAGTTTGGCCAGGACTTGCTGGCGCTCCTTGCGGACTTTCTCGAGCTCGTCACGCTGGGTGTCGAGGCTGCTTTGCTGCACCAGCAGTTGCGCCTGCTGCATGGCGATGTCTTTCTCGACATTGGACAGTTGGCGCAGGGTTTCGTTGAAATTCTTCAACTGCACCAGGCGAGCCTGGCTCAGGTAGTCGTAATAGGTGAGGGTACGGGCGAATCTTTCCGGATTCTGCTGGTTGAGCAGCAGCTTGAGGTATTCCTGGCGACCGTTCTGGTAGGCCGCCCGGGCCTGAATGGCGATCAGTCGTTGCTGTTCAGTGCGCGCGCTCTGGAGTTTTTTTTTCTCCGCATCGAGCCGCTGCAACTCGGCTTCGCTTTTTTTCAGCTCTTTCTGCAGGGCTTCGACCTGCTTCTCGAGCTTGCCCATTTCGGTTTCGGTGCCCTTGAGCTCTTTCTGCACACCGGATTTTTCTTCCTGCAGCTTGCCCAGCAGTTTCTTCAGCTCGGCAATGTCCTGACGCGTGGCGTCCAACTGTTGTTGGGTATCTGCGCGCTCGTCAGCAAAGGCCGGTTGGAGCAGGCAAGTCAGGGCTAGGGCTATCAGGACGCGAAGCATAGGGGCGGGCGGCACCAGGGAAAGGGACGGCCTAGTATGCCCGCCATGGGCGGCAAAAAAAATGCCCATTTCTGACTGTGTGATAACTGGAGCGAAGTTGCCCTTGAAAACACCCCAAAACCATTGTGGGAGCGAGCCTGCTCGCGATGGCGTCCTGACATTCAACGGGTTAGTTGGCTGTCAGATTGCTATCGCGAGCAGGCTCGCTCCCACAGGGTACTGGGGTGTTTGAGCGGCCCGGTTACACCAGAATCGAAGTCCCGGTCATTTCCGCCGGTTGTTCCAGGCCCAGCAACTTCAGCATGGTGGGTGCCACGTCCGCCAGCACGCCGCCTTCGCGGACTTTCAAGTCGCGCTTGCCGACATAGATGAACGGCACCGGCTCGGTGGTGTGCGCAGTGTGCGCCTGGCCAGTGGTTTCATCGGACATTTGCTCGACGTTGCCGTGGTCGGCGGTGATCAAGGCTTCGCCGCCGACTTTTTCCAGGGCATCGACGATGCGGCCCACGCACAGGTCCAGGCATTCAACAGCCTTGACCGCCGCTTCGAACACACCGCTGTGACCGACCATGTCGCCGTTGGCGTAGTTGACCACGATCACGTCGTAACGCTGGTTTTCGATGGCGTCGACGATGCGGTCGGTGACTTCCGGTGCACTCATTTCCGGCTGCAAGTCATAGGTAGCGACTTTCGGCGACGGAATCAGAATGCGTTCTTCGCCCGGGAACGGTTCTTCGCGACCGCCGGAGAAGAAGAAGGTCACGTGGGCATATTTTTCGGTTTCGGCAATACGCAGCTGGGTCTTGCCGTTTTTCGCCAGGTAGTCGCCCAGCACGTTTTCCAGGCTGCCGGCAGCGAAAGCCGACGGCGCAGGGATGCTGGCGGCGTATTGGGTCAGCATGACGAAACCGGCCAGTTTCGGCTGGCGGGCACGCTCGAACTCACTGAAGTTGTCTTCGACGAACACGCGGGTCAGCTCGCGGGCGCGGTCGGCGCGGAAGTTCATGAACACCACGGCATCGCCGTCTTCGACTTTTACCGGCTCACCGATGGAGGTGGCTTTGACGAATTCGTCGCTCTCGCCGCGCTCGTATGCCGCTTGCAGGCCTTCCTGAGCGGTGGCAGCGTTGAATTCGCCCTGGCCATCGACAATCAGGTTGTAGGCCTGGGACACACGGTCCCAACGGTTGTCGCGGTCCATGGCGTAGTAACGGCCGATCAGGCTGGCGATCCGGCCTTTGCCCAGGGCCTGGAAGGTTGCATCGAGCAGTTCGATCGACGATTGCGCACTTTTCGGCGGGGTATCGCGACCGTCGAGGAAAGCGTGCAGGTAGATGTTTTGAGCGCCGCGCTTGAACGCCAGCTCGGCCATGGCGACGAGGTGATCCTGGTGGCTATGCACGCCGCCATCGGACAGCAGGCCCATGAAATGCACGGCTTTGCCGGCGGCGACAGCTTTGTCCACGGCGGCGCAGATGGTCGGGTTCTCGAAGAACTCGCCGTCGCGGATCGATTTGGTGACGCGGGTGAAGTCCTGATACACCACGCGGCCGGCGCCCAGGTTCATGTGGCCGACTTCGGAGTTGCCCATCTGGCCATCCGGCAGGCCGACGTCCATGCCGCTGCCCGAGATCAGGCCGTTCGGCACGGTGGCCCACAGACGATCCAGTACAGGCTTCTTCGCCGCGAAAATGGCATTGGATTCGGGGTTGTCGCTGTGACCGAAGCCGTCGAGAATCATCAGGACCAAAGGTTTAGGCGTGGTAGTCATGGAATCCGCTCTGGCTCGTTAAAAAGGGGCGATGGAAAAGGGAGTCGCAGTTTAAAGCGAAGTTCCGGCCGCGTCACCGCCGGACGGGGTTTGGCCCACCATAGTGGCTGTGTATACTGGCCGACATTTTAACGCCCTGGAACCTCCTTCGATGGTTGCTCACCTGATTGAATTCGCCACTAACCACTACATTCTCGTCGGTATCTTCGTCGTACTGCTGGCGTTGCTGATTGCCTATCAAATGCAGGGCGGCGGCCGTAGCCTGAGCACCGGCGAACTGACCGGCCTGGTCAACAAGGACGCTGGCGTGGTGATCGACATTCGTCCGAGCAAGGATTTCGCCGCCGGTCACATTGTCGGTGCGGTGAACATTCCCCAGGACAAACTGGCCGCCCGCGTTGGCGAACTGGAAAAGCACAAGGCCAAGACCATCATCCTGGTCGACGCCATGGGCCAGACCGCCGGCACCCACGCCCGCGAATTGATGAAATCCGGCTTCACCGCCGCCAAGCTGTCCGGCGGTATCTCCAGCTGGAAAGCCGACAATCTGCCGCTGGTGAAGTGATATGAGTAGCGTCGTCGTCTATTCCAGCGATTACTGCCCTTACTGCTCGCGAGCCAAATACCTGCTCGAGAACAAAGGCGTGGCCTTCGAAGAGATCAAGGTCGATGGCAAGCCGCAGGTGCGCGCCGCGATGGCCCAGAAAGCCGGACGTACGTCCGTGCCGCAAATCTGGATCGGCAGCACCCACGTGGGCGGTTGTGATGATTTGTTCGCCCTGGAGCGCGCGGGCAAGCTCGACGCGCTGCTCAGGGCCTGACGGCAAAACCCCAAACAAGCAAACCTAAAAGAACCCTGGATCAAGAAGGATCTGCGATGACTGACCAACAGAACACTGCTGCGAACGAAGAAGAAACTGCACCGCAATTCTCCTTGCAGCGCATTTATGTGCGTGACCTGTCCTTCGAAGCTCCGAAAAGCCCGGCGATCTTCCGCCAGCAGTGGGAGCCGAGCGTCGCCCTGGATCTGAACACCCGTCAAAAGACGCTGGAATCCGACTTCCACGAAGTCGTGCTGACTTTGTCGGTGACCGTGAAAAACGGTGACGAAGTGGCGTTCATCGCCGAAGTGCAGCAGGCCGGGATCTTCCTGATCAAGAATCTGGATGACGCTTCGATGAGCCACACCCTGGGTGCGTTCTGCCCGAACATCCTGTTCCCGTACGCTCGCGAAACCCTGGACAGCCTGGTGACCCGCGGTTCGTTCCCGGCACTGATGCTGGCTCCGGTGAACTTCGATGCGCTGTACGCGCAAGAACTGCAACGCATGCAGGCTGCCGGCGAGACTCCAACCGTTCAGTAAAAGCGTTTCAATACTGTGGGAGCGAGCTTGCTCGCGATGAGGTCATCAGTTTCAACGTCAATGTTGACTGAAGCACCGCCATCGCGAGCAAGCTCGCTCCCACATTTTTTTGGGTGTTATTTGAAGCCGTTTTGGCGCCAGGCTTCGTAAACCGCCACTGCGACAGTGTTCGACAGGTTCAGGCTACGGCAGCCTTCGCGCATCGGCAGGCGCAGGCGTTGTTCGGCGGGCAGGGCATCAAGCACCTCGGCCGGCAGGCCACGGCTTTCCGGGCCGAACAGGAACGCGTCGCCCGGGGCGAAGCTGGCATCGTGGAACGGCCGCGAGCCTTTGGTGGTGAACGCGAACACCCGCGGGTGACCGAGGCTTTCCAGGCAGCTGGCCAGGTCCGCATGGCGTTGCAGGGTGGCATACTCGT
This sequence comes from Pseudomonas sp. KB_15, assembly GCF_052114525.1. Lineage (NCBI taxonomy): Bacteria > Pseudomonadati > Pseudomonadota > Gammaproteobacteria > Pseudomonadales > Pseudomonadaceae > Pseudomonas > Pseudomonas sp. KB_15. The sequence goes on along the minus strand of NZ_JBFREX010000002.1, from coordinate 355,812 downwards.
GGTAGTCGAGACCGGCCCGGCGCAGGCGCTTGTCGTCCATCTCGAAGCCCAGCGGCTCGATCAAATGCAGGTGGCAGCCACTGTTGGCGCACAGCCTGATAACGTTGCCGGTATTCGGCGGAATTTCTGGTTGGAAAAGGATGACGTGAAACATGCACGGCTCCGAAGGTAAAGATGACGCGCATTCTACGCCGCCAGAAGGCGTGCGTTCGAAACTATTCCTGCGGGTAATGGGCTCGCTGGCGATTGTCGGGATGATGGTCGGGATGATGATCGGTCGCCTGACCGCGCCAGACCCCAGTCAGTTGCAGCAGGTTGAAGTGACAAGCGATGGACTGGTGGTGTGGTTCAACAACGAGCCCGAGACCCATGGCGAAATGGTGGACGGCAGTGTCGCGCTGCTGTTTGGCGCCGAGGGCAAGGCGCAGAAAGGCCAGCTCAAGCTCGGCGGCAAGGACGTGAACTGGCGGGTACGTTTGAGCGATGGGGGGTTGTTGCTGACACTGGTGGCGGCCCGGCCCCTGCAGGGCGAGTGGGCCGGTAGCGAGGTCGATGACCGCTGGCGGCTGGAGATCCATCTCCGGGAGCAATAAAAGAGGGAATCCCCGGCCTGCCTGTACCAAGGTTCCCGAAACGGGAGGCTCGTCGCGAGTGCGGTATGAGCCTGGTGTAAAGAAGGAACCCCTGACCTGCCTGTATCAAGGGCCCCAAAACGGTCGGGCTCGTCGCGGGTGCGGTGTGAGCCCGGTGTAAAGAGGGGAATCCCCGGCCTGCCTGTACCAAGGTCCCCGAAACCGGGTAGGTGAACTGATTCACTTGAAAGGGTTATTGCAGGGGGCGTGCCAGGTTTTCATGTGTGGTAACAGAAAATTCTGAAGTAATGCTCAAGGCCCCGTAATTCGGGGCTTTGGTGTTTTTGGGGGGGGAGTTTTGCGGCAGATGGAGGCGGTGTTTCGATTCAGCTTTCGTGCGCGATTGCGGTTCACAGTGCATTCAGTCGGTGCATTGATGGCTCTAAAAGCATCGCGAGCAAGCTCGCTCCCACAGGGTTCGATGGTGTCTACACGATAGTGAAAACGCCGAAAAACCACTGTGGGAGCGAGCTTGCTCGCGATTGGGCCTAACGATCAGCGAATAACTACAGGCTGTTTAGCCCTCATCCCCCTCATCCTCATCCCCGCCATCTACCTTCATCCCCAATTCCTTGATCTTGCGCGTCAGGGTGTTGCGCCCCCAGCCCAGCAACACGGCGGCATCGCGGCGGCGGCCGGCAGTGTGTTTGAGGGCGGTCTCGATCATGATCCGCTCGAAGGCCGGCACGGCGCTGTCGAGCAGGCTCGACTGGCCGCGGGCCAGCGCCTGGTCGGCCCACTGACGCAGGGCTTGCTCCCAGTTGGTCACGGGTGCCGAATCCTGCGGCAGGCTCAGCAGCTCCGGCGGCAGGTCGCCGATGTGTACTTCACGACCCGACGCCATCACCGTGATCCAGCGGCAGGTGTTCTCCAGCTGTCGCACGTTGCCGGGCCACGGCAGGTTCTTCAGGTATTCCTCGGTTTCGCTTTTCAGCAGTTTTGGCTCGACGGCCAGTTCTTGCGCGGCGCGGCTGAGGAAATGCTTGGCCAGGGTCGGGATGTCTTCGCGACGGTCCGACAGGCGCGGGATGTGGATGCGGATCACATTCAGACGATGGAACAAGTCCTCACGGAATTTCCCGGCATGCACCAGGGTTTCCAGGTTCTGGTGGGTCGCAGCAATGATGCGCACATCGACCTTCACCGGCACATGACCGCCGACGCGGTAGAACTCGCCATCGGCCAGTACCCGCAGCAAACGGGTCTGGGTATCGGCCGGCATGTCGCCGATTTCATCGAGGAACAGCGTACCGCCGTCGGCCTGTTCAAAACGCCCTCGACGCAGGTTGGCCGCGCCAGTGAACGCGCCTTTCTCGTGGCCGAACAGTTCGGACTCCATCAGGTCTTTTGGAATCGCCGCCATGTTCAGCGCGATGAACGGCGAAGCCGCCCGCGGGCTGTGACGGTGCAGGGCGTGGGCCACCAGTTCTTTACCGGTACCGGACTCGCCGTTGATCAGCACGGTGATGTTGGAGTGGCTCAGGCGGCCGATGGCGCGAAACACCTCCTGCATCGCCGGCGCTTCACCAATGATTTCCGGCGTGCGGGTCAGTGCCGGGGCGACTTCCAGGCCCTGTTGTTCCTGGGCGTGCTGGTTGGCGCGTTTGACCAGGGAGACCGCTTCGTCGACATCGAACGGCTTGGGCAGGTACTCGAAGGCGCCGCCCTGATAGGACGCGACAGCGCTGTCCAGATCGGAGTGAGCGGTCATGATGATGACCGGCAGCCGGGGGTGCTGCTCGCGAATCCGCGCCAAAAGGTCCAGGCCGCTGGCGCCAGGCATGCGGATGTCGGAAATGATCACATCCGGCTGCTGGCGCGCCAGGCGGCTCATCACGCCATCGGCGCTGTCGAAGCTTTGCGTGGTCATGCCTTCCTGCTGCAGGGCTTTTTCCAGGACCCAACGGATAGAACGGTCGTCATCGACGATCCACACGGTTTCACTACGGCTCATGTCGATGTGGCTCCTTGTTCCAGTGGCAGAAAGATCGAGAAAGTGGTGTGGCCGGGGTGGCTGTCACATTCGATCAGGCCCTGGTGCTGGCTGATGATGTTCTGGGTAATGGCCAGGCCCAGCCCGGTACCGTCCGGACGACCGCTGACCATGGGAAAGAAGATGGTTTCCTGAAGTTCCGCAGGAATGCCCGGGCCGTTGTCGATGATCTCGATCTTGGTCACCAGGCGATGGCGCACGTGGCCGATGGTGAACTGGCGCATGGTGCGGGTGCGCAGGCTGATGCGCCCCAGGCGCAGCTCGTTCTGGCTGCTGATGGCCTGCATGGCGTTGCGCACGATGTTCAGGACCGCCTGAATCATTTGCTCGCGGTCGATCAGCACGTCCGGAATGCTTGGATCGTAGTCGCGCACCAAGGTGATGCAGCCCTGGCTTTCGGCCTCTACGAGGTGGCAGACGCGCTCCAGCACTTCGTGGACATTGCACTGGGCCAGTGACGGCAACTTGTTGGAGCCGAGCATGCGATCCACCAGGTTACGCAGGCGGTCGGCTTCTTCGATGATGACGTTGGTGTAGTCGCGCAGGCTTTCTTCCGGCAGTTCGCGGGCCAGCAATTGTGCCGCGCCGCGAATCCCGCCTAGCGGGTTCTTGATTTCATGGGCAAGGCCGCGCACCAGCATCTTGCTGGTTTCCTGCTTGGACAGCTGTGCTTCTTCCTTGGTGATCCGCAGCAAGCGGTCGCGGGGGTGGACTTCGAGCAGCAGCATCGTGTCGCCGTTGCTCAGAATCGGCGTTACCGCGTAGTCGACGGTCAGGGTCTGGCCGGTGAGGGCGGTGAGCATGGCTTCGCGCTTGGTGAACGGGTGCGCTTGTTCGACGGCCTGGCGCAAGGAGTTCAACGCTTCGGTCGATTCGGTAAACAACTCACTGATGAACTGCCCGTGGCTGCGCTGACCGCTGATGGCCAGCAGCATCTCCGCCGCCGGGTTCATGTACTCGAGGCGCAGTTCGGCGTCGAGCAGGATGGTGGCGGTGGTGAGGTTGTCGAGTAGCAAACGGTGGAGTGCGTCGCTAATGGTCATCGGGACCTCTTTTAGAGCAGGGCATGCGCAAGAAAAAAGCGCTGGTACGGGCAAAATGCAAAAACCAAACCAAGGCTCCGAAAAGAAGCGTTCAGCGCCTGAAACAGGCGTTTGACGCTCGTTTGCGTGGCGTTCTGCCGGCTTTTTCGGGTACTTTCGAACCAAAATGGGTTGGAATGTGAGTACGGTGCAAGCAATTGCACCAATATAGTGCGCAAACCTGAACGAGGTTAGAAAAGTCGCAGGAACGGATTTTTTTCTTCGGCGGGTTTGTCGCCGGGCGGGCATTCCGGCCGCTGGCCGTAGTCTTCGAGAGTGCAGGGTTTGATCTTGCGCTTCTGGGCGAGAGACGTGCGCTGCATGTGGAAGGGTTGGCTGGCGGTGCGTTCGACGATGCGCCCCTGTTCGTCGAGGATTTCCACGGACAGGGTATGGCTGCCGCGATCGATGTTGCTCAACGGGAACACCGGACTCAGGCCAGGTTCGGCAGTGGGCTGGCCGTCGAGCAGTAATCGGTAGCGATGACCCCGTTGCAGGCCTGGTTCGCTGGTGACGCTGACGATGATTTCACCTGCGTTGCTGCGGATGGTCGCGTCGGGTTCCGGAACCAGGATGCGCACCAGGTCATAGTGGAACGGCGCTTTTACTTCGGGACTGTCTTCTGCACTCGACGGCGCTGCACTTGTGGGGTTGGCCGCCATTCGATTGCTCTTTACCAGTGGTACACGCGTGGCGTTGCCGGGTTTGGGTTGGTCGGTGAAAACCCGGTTGCCTTGGGGGTCAACGTAAGTAAAAACCTCTGCCGACGCGGGCAGCGCGATGAAGCAGGCGATCAGCAGCCAGGCCTTCAAGGCGTGTGTACTCGTTGCACAGTGAAAGTTGTGGTGGGGCTCTGCTGTACAACGTTTTCGCCATCGATCACTTGCACGGCGAGGCGGTGTTCGCCGCGATCGATGTTCACCAGTTGCAGGATCGGCACATTGCCTGGCTGGCCGCAGGGCTGACCGTCCAGCAGCAGGCGCAACAGGTGGGCGCCTTGCAGGCGGGGCTTGATCAGTACCGTTACGGTGAACGTGCCGTTGTTGGCGCGCAAGGCTTCGGTGGTGGGCAGGCCTGTCAGCTCAAGCACTTCATAGGTCTTGTGGGGCTGTTCATTCGGGGCGGCTTCAGCAATAGGCGCGGCTTCGCCGGGAGGCTGGCGCTCAATGCTGTTGAGGGGCGGCAAGTCGACCGGTTGGGCACTGACGCCGTCAGGCGGTTGATTGCTGTACGCGGTGGCGCCGTTGGCGTCCGTGTATTTGTAGATCTGCGCCGTGGCGGGCAGAACAATCAGCAACAGGATAAAGAGAAAACCACGACCCATGGAATCGACCGGAAACGAAAGCGTTGGGTTGCAGCATAGGTCAGGCGAGGCGGTTGTCCCAAGCAGCTAAACATATGGATATGGTTTGCGAGATATTCCAGGCGCCACAAACCCTTGTGGGAGCGAGCTTGCTCGCGATGGGGGTATTGAATTCATCATCGGTATGGTCTGAAAGTCCGCTATCGCGAGCAAGCTCGCTCCCACATGGGGCATCATCAAACAATGGCAATAAAAAAGGCCTCCACGAAGGAGGCCTCTTTTTGTCACGCCGCGTGTCGCAGCGCTACCGGATCAGCAGCTGTAGTACAGCTCGTATTCCAGTGGGTGTACGAAGGTACGTACCTTGATTTCTTCTTCGCTTTTCAGGGCGATGTAAGCGTCGATGAAGTCGTCGCTGAAAACGCCGCCTTTGGTCAGGAACGCACGACCTTTGTCCAGCTCTTCCAGGGCTTCTTTCAGGCTGCCGCAAACTTGTGGGATCTCTTTCGCCTCTTCTGGCGGCAGGTCGTACAGGTTTTTGTCAGCAGCGTCGCCAGGGTGGATCTTGTTCTGGATGCCGTCCAGGCCAGCCATCAGCAGTGCGGCGAAGCACAGGTACGGGTTGGCAGCCGGATCCGGGAAGCGCGCTTCGATACGGCGGGCTTTCGGGCTCGACACGTAAGGAATACGGATCGAAGCGGAGCGGTTGCGAGCCGAGTAGGCCAGCATCACTGGAGCTTCGAAGCCTGGAACCAGACGCTTGTAGGAGTTGGTCGCCGGGTTGGTGAAGCCGTTCAGGGCCTTGCCGTGCTTGATGATGCCGCCGATGAAGTACAGAGCGGTATCGGACAGACCGGCATAGCCTTCGCCTGCGAAGGTGTTCTTGCCATCTTTCCAGATGGACATGTGTACGTGCATACCCGAGCCGTTGTCGCCGTACAGAGGCTTAGGCATGAAGGTCGCGGTGCGGCCGTAGGCATCGGCTACGTTGTGCACGACATACTTCAGGGTTTGGGTTTCGTCGGCTTTCTTCACCAGGGTGTTGAACTTGACGCCGATTTCGTTCTGGCCGGCAGTCGCCACTTCGTGGTGGTGAACTTCGACGGTCAGGCCCATTTCTTCCAGTGCGTTGCACATGGAGGTACGGATTTCGTGGTCGTGGTCGAACGGTGGAACCGGGAAGTAGCCGCCTTTGACGCCTGGGCGGTGGCCTTTGTTGCCGCCTTCGATGTCCTGGTCGGACATCCACGAACCTTGTTCAGAGTAGATCTTGAACATGGAGCCGGAAATGTCGGACTTGAACTTGACCTGGTCGAAGATGAAGAACTCTGGCTCTGGACCGGCGTACACAGTGTCACCGATAGCGGTGGCTTTCAGGTGCTCTTCGGCGCGCTTGGCGATCGCACGTGGGTCGCGATCGTAGCCTTGCATGCTCGAAGGCTCGATGATGTCGCAGACCAGGATCAGGGTCGGTTCTTCGGTGAACGGATCCAGAACAGCGGTGGAGTCGTCCGGCATCAGGATCATGTCGGAGGCTTCGATGCCTTTCCAGCCAGCGATGGAGGAACCGTCGAACATTTTGCCGACTTCGAAGAAGTCGTCATCCAGCGCATCGCGAGCCGGCATGGTCACGTGGTGCTGAGTGCCTTTGGTGTCCGTGAAGCGCAGATCAATCCACTTGACGTCATGATCTTTGATGAGTTGAACCGACTTCGACATAGTGTCCTCCGGGTGGCTTCGGGCTAGTAATGGATGCCCTTAAATGTGGGTGATGCCGGCGCGAATACTCTGCCAAGGCAACCTGCCTCACAAGGGAGCAAATTGCATGCCAGTGCCCCACCATGGGTTTTTTGCCCCAATTTCACGCCTGTCAGGCGGAAAAGTACCTTAAAGCGGAAAATCCTGCCCTACAATGTGGCGTTCATTTCAATAAATGACCTGTTTTGGTGCGTGCGAAACCTTCTGCACATTAACTGGTTAAACCTTGAGCAATTTCCGCTATAATCCGCGCCCCCCTTTTTCGGCAGGCCATGCGCGCGCTGTTTCCATGAAATTAATCGTAAAAGTCTTCCCCGAGATCACCATCAAGAGCCGCCCGGTACGGATGCGTTTCATCCGTCAATTGGCCAAGAACATCCGTGCCGTGCTCCGCGATCTGGACCCGGCCGTGGTGGTGAACGGCGTGTGGGACAACCTCGAGCTGGAAACCCGCGTCAGCGACCCCAAGGCCTTGAAGGAGATGGGCGAGCGCCTGAGCTGCATGCCGGGCATCGCGCATTTCCTGCAAATCGATGAATACCCGCTGGGCGATTTCGACGACATCGTTGAGAAGTGCAAGCAGCACTACGGTGATGCACTGGCCGGGAAGATTTTCTCGGTGCGTTGCAAACGCGCCGGCAAGCACCCATTCAGCTCGATAGATATTGAGAAATATGTCGGCAGCCAGTTGCGTCGTCAGTGCGGTGCCGCCGGGATCGACCTGAAAAAACCGGAAATCGAAGTCCGAATCGAAGTTCGCGACCAACGGTTGTTCGTGATCCACAGTCAGCACAACGGCATCGGCGGATATCCGCTGGGCGCCCTGGAACAGACGCTGGTGCTGATGTCCGGCGGCTTCGATTCCACCGTTGCGGCCTACCAGATCATGCGCCGTGGCCTGATGGCGCACTTCTGCTTCTTCAATCTGGGCGGACGTGCCCACGAACTGGGCGTCATGGAAGTCGCGCATTTCATCTGGAAGAAGTACGGCAGCTCCCAACGCGTGCTATTTGTCAGTGTGCCGTTCGAGGAAGTGCTGGGCGAAATTCTCGGCAAAGTCGATAACAGTCATATGGGCGTAGTATTGAAGCGTATGATGTTGCGCGCTTCGTCCCGGATTGCCGATCGACTGCACATCGAGGCACTGGTCACCGGTGAGGCGATTTCCCAGGTGTCGAGCCAGACGTTGCCGAACCTGAGCGTGATCGACTGCGTGACCGACAAGCTGGTACTGCGTCCGCTGATCGCCAGTCACAAGCAGGACATCATCGACCTGGCCAACGAAATCGGCACCGCCGATTTCGCCCGGCACATGCCGGAGTACTGCGGCGTCATTTCGGTCAATCCGAAGACGGCCGCCAAGCGCTACCGTGTCGAGCACGAAGAGAAAGAATTCGATATGGCGGTGCTCGAGCGTGCGCTCGAAAACGCCAAGCTGGTGCCGATCGATCGCGTGATCGACGAATTGGGCCAGGACTTGCAGATTGAAGAAGTCAGCGAAGCGCTGGCCGGTCAGATCGTCATCGATATCCGTCACCCGGATGCCGCTGAAGACGACCCGCTGGACCTCGCTGGCATCGAGGTACAAACGATGCCGTTTTATGCACTGAACGCTCGTTTCAAGGAACTGGACCCTACTCGCCAGTACCTGCTGTATTGCGACAAAGGCGTGATGAGTCGCCTGCATGCCCACCATTTGCTCAGTGAGGGGCATGCCAATGTGCGCGTTTATCGACCGAGCTAAGTGCCCGGGGCTGTTTGCCTGTGGCCTGCGTCACCGGCCCCCCGACGCCACCGTCAAGCTGTAACGGCTTTCACGGACGCTACTGTTAATCGCTGCCAAGACTTGTCAGCACACCGAATCCTCTGATCGAGATACACAAGTGATCGAAAATCTACGCAACATCGCCATCATTGCCCACGTTGACCATGGTAAAACCACCCTGGTAGACAAACTCCTGCGTCAATCCGGCACCCTGGAGCGCAACGAGCTCAACGACGAGCGCGTGATGGACTCCAACGACCAGGAAAAAGAGCGCGGTATTACCATTCTGGCGAAAAACACCGCCATCAACTGGAACGGCTACCACATCAACATCGTGGACACCCCGGGCCACGCCGACTTCGGCGGTGAAGTTGAGCGCGTAATGTCGATGGTCGACTCCGTTCTGCTGCTGGTTGACGCTCAAGACGGCCCTATGCCGCAAACCCGTTTCGTGACCAAGAAGGCTTTCGAAGCCGGCCTGCGTCCGATCGTGTGCATCAACAAGGTTGACCGTCCAGGCGCGCGTCCGGACTGGGTTCTGGACCAGATCTTCGACCTGTTCGACAACCTGGGTGCCACCGAAGAACAGCTGGACTTCAAAGTCGTCTACGCCTCGGCCCTGAACGGTATTGCCGGTCTGGACCACACCGAAATGGCTGAAGACATGACCCCGCTGTACCAGTCGATCGTCGACAACGTACCGGCGCCGGCTGTTGACCGTGAAGGTCCGTTCCAGATGCAGATCTCCGCACTGGACTACAACAGCTTCCTGGGTGTTATCGGTGTTGGCCGTATCGCTCGTGGTCGCGTCAAGCCGAACACCCCGGTTGTCGCTATCGGCGCCGACGGCAAGAAGCGTAACGGTCGTATCCTGAAGCTGATGGGTCACCACGGTCTGCACCGTGTAGACGTTGAAGAAGCTGCAGCAGGCGACATCGTCTGCATCAGCGGTATGGACTCGCTGTTCATCTCCGACACCCTGTGCCACCCGGATACCGTTGAAGCGATGAAGCCGTTGACCGTCGACGAGCCAACCGTTTCCATGACTTTCCAGGTAAACGACTCGCCATTCTGCGGTAAAGAAGGCAAGTTCGTGACTTCCCGTAACATCAAGGAACGTCTGGACAAAGAGCTGCTGTACAACGTTGCACTGCGCGTTGAAGAAGGCGACTCGGCTGACAAGTTCAAGGTTTCCGGCCGTGGCGAACTGCACCTCTCGGTACTGATCGAAACCATGCGTCGCGAAGGCTTCGAAATGGCTGTAGGCCGTCCGGAAGTGATCATCCGTCTGGTTGACGGCGTGAAGCACGAACCGTTCGAAAACGTCACCATCGACCTGCCGGAAGAATCCCAGGGCAAGGTGATGGAAGAGATGGGCCTGCGTAAGGGCGACCTGACCAACATGGTGCCGGATGGCAAGGGCCGTGTACGTCTGGAATACAACATCCCTGCTCGTGGTCTGATCGGTTTCCGTAACCAGTTCCTGACCCTGACCAACGGTGCTGGCATCCTGACTTCGATCTTCGACCGTTACGACGTGATGAAGTCCGGCGACATGTCCGGCCGTCAGAACGGCGTTCTGGTTTCGGTTGAAACCGGCAAGGCACTGACCTACTCCCTGGAAACCCTGCAGGCACGTGGCAAGCTGTTCGTTGAACACGGTCAGGAAATCTACAACGGTCAGATCGTTGGTCTGAACAGCCGTGACAACGACCTGGGCGTTAACCCTACCAAGGGCAAGAAGCTCGACAACATGCGTGCTTCGGGTAAAGACGAAACCATCGCTCTGGTTCCACCTGTTCGCTTCACCCTGGAACAGGCTCTGGAATTCATCCAGGACGACGAGCTGTGTGAAGTGACTCCTAAGTCCATCCGTCTTCGCAAGAAGATCCTGGACGAAAGCGAGCGTACCCGCGCTGCCAAGAAAGCCAAGGCATAAGATTTAGCCCCGGCTGAACGAAAACGCCCCCGGTCGAAAGGCCGGGGGCGTTTTTGTTTGTCTGGGATTTATGCGGTGTTTGTGCCGGCCCCATCGCGAGCAGGCTCGCTCCCACAGTGTTCGAGGTGAACCACAAATTGTGTGAACACCACAGAACCCCTGTGGGAGCGGGCTTGCCCGCGAAGGCGGCCGATCAGCCGCCACTAGTTTCAGAAAAAATCAGAACCGCTCGATACTCCGCGAATTCCGCTCGCGCTCCACTTCCTTCGGCTTGTACGCGCAATACCCCGGCCGCGGGCCGATTTTCGGGTGGTTGCGGCAAGTATCCGGGCGCTTTTCATAAATAGTGCACAGACGGCTCTTACGATCCAGGTACAGGCAATCGTTGTTGCTCATGCGCTGGAGTGTGAAGATCTCCGACTTCTGGTTGTAACGCTCGACGATCCCTTCTTTTTGCAGGCGCTTGGCAATGTTCTTCGGCGGATCACCGCGCTCGAACTCGTCGACGATGCCGATGCGGATCAGATCCTTGATCTTGACCTCGACGGGCAGGGTGCAGCAGCTGGACATGCACGAGCCGCACATCGGGGCAGAGTACTTGGCCCAGGTATCGAGGCGGTCGATCTCTGCGGCGGCGATCAGGTTCGGCTTCATCATCGGTTGTTACCAGCGTGTGCATCAGGGCGCGCGATCATACCGGGACTGGTGGATTTTTGAACAACCTTTCGCCAGATTTTTTCGCAGGCGGTGCAAACAACCGGAAAATAGGCACGGGCCCTGCATTGATTCAGGCACAAGACAACGCAATGTCGATCCAGCTCGTATTCAAAGGAAAAACTGCCGAACCAGAGCCTCTACCGCCTGTCAGACCGTCTAGGCTCAGACAACTCCAAGCTCGCTCGAGGTCCTATCGATGACTCAAGAACCACTTGTTCGCGAAGCTGAGGTGGCCGCATTCCGCGACGCCGTCTTGACCAAACTCACCTATGCAGTGGGTAAAGACCCGGATCACGCCTTCGACCACGACTGGTTCGAAGCCATTGCCCTGGCCGCGCGGGACCACATGGTCGAGCACTGGATGGACCACACGCGGCAGATCTACCGTAAAGGTCAGAAGCGCGTTTACTACCTCTCCCTGGAATTTCTCATCGGTCGGCTGCTCTTTGACAGTCTGAGCAACCTCGGCCTGCTCGACGTGGCTCGCGAGGCCTTGACTGAACTCGGCGTCGACCTAGAGCGCATCCGCTTGCTGGAGCCCGATGCGGCCTTGGGCAACGGCGGCCTCGGGCGTCTGGCGGCGTGTTTCCTGGAAAGCATGTCGACCCTCGGCATCGCCGCTCATGGCTACGGCATCCGCTATGAGCACGGGTTGTTCCGCCAGGCGATTGTCGATGGCTGGCAGCAGGAGCAGACCGAACACTGGCTGGATTTCGGCAACCCCTGGGAATTCGAGCGGCCTGAAGTGGTTTATCCGATCGGTTTTGGCGGCAGCGTCGAAACCGTGACCGATGAAAGCGGCAAGTCCAGGCAAGTCTGGCACCCGGCGGAAACCGTGCGGGCCATTGCCTATGACACGCCGGTGGTCGGCTGGCGCGGGGCGAGCGTCAACACGCTGCGCCTGTGGCGCGCCCGGGCCATGGAAGATCTGCATCTGGAGCGTTTCAACGCCGGCGATCACCTGGGCGCCGTGGCCGAAGTAGCCCGGGCCGAAAGTATCTCCCGGGTGCTGTACCCGGCGGACAGCACCGAGGCCGGCCAGGAATTGCGCCTGCGCCAGGAATATTTCTTCGTCGCCGCTTCATTGCAGGATCTGCTGCGCCGCCATCGCAACATGCACACCTCGGTGCTGACCCTGGGCGATCACGCTTCGATCCAGCTCAACGACACTCACCCCTCGATTGCCGTGGCTGAACTGATGCGGCAACTGGTCGACGTGTATGACGTGGCATGGGATGCGGCGTGGCAGGTCACCGTCGATACGTTGTCCTACACCAACCACACATTGTTGCCCGAAGCGCTGGAAACCTGGCCGGTCGGCTTGATGGAACGCATGTTGCCGCGGCACATGCAGATCATTTACCTGATCAACGCCCACCACATCGACTCCCTGCGGGCCAAAGGCATTCACGACTTCGACGTGTTGCGCGCGGTGTCGCTCATCGAGGAAGACAACGGTCGTCGGGTGCGCATGGGCAACCTGGCGTTTCTCGGTTCCCACAGCATCAACGGTGTGTCCGGGTTGCACACGCAACTGATGCGCCAAACTGTGTTCTCCGAACTGCACAAGCTCTACCCGGAGCGGATCAACAACAAGACCAACGGCATTACCTTCCGCCGCTGGCTGTACCAGGCCAACCCCGAGCTGACCTCGATGCTGGTCGATGCCCTGGGCCCTGAGGTGCTGGACAACCCGGAAGAGCGGCTGCTCGCCCTCGAACCGTTCGCCGAGAAAAGCGCGTTTCGCAAGGCGTTTGCCGAGCAACGCCTGCACAGCAAGAAAGCCCTGGCGTATCTGATTCATGAGCGTTTGGGGGTGGCGGTCAATCCGGCGGCGATGTTTGACGTGCAGGTCAAGCGAATCCACGAATACAAACGCCAGTTGCTCAACCTGATGCACACCGTTGCGTTGTACCAGGCGATCCGCGCGGAACCTGAAATCGACTGGGTGCCACGAGTGAAAATTTTCGCCGGCAAGGCGGCCGCGAGTTATCACCAGGCCAAACTGATCATCAAGCTGACCAACGACATCGCGCGGGTGGTGAACAACGACCCGACCGTGCGCGGCTTGCTCAAAGTGGTGTTCCTGCCCAATTACAACGTCAGCCTGGCGGAGAGCATCATTCCGGCGGCGGATTTGTCCGAGCAGATCTCCACTGCCGGTTTCGAAGCGTCAGGCACCAGCAACATGAAATTCGGCCTGAACGGCGCGCTGACCATCGGCACCCTGGACGGGGCCAACGTGGAAATGTGCGAGCGCATCGGCGCCGCGCACATGTTCATCTTTGGCCTCAGCGCGCAGCAGGTGGAGGCGCGCAAGCAGAACCATGAGTTCAGTGCCGTACCGGACATCGCCGCGTCCCATCGCCTGAACGATGTGCTGCAAGCGATTCGTGGCGGGGTGTTCTCGCCGGATGATCCGTCCCGTTACACCGGGTTGATCGATTCGCTGGTGGACTACGACCGCTTCCTGGTCTGCGCCGACTTCGATTCCTACTGGCACGCGCAGATGCGCGTCGAAGCCCATTGGCACGATTCGAAAGAATGGTGGCGTTCAGCGGTGTTGAACACGGCGCGGATGGGCTGGTTCTCGTCGGACCGGACCATTCGCGAGTACGCCACGGAAATCTGGAAGGCACTGGAGTAGTTTTCGGCCAGAACTGCGAGCAAGGCCCGGTTGTTGCCGGGCCGGATCGATATACTGGGCGCCGGATTGCCGAGCGGCAGGGTTCATCAGATTCTGAACACACCACCATCCCTTGTGGGAGCGAGCTTGCTCGCGATGAGGCCATAACATTCAGTATTGATGCTGAGTGTCAGTGCGCTATCGCGAGCAAGCTCGCTCCCACAGGATTTGTGGTGTTTTCACACTAGACTGATCAGACGCTGTACCGCTTGGACTTGCCTCATGACGGGGTTGCTCAGGGATATCGACCATGCAATGGATTTTTATGCTCGTCGGGCTGGTGCTCGGCTGGATACTCGACGAGTCATTCAGTGATGCACTGCTGGGCGCACTACTCGGCTTGGGTATCGGCCAGACCCTTCGCATGGCTCGTATGGACTCTCGAGCGGTGGAGCAGCAGCGACTGCTGGATCAGGCACAGGTTGCGCTGCAAGCGGTCGAGCAACGGCTGGCGCTGCTCGAAGCATCGGGCGTCAAGGCGCCGGAAACCCCTGAACCGCTCGTATCGCCTGAAACCCTCCTTGATGAAGCACCTGCCGCAGCCCCGGAATTGATCTGGGAACTGCCGCCCGAACTCGAGCCGATAGCCGTTGCGGCCTCCGAAACCGGTCGTCCGCAGCCCGCCGATGCCTGGAAGCCAGAAACAATCGCTCGCCAGGCACAACCATCTGTCCCCCCGCCTGGCCCGAATCTCATCGACCGTGCCATCAGTCGCGCCCGTGCCTGGTTGTTCGGCGGTAATACCGTGTTGCGGGTCGGCGTGGTGCTGCTGTTCCTCGGCCTGGCCTTTTTGCTGCGCTATGCCACCGAAGGCGTGGTGGTGCCGCTTGAGTTGCGCTACGCAGGCGTTGCGGCAGCAGCCTTGGGGTTGCTCGGGCTGGGTTGGTGGTTGCGAACGCGCAACAGCAGTTACGCATTGATCCTGCAAGGCACCGGGATCGCCGTGTTGTACTTGACGGTATTTGCCGCAATGCGCCTGCATCCGCTACTCGACCCCTCGGCGGCGTTTGGCCTGCTGGTGGCGGTGACAGTCTGTTCGGCGATTCTCGCCATTACCCAGGACTCCCTGGGGCTGGCCGCCGTTGCCGCACTGGGTGGCTTCGCCGCGCCCATCCTGGCCTCCACCGGCGCCGGCAGCCACGTCGCGCTGTTCAGCTATTTCACCTTGCTCAACGCCGGCATCCTCGCCATTGCCTGGTTCAAGGCCTGGCGCCTGCTGAATGTCATCGGGTTCACCGGCACCTTCGGCATCGGTTTCGCCTGGGGCCTGCGCTCCTACTTGCCGGAGTTGCTGTGGAGCACCGAGCCGTTCCTGATTGTATTTTTCCTTATGTACCTGGCCATTGGTCTGCTGTACGCCCGGCGCAAGCTGATGCAGATGAGCGACGCACCGGCAGAGAGCAGTCGCGAAGCGCTGCTGCAATGGTCGGCGCGCAAGGGTGATTACGTCGACGGCACGCTGCTGTTCGGCCCGCCTCTGGTGGGTTTCGGCTTGCAGTTCGCATTGGTGCAGCATCTGGAGTTCGCTGCGGCGTTCAGTGCCTTGGCGCTGGGCATGATTTACATGGGGCTCGCCCGTTGGTTGATGGCCGGGCGCACGCTGTTGCTGGGGGAAACCTGCCTGGCCTTGGGGGTGATCTTCGCCAGCCTGGCAATTCCGCTGGGGCTCGATGCACGCTGGACGACGGCGGCGTGGGCGGTGGAGGGCGCGGGGATCTTCTGGCTCGGTCTGCGCCAGCAAAGGCCTTTGGCCCGGGCGTTTGCCTTGCTCCTGCAACTGGGTTCAGCGCTGGCGTTTCTCGGCGAGTTGCACAGCAGCGAGAGCAGCCTGCTCGGTGGCGTGCCGTTAGGCGCGCTGTTACTGGGCGTCGCGTTGCTGTTCAGCTTCTACCAGTTGCGTAAAGCCTTGCCGGAACAGATCAGGCCCTGGGAGCTGAAAGGCCTGCCGGTGTTGGCTTGTCTCGGGCTGGCGTTTCTTTATTTGCTGGCACCGCTGTTTTTCTTCAGCCACGGCACGGTGATCAGTTGGGCCTTGGCTGGAGCGCTGACGTTGTTTGTTGGCTTGCGCCTGCCATCGCGCACGTTCGTGTTCACCGCGCTTACTGTGCAATGGTTGGGTGGCGCGCTGTTCCTGGTGACAGGACCGCAGTTCAGTGACGGCCTGCAACCCATGGCACATGGCGGGTTCTGGGCGCCGCTGATGTTGGGGCTGGCCGCGATGGTCGGGGCTTGGCGTTTGCAGGTGGGTCATTCGCTCGGAGCATTCGAAGGGCTGAGTCTGTTGCGGTTGTCCCAGGCGTTGCTGGTGTGGGGCGCAGGCTGGTGGGCGTTGGCCTGGGTCATCGAAGTGCTGCATTTTGCGGCGCTGCCGATGCAGGCGACTTTGTTGTTGAGCATCGCTGCCGTGAGTGTTGCGCTGTGGACGGTGTTGGCGCTGCGCCTGAGTTGGCCGTCACTGGGAGTGCTCTGCACGGCGTTGATTCCCGCTGCGGCGCTGGTGCTGCTGGCGGCCTGGCACCCGCGATATCACCCGGCTGCCAACTTCGGCTGGCTGGCGTGGGCCGCCGTGTTCGTGGTGCATTTCATCTCCCTGCTACGCCTGGCGCCAATGCTGCCGGCGCGCGTGCCGGGTGTCGCCCATGTGCTCGGCTGCTGGCTGTTGATGGGTGTGCTGGCTCTGGAGTTGCGTTACGGCTTGCTGGTGTTGTCCGAGCAATACAACGCCTGGCGCTGGTTGGGTTGGGCGATTCTGCCAAGTCTGTACCTGGTGCTGATGGCGGCACCTCGCGCGTGGCCTTGGCCGTTGTCGGCGTATCCGCGCGAATACCGTGTATACGCCGCCGCGCCGCTGGCGTTGTTGATGCTTGGTTGGTTCTGGCTGGCGAATGTCGCCAGTGACGGCAACGCCGAGCCGCTGCCTTACGTGCCATTGATCAACCCGCTGGAGCTGGGCCTGTTGTTTGCGTTGTTCGGCGTCTATGTCTGGTCCCGCAGCGCGCTGACACAACTGGCGGTCCGCAAGGATTACGCCGCCAATGCCACGCAAGGGGTCGCTGGTGCCTCGCTGTTCGTGTTCTTTACTGCATTGGTAATGCGTACGGCGCACCATTGGAGCGGGGTGCCGTTCGAGCTGGATCTGTTGCTGGGGTCGATGCGGGTACAAGCCGGCCTGTCCATCGTCTGGACCCTGATGGCCCTGAGCCTGATGATCGGCGGCCACTTGCGTCGCCGCCGCGAAATCTGGTTGATCGGCGCCGCCTTGATCGGCGTGGTCGTGGCCAAGCTGTTCTTTGTCGAGTTGAGTAATCGCGGCGGGCTGGCGCGGATCGTGTCGTTTATCGGTGTCGGCGTGTTGCTGCTGGTGGTGGGCTATTTCGCCCCGCTGCCGCCCAAGCGTGCCGAAGCTGTGCCGGATATCGAGAAACCGGTCCCGGAATCAGAAGGAGTGTCGTCTTGAGTCAGAAGCTGAACCTGGGTTGGCTGGGCGCTGTTGCCATGGGGGTGGTGTTGTCGGCGGCGGCTGCCCAGGAAAAACCGGCGGATTTCACCACCCAAGTGCCCTTGTCGGTAACGGGCGAAGGCCCTTGGTATCGCCTTGAACTGCCCCTGAACGTACAACTGAATGCACGGCAGGCCGATCTGAGCGATGTGCGTGTGTTCAACGCCGTGGGCGATGTTCAGGCTTATGCCCTGGCCCGGCAGTCGGCGCAGAGCAGTGAAGCGCGCACCTTGACCGAGGTGAAATGGTTTCCGTTGTACAACTCGGTGGACGCCACTGAAACCGCGCCGAGCGTGCGGGTGCAATCGAGCGCCAACGGCACGTTGGTGGAGGTGCAGCCCTCCAGTCCGCTGGAGGCGGGTGAGGAGGAGTTGCGCGGCTGGTTGCTCGACGCGTCCGCGATCAAGGCGCCGTTGCAGCAATTGATTCTCGACTGGACCAGCGAACGCGACGGCTTCCAGCGTTTCACCCTCGAAGCCAGCGACGATTTGCAGCATTGGCGGTCCTGGGGCGAAGGGCAGGTGGCGCGCCTGATCTTTTCCGACGAGCGGGTCGAACAGCGTGCAATCAGCCTGCCGGGCCAGTCGGCGCGCTACTTGCGGTTGCTGTGGATCACACCGCATTCGGCACCGACACTGACTTCGGCGCAACTGCAAAGCGCCAGTACCCGCAGCCTGCCGCTGCCGTTGGTCTGGTCCCAGGCGTTGGCCGGCAGCAGCGTGAAGGCGGGTGAATACACCTGGCAGTTGCCGATGGGGCTGAATGTCGAGCGAGTGCAGGTCGAGTTGAGCCAACCCAACAGCCTGGCGCCGGTGAGCCTGACCGGTCGTCGCGACAGCAGTCTGCCGTGGCAGCCAGTGGTCAGCGGTTTGCTCTATCGCCTGACCCAGAACGGTCAGGACGTGGTGCAAAACGAATTGCCGTTGTCAGGGCAAATCGTGCAGCAATTGAAACTGACCGTGGACGAACGCGGCGGTGGCCTGGGTGTTCAGGTGCCGACGCTGAAGTTTGCCGTGCGCGCCACGCAACTGGTGTTCCTGGCGCGTGGGCCAGGGCCTTATACCCTGGCGCTGGGGAATGCGACCGTGAAGACCGCGAACCTGCCGCTGTCGACGCTGATTCCTGATTACACCCCGGAGAAACTGGCGACCCTGGGCAGGGCCATGGTGGATGTCGGGTCGGTGGCTACGAAGCCGTCGACGGTCACTACGTCTGCGCCGATCGACACTCACTGGAAGAAATTCGGGTTGTGGACGGTGTTGTTGCTCTGCGTGGTGTTCCTGGTGGCGATGGCGTTCAGTTTGCTGCGCAAGTCTACTGCCAAATCCTGAAGAAGGCTGGCGCTTAGCGCCATTCGCGAGCAAGCCCGCTCCCACACTGGATCTGCTTCATGGCACAGATGGTGTGTGCACAGCTGGTCCAATGTGGGAGCGGGCTTGCTCGCGAATACGGTCTGCCGATCACCAAATATATCGAAACATGCTATCCATTTGAGCTCCACGCGCAGCCCATTTCCAACTACGCTCATCCCCGCACATGAACTCTCTTTGACCGATCACGTCTGATAGGAGGAAATGCGCCCCGACTCGCGTTAAACTGCGCGGGTTTTTAGCCCCCCCCATTCCACCGGAGCCTTCCATGTCCCGCGTTACCTTGAGTCGCTATTTGATTGAGCAGACCCGCAGCAACAACACTCCTGCCGATCTGCGCTTCCTGATCGAAGTGGTGGCGCGTGCCTGCAAGGAGATCAGCCACGCCGTGTCCAAAGGCGCCCTGGGTGGCGTTCTGGGCAGCATGGGCACTGAAAACGTCCAGGGCGAAGTGCAGAAGAAGCTCGACGTGATCTCCAACGAAATCCTGCTCGAAGCCAACGAATGGGGCGGTCACCTGGCCGGCATGGCGTCCGAAGAAATGGACAACGCCTACCAGATCCCGGGCAAATACCCGAAAGGCGCGTACCTGCTGGTATTCGACCCGCTGGACGGTTCGTCGAACATCGATATCAACGCGCCGGTAGGCACTATCTTCTCGGTACTGCGTTGCCCGAACGAATACCTGAGCCAGAACGAGCCCTTGAACGAAAAGGCCTTCCTGCAGCCAGGCACCCAGCAAGTGGCCGCCGGTTACGCCATCTACGGTCCACAGACCATGCTGATCCTGACCCTGGGCGACGGCGTGAAAGGCTTCACCCTGGACCGTGAAATGGGCAGCTTCGTCCTGACTCACGAAAACATCACCATTCCTGAAAGCACCCAGGAATTCGCCATCAACGCGTCCAACCAGCGTCACTGGGAAGCTCCGGTACAGCGCTACGTCGGCGAATTGCTGGCAGGCGAAGAAGGCCCGCTGAAAAAGAACTACAACATGCGCTGGGTCGCCGCGATGGTGGCCGACGTGCACCGCATCCTGACCCGTGGCGGTCTGTTCATGTACCCACGCGACAGCCGCGAGCCTTCCAAGCCAGGCAAACTGCGCCTGATGTACGAAGCCAACCCGATGTCGTTCCTCGTGGAACAAGCGGGCGGTGCGTCCACCGACGGCCACCAGCGCATCCTCGACATCCAGCCGAACGGCCTGCACCAGCGTGTGGCTGTGTTCCTGGGTTCGAAAGAAGAAGTTGCACGTGTAACGGCTTACCACAAGGAATAAACCATGACCGCGCCCTGGAAGCCGTTGCTTGATTGGTGGTTCGGGAGTTCCGAGTCAGCGAGCGAAGTGGCGGCGCAGAAGGGCAAGTTGTGGTTCGGCAAGCGTGACAGCCAGGACCTCGAAGCGCGCGAGCGTTTCGGGGACTGGGCCGAGCAGGCACTGGCCGGCGGATTGACCGAGTGGATGCAACGTCCCGAAGGTTGGCTGGCCCTGGTGCTGTTGCTCGATCAAATCCCGCGAATGATCTTTCGCGATACTCCCAAAGCCTTTGCAGGCGATCTCCGGGCGCAAAAGCTGGTGGCCCAAGGCATTGCCGCGGATTTCGACCGGCAGTTGCAGCCGATTCAGCGGGTGTTCATCTACCTGGTGTTCGAGCACAGCGAAAACCTTGCGGTGCAGAATGAAGGCGTCTCGCGCTACCTCGAATTGGTGGCGCAGCAGCCGGAGAGCGATCGGGCACTGTTCAGCGATTACCTGGACTATGCCGAGCGGCATCAGAAAGTGATTGCGCAGTTTGGGCGGTTTCCGCATCGCAATGCGGTGTTGGGAAGGGAGTCTACGGCTGAGGAGTTGGCGTTTCTCTCCAAGCCGGGGTCACGGTTCTAATTTTGCGCTGTTGCTGAATCCGTCATCGCGAGCAAGCTCGCTCCCACAGGGATCTTTGTCGCACTGGAGATCCACTGTGGGAGCGAGCTTGCTCGCGATGCGGTCCGTAAGATCGCCTCAGATCCTGAAGCTACCAACCAACTGCTTCAACCGCGCCGCCTGCTGCTCAAGATCAGCACACGCACGCAAGGTCGCCTGCAGGTTCTCCACACCTTCCTGGTTCAGCATGTTGATCTCGGTGATGTCGACGTTGATCGACTCCACCACAGCCGTCTGCTCTTCAGTTGCGGTGGCGACCGACTGGTTCATGCCATCGATCTCGCCGATGCGCTGGGTCACGCTGCCCAGGCGTTCGCCCGCCTGGTTGGCGATGCCGACGCTGCTTTCGCTCTGGCGCTGGCTGTCGGTCATGATGCCCACCGCTGCCCGGGCGCCGACTTGCAACTCTTCGATCATCGTCTGCACTTGCTGCGCCGAGTCCTGGGTGCGGTGAGCGAGGTTGCGCACCTCATCGGCCACCACGGCAAAACCACGGCCGGCCTCGCCAGCGCGGGCCGCTTCAATGGCTGCGTTCAGGGCTAGCAGGTTGGTTTGCTGGGAGATGCTGGTGATCACTTCCAGGATCTGCCCGATGTTGACCGTATTGCTGTTGAGGGTTTCGATGTTGCCGCACGAATCGCTGATTTTGGCCGATAACTGCTGCATCGCCGCGATGGTTTTATCCACCACCTGTTGGCCGTCTTCGGCCAGGCTGCGGGCATCGCTGGAATGTTGCGAGGCGAGGGCGGCGTTCTGGGCGATTTCCTGGGCGGCGGCACCGAGCTGGTTGATCGCCGCGGCCACGCTGCTGGTGCGCGAGGCTTGCTGGTCGGAGTTGAACATCGACGAGTTTGACGCGGCGACTACACGCAGTGCCACCTCGTTGACCTGACCGGTGGCCGAGGATACTTCGATGATCGAGGTATGAATGCGCTCGACGAAGCGGTTGAACGACAGCCCCAACGCGCCGAATTCGTCGTGGCCGTGGATGGTCAGGCGTTTGGTCAGGTCACCTTCGCCTTCGGCGATGTCGTGCATGGCGCGGCCCATGGTCAGCAGCGGCTGCATCAGCAGGCTGATCAGCATGCCCAGCAGGGCGATGATGATCACCACGGCAATCACCATGGCGATGATCGCCGAGGTGCGGAATTCGCTAAGCATCGAGAACGCCGTTTCCTGGTCGAGCACCAGCGCCACGTACCAGTCCGCCGATGGCACGCCGTTGACGTGAGTGAAGGAGATGAACTGGCGCTTGCCGTCGATCTCGACTTCCTTCATGCCTGGGCTGACTTTCGGCGTGTCGCCCGGATAGGCCTCGGCCAGGCTCTTGAGCACCAGTTTGCTGTCCGGGTGAATCAGGATCTTGCCGTCGGCACCGACGATGAACGCATGACCGTGACCGCCGAAGTTCAGCGAATTGATGATCGCGCTGACGCTGGACAGGTCGATGTCGGCCCCGGCCACGCCAATCATCTGGCCCTGGTGCTGCACCGGGGTAGCCACGGTGATCACCAGTTTGCCGGAAGAGGCGGCGATATACGGTTCGGTGACGATGGTCTTTTGCGCGTTATTGGCCGCCTTGTACCAGCCACGGGCGCGTGGATCGTAGTCCGCTGCGCGGTTGCCCGCCGGGACTGAGAACATCACACCGTCGGCGCCACCGAAGTAGCTCAGCTGGAAGTTGCCGGTGTAGGCGGGCAGGTCGATGATCCGTTTCAGGCTGGCGGGAGCATTGCCATCGGCGGTGACCTGTTGGGCCATCGATTGCAGCAATTGCATGCGGCTTTCCAGCCAGGTCTGGATGTTGCTGGTGGTCAGGCTGCCGAGTTCCTGCATCGAGGCTTCGGTACTGTTGCGCAAGGTTTCGCGCTGGCGATAGTCGTTGAACAGGATGAAACAAGCGAATGCGACAGCCACCACGAGGGCGGCAGCCAGCAATATCTTGTGGCTGAACTTCATGTTTCTGGTCATGGATGAGCTACCGCAGAGGGTCAGGTCTACAAAAGGGGGGAGCAAATGCCACCGACGTAGCTTTGCGTTGCATTTATGTCGACTGAAGGGCGCCAAAGATTAGGCGGATTTTCTGAAAAACGACGAAATGCTCGATGAACAAGGAAAATGGCTGATTTTCGGCAAAAGGTAGACGAGTGGCCCGATAAATAGCCTGCCTGGCAGGGAACCTGACAGGGGTTTTCTCTTCTAAGCTTCAGCTTGGCAGCCATGCCAATCCCCTACGCCCCCCGGAGTTTCACCATGTCGCTGCGTTCCATCGCCCTGCTTTCGTTCTGCGTATTGCTCGCTGCCTGCAGCAAGGTCAATCAGGAAAACTACTCGAAGCTCTCGGCCGGCATGGCCAAGGTCGACGTGGAGACCCTGTTGGGCAAACCTGCCGATTGTTCAGGCGCGCTCGGCATGTCCAGTTGCACCTGGGGCGACAAGAACAGCTTTATCAGCGTGCAGTTCGCCGGTGACAAAGTGCTGATGTTTTCCGGCCAAGGCCTGAAGTAAACCGGGGCAATTGCCCTCGGGAGAAAAATAATGAAGCGGTTATTGATCATCCTTTTTGCCGGCCTGGTTTTGGCCGGCTGTGCCACGCCTGGCCAGGACCCATTGGCCCCCAAGACTGTCAAAAGCGTCAACCTCAAGCGCTACCAGGGCACCTGGTACGAGCTGGCTCGTATGCCGATGTACTTCCAGCGTGACTGCGCGCAATCCGAAGCCCATTACACGCTCAAGCCTGACGGTAACGTGGCGGTGCTGAACCGCTGCCTGACGGCGCAGTGGCAATGGGAAGAGGTCAAGGGTACGGCTTATCCACAGGTGCCCGGCAAGGGCGACAAACTGTGGCTCGAGTTCGATACCTGGTTCTCCAGGCTGATCCCGGGTGCGGCGAAGGGCGAATACTGGGTGCTGTACGTCAGCGATGACTACAAGACCGCCATTGTCGGTGACCCGAGCCGGAAATATTTGTGGCTGTTGTCGCGCACGCCAACCGTGAACGGTGTGGTGCGTGAGGAGCTGCTGAGCAAGGCGCGTCAGCAGGGTTACGACACTACGCGGCTGATCTGGCGGGCGTCGGAACAGCAGATGGCCGAGACCTCCAACTGATACATATACCCCTGTGGGAGCGAGCTTGCTCGCGATGGCGGACTGTCAGTCAACATCATTGTTGAAGCTGATGGCCCTATCGCGAGCAAGCTCGCTCCCACAGGTTTTTGGTGTCAGCCCAAGAGTTCGCGCAGGACCTGGGTAAAGGCCCGATTGCTTTCTTCTTCGCCGGCATGCCGACCGTCACGCACCACCCACTGGCCATTGACCAACACATCCCGCACCTGGCGATCGCCACCGGCAAACAACCAGCGATTGAGAATTCCGTCGCCACTGGCCGTTGCCAGATACGGATCGTTGCCGTCGAGCACCAGCCAGTCGGCGCGCTTGCCGACTTCCAGTGCGCCAATCGGCTGGCCCAGTGCCTGAGCACCGCCATCCAGCGCGGCATCAAACAACGTGCGGCCGACCATTGGCTGATCCGCGCCATACAAACGATTACGCCGCTGGTCGCGCAGACGCTGGCCGTATTCCAGCCAACGCAATTCCTCCACCACGCTCAACGACACATGGCTATCGGAACCGATGCCCATGCGGCCTCCCTGGGCGAGGAAATCCACCGCCGGGAAAATCCCGTCGCCCAGGTTGGCTTCGGTGGTCAGGCACAGGCCGGCGATGGCGCGACTCTTGGCCATCGACGTGACTTCCTCCGGGTTGGCATGGGTCGCGTGGACCAGGCACCAGCGTTGGTCGACATCGATGTTTTCGTACAGCCATTGCAGCGGACGACGACCGCTCCAGGTCAGGCAGTCGTCGACTTCTTTCTGCTGTTCGGCAATGTGGATGTGCACCGGGCACTGCTTGTCGCTGGCTGCCAGCACTTCACTGATCTGCTGCGGCGTGACCGCACGCAACGAGTGGAAACACAGGCCCAGGGCTTGCGCCGGTTGTTGCGCCAGGAGCGGTTGCAGGCGCGACTGCAGCTTGAGGTAGTTTTCGGTGCTGTTGATAAAGCGGCGCTGACCGTCGTTCGGCGCTTGGCCACCGAAACCGGAGTGGCTGTAGAGCACCGGCAGCAGGGTCAAACCAATGCCCGCCGAACTGGCGGCCTGGCTGATGCGCAGGGCCAGTTCGGCCGGATCTGCGTAAGGCTGACCATTGATGTCGTGATGCACGTAGTGAAACTCCGCGACCGAGGTGTAACCGGCCTTGAGCATTTCGATGTATAGCTGACGGGCAATGACGCCGAGTTGTTCCGGGCTGATTTTTCCGACGAGGCGATACATCAGATCGCGCCAGGTCCAGAAACTGTCATTCGGGTTACCCGCCACTTCCGCCAGCCCGGCCATGGCCCGCTGGAAAGCGTGGGAGTGCAGATTCGGCATGCCCGGCAGCAGCGGACCGCTCAACCGCTCGGCACCATCTGCATGGGAATTGGCCTGGACATGGGTCAATACGCCGTCGGCGCTGACCTCAAGACGTACATTGTTGGCCCATCCACTAGGCAGCAGCGCGCGTTCGGCAAAGAAGGCGGACATGGTTCAGCACCTCATCGTGTGTTATTTGTATATACATATACAGACGTTTGCCTGCCCGGTAAACTCCGGCAAGCTAGCGATATTCACTAAACGACCAAGGATTAACCGTGCCGACTCCGCCTCCAGTCTCTCCGTTGGCCGCGAACATGGGCGACAGTCCGGCGCCCTTGTACGCCCGCGTCAAACAAATGATCACCCAGCAAATCGACAGTGGAAACTGGCCGCCGCACTACCGCGTTCCGTCGGAAAGCGAACTGGTCAACCAGTTGGGCTTCAGCCGCATGACCATCAACCGTGCCCTGCGCGAGATGACTGCCGACGGTCTGCTGGTGCGCATGCAAGGCGTCGGCACGTTCGTCGCCGAGCCGAAAAGCCAGTCTGCCTTGTTCGAAGTGCACAACATCGCCGATGAAATCGCCTCTCGCGGTCATCGCCACACCTGCAAGGTCATCACCCTTGAGGAAGAGGCCGCCGGCTCCGAGCGTGCCCTGGCCCTGGACATGCGCGAAGGGCAGAAGGTGTTCCACTCGCTGATCGTGCATTTCGAAAACGATATCCCGGTGCAAATCGAAGACCGTTTCGTCAACGCGCTGGTGGCACCGGATTACCTCAAGCAGGACTTCACCCTGCAAACGCCCTACGCCTATCTGAACCAGGTCGCGCCGCTGACCGAAGGCGAGCACGTGGTCGAGGCGATCCTGGCCGAGCCGTCCGAATGCAAATTGCTGCAGATTGAAAAAGGCGAACCGTGCCTGCTGATCCGTCGCCGCACTTGGTCCGGTCGTCAGCCAGTTACAGCTGCTCGCTTGATCCACCCCGGTTCCCGTCATCGTCTGGAAGGTCGGTTCCATAAATAGAGAGCCATAAATGAATCAGTTAAAGGTTTTACGCGCCAAAGACTACCCGCGCATGCCGTGGAAAAACGGCGGCGGCAGCACCGAAGAAATCACCCGCGATGCCGGCACCGGCCTGGATGGTTTCGGCTGGCGCCTGTCGATTGCCGACATTGGCGAATCGGGCGGTTTTTCCACCTTCGCCGGTTACGAGCGAGTGATCACCGTTTTGCAGGGCGACGGCATGACCCTGACGGTGGATGGTCAGGACACTCGGTCACTGTTACCGCTGGACCCGTTTGCCTTCAGCGGTGAGAGCAAGGTTTCCTGCACATTGCTCGGCGGTCCGATTCGCGATTTCAACCTGATTTATGCGCCACAGCGTTACGGTGCACGGTTGCAGTGGTTGAGTGGTGAGCAGCGGTTCTTCAGCTCGGCGGGCACGGTGCTGGTGTTCAGCATGAGTGAGCAGGTTGAGGTGTCGGTCGATAACAACGCCCAGCAATTGGGCCGTCATGATTGCCTGCAATTGGAGGCTGATGCCGGATTGCTGGACGTCGCCATCAAGGGGCTGTGCTGCGTGATCGAACTGACGTCGCGCGACTGATCGCGGTCATTCCCGTTCGAGGGTAAAACCTCGAACGGTCGCCTCCAGCTCACTCGACATCTGTTTTAGTGCCTGGATGGTTTTCACCACCTCCTGTTGCGTCGCGACATTTTCCTCGACCCGCTGCGCCACGTTTTCCACATTGCGTGCCACGTCTTCGCTGGCTTCACGCTGTTCCTGCAAGGCATTGGAGATCTGACTGACTGCATTGAGTGACGCGTTGAGCGCGACCTTGACGTCATTCATCGACGCGCCGGCGCTGTCGATCAGATGCTGGCCCTGTAGTACGCGCTCGCGGCCAGTGTTCATGCTGCTGTTGGCCTTTCTCATGCCGCTTTGAATTGTACTCACCAGCACCACAATCTCGGCGGTAGAGCGGGTCGTGCGGGTTGCCAGCTCCCGCACTTCGTCAGCCACCACGGCAAACCCGCGCCCTTGTTCGCCGGCCCGCGCCGCCTCGATGGTGGCATTGAGTGCGAGCAGATTGGTCTGTTCGGCAATGCTGTGGATCATGCCGACAATTTTCCCGATGGCGTTGGAGTGCAGGGTCAATTGGTCGATTTCACCTGACGTCTGGGTCACCAGTTGGGCGATCTGCTGCATCTCGATGATAGAGCGCTCCATGGTGGCAATGCCGCAAGCGGTGATCTGTTCGGCCTTTTGTGTGGTGTCGTGCGCCTGCGCGGCGTTCTCGGCGATGTGCGTAATGTTGGCTGACATCTGTTGCGCAGCGGCGGCAATGGAAGAGGCCGCGCCATTTTGCTCGGCAGCCTGTTTCAGGCCTTGTTCAGACGAGATGCTCAGGTTCAGGGTCGAGGACTCGATATGCTGCGAAGCCTTGCGCACCTTGCCGATCATGCTGGCCAGGCTGCGTCGCATGGCCTCGACCGATTGCATGACGCCCGTTGGCGTCGCGTTACCGATCACCGGATCGCCGAGCCGGCCCTGGGCAATCCGTGTGCTGATACTGGCCAGCTCGTGAGGCTCGGCGCCCAGGTATCGCGCCAGCCTGGCGCCGAACAACAGGGCATAAAGACTGCCAAACAACAGTGCGAGAGCCAGGACCGCGGCCATCAGCCTCATATTGACCACATAGAGTGCCTGGCTATGCTCGAAATGTCGGCGTGCTTCTTTAAGCTGGACATCGGTCAGTTGCGAAAACAGTGAGGTCAGCGGGTCGATCAAGGGGTACAGCTGGTGGACGGCGAAATGCTCCAGGCTCTGACTGGAAACTTCGCTTTGGTTCAAGACCGCCTGCAAACGCTGGAGCGGTGCTTCGGTGGCCTGCATCAGCGGTTCGATTTCACTGATCAGTTGCACCTCTTCATCAATCAGGTGGGTCGACAGATAGGTGCGCCAGAGCGGGTCGACTTCTAGCAGGGCTCGCCGTATCTGTTGCGCCGCCTCGACGCCACTGTGGATGCCGTCGCGGGCCTTGTGGATAGCGTCGACGATCCGGACTGAATACAGCTCGGAGATTTTATTCAGGTCCTGTTGCGGGATGACCCGGTCCAGGTAAACCGTCTCCAGTCCCTGCACCGTAGTGCGCATGCAGTACAGGCCGAGTGCGCCGATGCCGATCATGCTGCTCAGGAGAATGCCGGCAAGCAGGAGCAGGTGGGTTTGGACTTTCCACTGTTTCATTACGGGTTCCTCGCAGAAGTGACGTCAGGGGGCTTGCTCGTGAAGTCGGCGAGGATTGATGGAGGTGGAGTCGGATGTTTCTCATGATGTTGTAGGGTGTTTCTGGAATGCGCTCAATTGGGCATCAGGTGTTACCGAACGCCCCAGCGTGGCGCAAAACCGCGCTCAAGTAACAAAGTCCCATCGCTACAAGAAATCCCCCGGAAAAATTTCATTTTCGCCAGAACCCTTGTTCCAGGCGCTCTCCAGCCGTTTCAGAACTTTTCTTGAATGCTCATTCAGCAAGTTGGCCGCTTGATTGCATATGCTTGTATGTACAAGTAAAGACGTATGCGTATGAGTCGCGAGGACTCAACCATCGTCCACTGATTCGCCGGTGTGCACTGATGCCCATTGGCTTGCTCGCCCACTGCCTGGGTTGGTTTGGATTGATTGCTGAGGAGTTCTTTTCGTGACCGAGAATAAACGTACCAAGTTTCGCGACGTCGAAATCCGCGCTGCCCGCGGTAACAAGCTGACCGCCAAGAGCTGGCTGACTGAAGCACCGCTGCGCATGTTGATGAACAACCTCGACCCGGAAGTCGCCGAGAACCCTAAGGAACTGGTGGTTTACGGTGGTATCGGTCGCGCTGCCCGTAACTGGGAATGCTACGACAAAATCGTCGAAAGCCTGACCAACCTGAACGACGACGAGACCCTGCTGGTGCAATCCGGCAAGCCGGTCGGCGTGTTCAAGACCCACGCCAACGCCCCGCGCGTACTGATCGCCAACTCCAACCTGGTTCCACACTGGGCGAGCTGGGAACACTTCAACGAACTGGACGCCAAAGGCCTGGCCATGTACGGCCAGATGACCGCCGGCAGCTGGATCTACATCGGCAGCCAGGGCATCGTCCAGGGCACCTACGAAACCTTCGTCGAAGCCGGTCGCCAACACTACAACGACAACCTGAAAGGCAAGTGGGTACTGACCGCTGGCCTGGGCGGCATGGGTGGCGCCCAGCCTCTGGCTGCAACCCTGGCCGGCGCTTGCTCGCTGAACATCGAATGCCAGCAGGTCAGCATCGATTTCCGTCTGAAAAGCCGCTATGTCGATGAGCAAGCCACCGACCTCGACGACGCTCTGGCCCGTATCGCCAAATACACCAAAGAAGGCAAGGCGATTTCCATTGCTCTGCTCGGCAACGCGGCTGAAATCCTTCCAGAACTGGTCAAGCGCGGCGTGCGCCCGGACATGGTCACCGACCAGACCAGCGCCCACGACCCGCTCAACGGTTACCTGCCTGCCGGCTGGACCTGGGACGAGTACCGCGCTCGCGCCAAGACCGAACCGGCCGCTGTGATCAAGGCCGCCAAGCAATCGATGGCCGTGCACGTCAAAGCAATGCTCGACTTCCAGAAGATGGGCATTCCGACCTTCGACTACGGCAACAACATCCGTCAGATGGCCCAGGAAGAAGGCGTGGAAAACGCATTCGACTTCCCAGGCTTCGTACCGGCTTACATCCGTCCGCTGTTCTGCCGTGGCATCGGCCCGTTCCGTTGGGCTGCACTGTCGGGCAACGCTGAAGACATCTACAAGACCGACGCCAAGGTCAAAGAGCTGATCCCGGACGACGCTCACCTGCACAACTGGCTGGACATGGCGCGCGAGCGCATCAGCTTCCAGGGTCTGCCGGCACGTATCTGCTGGGTTGGCCTGGGCCTGCGCGCCAAGCTGGGTCTGGCGTTCAACGAAATGGTCCGTAGCGGCGAGCTGTCGGCGCCAATCGTGATCGGTCGCGACCACCTGGACTCCGGTTCGGTATCGAGCCCGAACCGCGAAACCGAATCGATGCAGGACGGTTCCGACGCCGTGTCCGACTGGCCACTGCTCAATGCCCTGCTCAACACCGCGAGCGGTGCGACCTGGGTTTCCCTGCACCACGGCGGCGGCGTCGGCATGGGCTTCTCCCAGCACTCGGGCATGGTGATCGTCTGCGACGGTACTGACGAAGCGGCCGAGCGTATCGCTCGCGTGCTGCACAACGACCCGGCCACCGGCGTTATGCGTCACGCCGATGCCGGTTACCAGATCGCGATCGACTGCGCCAAGGAACAAGGGCTGAACCTGCCGATGATTACCGGTAAATAAACCATGTAGCAGCTGCCGCAGGCTGCGTTAAGGGCCGAAGGACCTTCGTTCCGCTTTGGAATGCCGGGGTCGCTTCGCAACCCGACGCAGCCTTCGGCAGCTGCTACAGGGATTGAGTTAACCCAGAATAACAATCCACAGAGGTTGAACCATGGCTGTCACTGACGAACGTGCAGGCAACAAACCGTTGATCGAGAAGCGCTCGATCGACTACATCCCGGAAGCGGAAAGACACGGTCGTCTGTTTAGCCAGTTCACCCTGTGGATGGGTGCCAACCTGCAAATCACCGCGATTGTCACCGGGGCCCTGGCCGTGGTGCTGGGCGGTGATGTGTTCTGGTCGTTGATTGGCCTGCTGATCGGGCAATTGCTCGGTGGTGGCGTGATGGCGCTGCATGCCGCGCAAGGGCCCAAGCTTGGCCTGCCGCAGATGATTTCCAGTCGGGTCCAGTTCGGCGTGTATGGCGCGGCCATCCCGATCGTGCTGGTGTGTTTGATGTACCTCGGGTTCACCGCAACGGGAACCGTACTTTCCGGCCAGGCGCTGGGCCAGTTGTTTGGCGTCAGCGACAGCGTCGGTATCCTTGTTTTTGCCAGTGTCATCGTGCTGGTCACGGTGCTCGGTTATCGGGTGATCCATTGGATCGGCCGTGTTGCCAGCGTCATTGGCGTGATTGCCTTTGTTTATCTGTTCAGCCGTCTGATGAGCCAGGTCGACGTTGGCGCTCTGTTGCAAATCCGCCACTTCAGCTGGAGCAGTTTCTTGCTCGCGGTGTCGCTCGCGGCGTCCTGGCAGATCGCCTTCGGCCCTTATGTGGCTGACTATTCTCGCTACCTGCCGAGCAAGATTTCCTCGGTGAAAACTTTTTTTGCCGCAGGCGCAGGTTCGGTCATTGGTGCACAGGTGGCGATGGTCCTCGGCGTGTTTGCCGCAGCCTCGGCCAACGGGCAATTCGCCGGCCACGAAGTGGCGTACATCGTGGGTCTGGGCGGTACCGGTGCCACCGCTGCGCTGCTGTACTTCAGCATCGCGTTCGGCAAGGTCACCATTTCCACGCTGAACTCCTACGGCAGCTTCATGTGCATCGCGACCATCATCAGCGGTTTCCGTGGTGACCTGAAAGTCACGCGCTTGCAGCGTCTGGTCTTCGTGCTGGTCATCGTCGGTGCTGCGACCCTGATGGCGTTGCTCGGTCAGCACTCGTTCCTCGGTGCGTTCAAGTCCTTCATCCTGTTCTTGCTGGCGTTCTTCACGCCATGGAGCGCGATCAACCTGGTGGACTACTACTGCATCACTCGCGAGCGCTATGACGTGCCGGCACTGGCCGATCCGAACGGTCGCTACGGCCGTTGGAACCCCCTCGGTATCAGCGTCTATGTCTTCGGTGTGCTGGTGCAGCTGCCGTTCATCTCCACCAAGTTCTACACCGGTCCGTTGGTGGCAGCTTTGGGTGATGTGGATATTTCCTGGATCATCGGTCTGGTGCTTCCCGCAGCCCTGTATTACGTGTGCGCGAAAAAATGGCACGGCGCAGTGCCCGATCAACTGATTCTGCCGGTCGAGCAGGACAGCGTTGTACAACCTAAAAAAAGCGGGGCCGGGCGCGCTGCGGCGCAGGCCTGATTGGACGTTGCCAGGGCTGGATGCCTCTTGACTGCCGTAAGCCAATTAATGATTAGGAGCGTCACAACAATGAAATCGAACAAGACCCTGCTGACCACATTGCTTTCCATGGGCCTGCTGGCCAGCGCTGGCGCCACTCAGGCGGCGGGCTGGTGCGAGTCGGGCAAGCCGGTGAAATTTGCCGGCCTGAACTGGGAAAGCGCCATGCTCCTGACCGACGTGCTGCAAGTCGTGCTGGAGAAAGGCTACGACTGCAAGACCGACAGCCTGCCAGGCAACTCCATCACCATGGAAAACGCCCTGAGCAGCAACGACATCCAGGTGTTTGCCGAAGAGTGGGTCGGCCGCAGCGAGGTCTGGAACAAGGCCGAGAAGGCCGGCAAGGTCGTCGGTGTCGGTGCTCCAGTCGTGGGTGCCGTCGAAGGCTGGTACGTCCCGCGCTACGTGATCGAAGGCGACGCCAAGCGCAAGCTGGAAGCCAAGGCCCCGGACCTGAAAAACATTGCCGATCTGGGCAAGTACTCGGCGATCTTCAAGGACGCCGAAGAGCCTTCCAAGGGCCGTTTCTACAACTGCCCGGCCGGCTGGACCTGTGAACTCGACAACAGCGAAATGCTGAAAAGCTACGGTCTGGAAAGCACCTACACCAACTTCCGCCCAGGCACCGGCCCGGCGCTGGATGCCGCGGTACTGTCGAGCTACAAGCGTGGCGAGCCGATCCTGTTCTACTACTGGTCGCCAACGCCGCTGATGGGCCAGGTTGACGTGGTCAAACTCGAAGAAAAGCCAGGCGTGAACAAGACCGTGGATATCAAGGTCGGCCTGTCCAAGACTTTCCACGACGAAGCCCCGGAGCTGGTGGCCGTGCTGGAAAAGGTCAACGTGCCAATCGACCTGCTGAACCAGAACCTTGGGCGCATGACCAAAGAGCGGATCGAGTCGCCAAAACTGGCGAAGATCTTCTTGAAGGAACATCCTGAAGTCTGGCACGCGTGGGTGAGCGAAGACGCAGCCAAGAAAATCGACGCGGCCTTGTAGGTTGAGCTTCTCCGACTGTCGACAACGGCAGTCGGATGCTTGATCGCAACCCCTTGATTGAGAGTCTCTTATGTTTCCCGAAAGCTTTACCTTTTCCATCGCCGACTGGGTCAACGGTTGGGTCGATTCGCTGGTCACCAACTACGGCGACGTGTTCCGGCACATCTCCGACACCCTGTTGTGGGCCATCGTCAATCTTGAAAGCCTGCTGCGCGCGGCGCCCTGGTGGCTGATGCTGGCGATCGTGGCAGGCGTGGCCTGGCACGCGACCCGTAAAGTCGTGACCACGGCGGTGATCGTCGGTCTGTTGTTCCTGGTGGGTGCGGTCGGCCTCTGGGACAAGCTGATGCAGACCCTGGCGCTGATGATGGTGGCGACGGTCATTTCTGTGTTGATCGGCGTGCCGCTGGGCATCCTCTCGGCGCGCAGCAATCGCCTGCGTTCGGTGCTGATGCCGTTGCTGGACATCATGCAGACCATGCCGAGCTTCGTGTACCTGATCCCGGTGCTGATGCTGTTTGGCCTGGGCAAGGTCCCGGCGATTTTCGCCACCGTGATCTACGCCGCGCCGCCGCTGATCCGCCTGACCGATCTGGGCATTCGCCAGGTCGACGGCGAAGTGATGGAAGCGATCAACGCCTTCGGTGCCAACCGCTGGCAGCAACTGTTCGGCGTGCAACTGCCGCTGGCCCTGCCGAGCATCATGGCAGGCATCAACCAGACCACCATGATGGCTCTGTCGATGGTAGTGATTGCATCGATGATCGGTGCCCGTGGCCTGGGTGAAGACGTACTGGTGGGGATTCAGACCCTCAACGTCGGACGCGGCCTTGAAGCCGGTCTGGCGATCGTGATTCTGGCTGTGGTGATCGACCGCATTACACAGGCGTACGGTCGTGCACGGCATGAGGTGAGCAAATGAACAACGCAACCGTGAGCAAGATCGAAGTCAAAAACGTCTTCAAGATTTTCGGCAACCGTGCTAAGGACGCGCTGGCCATGGTCGGCCAGGGCAAGACCAAGGATCAGGTGCTGGCCGAAACCGGCTGCGTGGTTGGCGTGAACGACCTGTCGCTGAGCATTGGTAGCGGTGAGATTTTCGTGATCATGGGCCTGTCCGGTTCCGGCAAGTCGACCCTGGTACGCCACTTCAACCGCCTGATCGATCCAACCAGCGGCGCGATCCTGGTGGATGGCGTGGACATCCTGCAATACGACATGGAAGCCCTGCGCGAATTTCGCCGGCGCAAGATCAGCATGGTGTTCCAGAGCTTCGGCCTGTTGCCGCACAAGAGCGTGCTGGACAACGTCGCCTACGGCTTGAAAATCCGTGGCGAAAGCAAAGCCATGTGTGCCGAGCGTGCGCTGCACTGGATCAACACCGTGGGCCTCAAGGGCTACGAAAACAAATACCCGC
Organism: Pseudomonas sp. KB_15; assembly: GCF_052114525.1. NCBI lineage: Bacteria > Pseudomonadati > Pseudomonadota > Gammaproteobacteria > Pseudomonadales > Pseudomonadaceae > Pseudomonas > Pseudomonas sp. KB_15. The sequence goes on along the minus strand of NZ_JBFREX010000002.1, from coordinate 321,261 downwards.
ATCAGCTTTCCGGCGGCATGCGCCAGCGTGTGGGCCTGGCCCGCGCCTTGGCGGCGGACACCGACATCATCCTGATGGACGAAGCGTTCAGTGCCCTCGACCCGCTGATCCGTGCGGAGATGCAGGACCAGTTGCTGGAACTGCAAAAGACCCTGCACAAGACCATCGTCTTCATCACCCACGACCTCGACGAGGCCGTGCGCATCGGCAACCGCATCGCGATCCTCAAGGACGGCCGCCTGATCCAGGTCGGCACGCCGAAAGAGATTCTGCATTCGCCGGCAGATGAGTATGTCGACCGCTTTGTGCAGCGTCGGGCGGCGGTGGTCTGAGAAAGTTGTGGTAGCTGGGCCGGCCCCTTCGCGGGCAAGCCCGCTCCCACAAGGATTGGTGTCGAGCACCGGTTTTGATTACACCAGCAACCACTGTGGGAGCGGGCTTGCCCGCGAAGGCGTCAGTGAAGCTGTATCAATATTCAGGTTGTACGCAGAGGTTGAAGATGTCCCAGGCTGAAAAAATCGTTATCACCGAAGCGCAGGTCACTTGGCAGGATGTGGTCGCCGTAGCCCGTCATGGCGCACAGCTCGAGCTGTCGGCGCCGGTCTGGGCGCGCATCGAAAACGCTCAGGCCATCGTCCAGCGCATCGTTACCAGCGGCGAACGGGCCTACGGCATCAACACCGGCCTGGGCGCGCTGTGCAACGTCTCGCTGCAGGACGAACAACTCAGCCAGTTGTCGCGCAACACCTTGCTCAGCCACGCTTGCGGCGTCGGTGCACCGCTGACCGACGAGCAGACCCGCTCGATCATGTGCGCCGCGGTCGTCAACTACAGCCATGGCAAATCCGGCCTGCACCGTCAGGTCGTCGAAGCGCTGCTGGCACTGCTCAACCGTGGCATCACCCCACAAGTACCGTCCCAGGGTTCCGTGGGCTACCTGACCCACATGGCGCACATCGGCATCGCACTGTTGGGTGTCGGCAATGTCAGCTATCGCGGCCAGGTCGTTTCCGCGCAGCAAGCGCTGGCCGAAGAAGGCCTGCAACCGGTCAAGCTAGGGGCGAAAGATGGTTTGTGCCTAGTCAACGGTACGCCGTGCATGACCGGCCTGAGCTGCCTGGCGATTGCCGATGCCACGCACCTGCTGGAATGGGCCGACGTGATCGGTGCCATGAGCTTCGAAGCCCAACGCGGGCAGATCGACGCGTTCGATGCCGAGATCATTGCGCTCAAGCCGCACCCAGGCATGCAGCAGGTCGGGATCAACCTGCGGGCCTTGCTCGACGGCAGCGAAGTGATTGCCCAGAGCAAAGGCATTCGCACGCAAGACGCCCTGAGCATTCGCTCGATCCCGCAGGTGCACGGCGCCGCGCGCGATCAATTGGTACACGCGACCAAACAGATCGAAACCGAACTCAACGGCGCCACCGACAACCCGCTGGTGCTGGGCTCCGCCGACAATTACCGCGTGGTGTCCCAGGCCAATCCCCACGGCCAGTCCGTGGCAATGGCGGCGGACCTGCTGGCGATTGCCATGGCAGAAATCGGCTCCATAGCCGAGCGTCGTCTGGATCGCCTGATCAACCCGCACGTCAGCGGTCTGCCGGCGTTCCTGGTGGCCAACCCGGGGGTGAACTCCGGGATGATGATCGTCCAGTACGTCGCCGCTTCGCTGTGTGCAGAGAACCGTCAACTGGCGCAACCGGCGGTGCTGGATAACTACGTGACTTCGGGCCTGCAGGAAGATCACCTGAGCCTGGGTACCAACGCCGCACTGAAGCTGCATCGTGCGCTGGAAAACTGCACGCAGATCCTCGCCATCGAGTACCTGTTGGCGGCCCAGGCGTTTGAGTTCCTCAAGGAGCAACGCTTCGGTGCCGGCACCGATGTGGCGTGGCGTCTGCTGCGTGAACGTGTTCCTGCGTACGATCAGGACCGTTGGCTGGCGCCGGATATCGCTGCGGCAGCCAGTGTTCTGAAAGACCCTGCTTTGCTGCAAAACGCTTTACCGAACTTGAACTGATTTCCATACACAACCAGCGTGCCAAGGCGCCAGCCCCCTCAACAAGGGGGAAGCGACGGACAACGGATATCTCCGGAGCGTCTGGTAGTTAACAACAAACTCTCAAAAGGAGCATGAAATGACTGCGCTTAATTTGATTCCCGGCCAACTGAGCCTTGCCCAACTGCGTGATGTCTATCAGCAACCGGTTAAAGTCACCCTCGACAACAGCGCCTCGGCCCAGATCGAAGCCAGCGTTGCCTGCGTGGAGCAGATCCTCGCCGAGAACCGCACCGCTTACGGTATCAACACCGGTTTCGGCCTGCTGGCCTCGACCCGCATCGCCAGCGAAGACCTGGAAAACCTGCAGCGCTCGCTGGTGTTGTCCCACGCCGCGGGTGTCGGCCAGCCGATCAGCGATGAGCTGGTGCGTTTGATCATGGTGCTCAAGGTCAACAGCCTGAGCCGTGGTTTCTCCGGCATCCGCCGTGTGGTGATCGACGCGCTGATCGCCCTGATCAACGCCGAGGTTTACCCGCACATTCCACTGAAAGGCTCGGTTGGTGCTTCCGGTGACCTGGCGCCTCTGGCCCATATGTCGCTGGTGCTGCTGGGCGAAGGCAAGGCTCGCTATAAAGGCGAATGGATGGAAGCCACCGAAGCGCTGAAAGTCGCCGGTCTTGCCCCGCTGACCCTGGCGGCGAAAGAAGGCCTGGCGCTGCTCAACGGCACTCAGGTGTCCACCGCTTTTGCCCTGCGTGGCCTGTTCGAAGGCGAAGACCTGTTCGCCGGTGCTCTGGCCCTGGGCGGCCTGACCGTTGAAGCGGTACTGGGTTCGCGCTCGCCGTTCGACGCACGCATCCACGCTGCCCGTGGCCAGAAAGGCCAAATCGACGCCGCAGCCGCTTATCGCGATCTGCTGGGCGAGCGCAGCGAAGTCTCCGACTCCCACGAAAACTGCGAAAAGGTCCAGGATCCATACTCCCTGCGCTGCCAGCCGCAAGTCATGGGCGCCTGTCTGACCCAATTCCGTCAGGCCGCCGAAGTGCTGGCCGTCGAAGCCAACGCCGTATCGGACAACCCGCTGGTGTTCGCCGCTGAAGGCGACGTGATTTCCGGCGGCAACTTCCACGCCGAGCCTGTGGCCATGGCGGCCGACAACATGGCGCTGGCCATCGCTGAAATCGGTTCTCTGAGCGAACGCCGTATCTCGCTGATGATGGACAAGCACATGTCGCAACTGCCGCCATTCCTGGTGGCCAACGGTGGTGTGAACTCCGGCTTCATGATCGCCCAGGTGACCGCAGCGGCCTTGGCCAGCGAGAACAAGGCGTTGTCCCATCCACATTCGGTGGACAGCCTGCCGACTTCCGCTAACCAGGAAGACCACGTTTCCATGGCTCCGGCAGCGGGCAAGCGTCTGTGGGAAATGGCCGAGAACACCCGCGGGATTCTTGCCGTTGAATGGCTGGCGGCGGCTCAGGGCCTGGACCTGCGCGACGGCCTGAAAACCTCGCCAAAACTGGAAAAGGCCCGCGCCATCCTGCGTAACGAAGTGCCGTTCTATGAGAAGGACCGCTTCTTCGCGCCGGACATCAATGCGGCGTCTGAATTGTTGGCCTCGCGCTGCCTGAACGAGCTGGTGACGGCGAAGTTGCTGCCTAGCCTGTAATGGCCCCTTCGTGAGCGAGCTCGCTCCCACATTGGAATGCGTACTCCTGTGGGAGCGAGCTTGCTCGCGATTCGATTTAGCGTCGAATAACAATAATTAGGGACGAGAAATGCAACAGCCAGAAAAAGGTTTGAAACGCGGGCTTTCTGCCCGACATATTCGCTTCATGGCGCTGGGGTCGGCGATCGGCACCGGGCTGTTTTATGGATCTGCCTCGGCCATTCAAATGGCCGGGCCTGCGGTACTGCTCGCTTACCTGATCGGTGGCGCGGCGGTGTTCATGGTCATGCGCGCCCTCGGTGAGATGGCGGTGCACAACCCGGTGGCCGGCTCTTTCGGCCAGTACGCCAGCACCTACCTGGGGCCGATGGCGGGTTTCATCCTCGGTTGGACCTACGCATTCGAAATGGTCATCGTCGGCATGGCCGACGTCACCGCATTCGGTATCTACATGGGCTTCTGGTTTCCGGAGGTTTCCCGCTGGATCTGGGTGCTGGGTGTCGTTTCCATCGTTGGCGGCTTGAACCTGTGCAACGTCAAAGTCTTCGGTGAAATGGAGTTCTGGCTGTCGCTGCTCAAGGTCGCGGCCATCATCGCGATGATCCTGGGTGGTTTCGGCATCATGTGGTTCGGCATCAGCTCGGCTCCCGGCCAGGCGACCGACATCAGCAACCTCTGGACCCAGGGCGGTTTCATGCCCAATGGCATGGGCGGTCTGATCGCTTCGTTCGCGGTGGTGATGTTTGCGTTTGGCGGTATTGAAATCATCGGCGTAACGGCAGGTGAAGCCAAGGACCCGCAACACGTGCTGCCCCGGGCGATCAATGCCGTACCGTTGCGTATCCTGCTGTTTTACGTGCTGACGATGCTGGTGCTGATGTCGATCTTTCCATGGCAGCAGATCGGCAGCCAGGGCAGCCCGTTCGTGCAGATTTTCGACAAGCTTGGGATCAGCTCGGCGGCCACCATCCTCAATATCGTGGTGATCACGGCGGCGATTTCGGCGATCAATAGTGACATCTTCGGCGCTGGCCGCATGATGTTCGGTCTGGCCCAGCAAGGGCATGCACCCAAGGGCTTCGCCCGCCTGTCGCGCAATGGCGTGCCATGGATGACGGTGGTGGTGATGAGTGCCGCGCTGCTCTTGGGCGTGCTGCTGAACTACCTGATCCCGGAAAACGTGTTCCTGCTGATCGCGTCCATCGCGACCTTTGCCACGGTGTGGGTCTGGCTGATGATTCTGGTTACCCAAGTGGCCATGCGCCGCTCCATGAGCGCCGAGCAGGTTGCACAACTGAAATTCCCGGTACCGCTCTGGCCCTATGCTCCGGCGGCGGCGATCGCCTTCATGCTGTTCATTTTCGGCGTGCTGGGTTACTTCCCGGACACCCAGGCAGCGCTGATTGTCGGCGTGGTCTGGATCGTGTTGCTGGTGCTGGCTTACCTGACGTGGGTGAAACCGGCGGCGGGCCAGGCAGCCCTGGTGACGCAGGACCCTACTTTTTCTCATCGATAACCTAATGGAGGCCAAGGATGAAAACTCTCTGGCAACACTGTCACGTCGCAACCATGGCACAAGGTGTCTACTCGATCATCGAGGACGCGGCCATCGTGACGTCAGGAGCGCACATTGAGTGGATCGGCCCGCGTGGTGAGTTGCCGGCGGGCGAGTACCCGGCCGTCAATGATTTGAACGGGGCCTGGGTCACACCGGGCCTGATCGACTGTCACACCCATACGGTGTTTGGCGGTAACCGCAGCGGCGAATTCGAACAGCGCCTGCAAGGCGTCAGCTACGCGGAAATCGCAGCCAGCGGTGGTGGTATTGCCAGCACCGTGCGCGCCACCCGCGCGGCTAGCGAAGACGAGTTGTTCGCCAGTGCCGCCAGGCGCCTGAAAAGCCTGATGCGTGATGGCGTCACCAGCATCGAAATCAAGTCTGGCTACGGCCTGGACCTGGCCAACGAACGCAAGATGCTGCGTGTGGCCCGTCGCCTCGGCGCCGAACTGCCGGTCAGCGTGCGCAGCACCTGCCTGGCGGCTCATGCCCTGCCGCCGGAATACGTCGATCGCGCCGACGACTATATCGATCACATCTGCGCCGACATGCTCCCGGCCCTGGCCGCCGAAGGTCTGGTCGACGCGGTGGACGCGTTCTGCGAGTACCTGGCGTTCTCCCCGGCGCAGGTCGAGCGGGTGTTCATTACCGCCCAGGAACTGGGCTTGCCAGTGAAGCTGCACGCCGAGCAGTTGTCGTCGCTGCACGGCTCGAGCCTGGCGGCGCGTTATCACGCGTTGTCCGCCGATCACCTGGAGTTCATGACCGAGGAGGACGCCATCGCCATGGCCAAGTCCGGCACCGTTGCGGTGTTGCTGCCCGGCGCTTTCTATTTCCTGCGGGAAACCCAGTTGCCGCCGATGGATGCGCTGCGCAAACACGGCGTAAAGATTGCCATCGCCAGCGACCTCAACCCAGGCACCTCGCCCGCGTTGTCGTTGCGCCTGATGCTGAACATGGCTTGCACCTGTTTCCGCATGACTCCGGAAGAAGCGCTGGCGGGCGCGACGATTCACGCTGCCACCGCGCTGGGTATGGCCGCCACCCATGGTTCGCTGGAGGTCGGCAAGGTCGCGGATTTCGTCGCTTGGCAAATCGATCGTCCGGCCGACCTGTCGTACTGGCTGGGCGGCGACCTGGAAAAACGCGTCGTGCGCCACGGCGTCGAATCAAGTTTGTAGGAGATCTGTTGTGGATAAGGTACTGAACTTCAAACAAGGCCGCGTACCGCTGCTGATCAGCATGCCTCACGCCGGTGTGCGACTGACACCTGCGGTCGAGGCCGGGTTGATCCCACAGGCGAAAAGCCTGCCGGACACCGACTGGCACATCCCGCAGCTGTACGACTTCGCCGCCGAACTGGGTGCCAGCACCCTGGCCGCCGGGTATTCGCGATTCGTCATTGACCTTAACCGGCCATCCGACGATAAACCGTTGTACGTCGGTGCGACCACTGGCCTGTACCCGGCCACGCTGTTCGACGGCGTGCCGTTGTTCCGCGAAGGGCTGGAACCTTCGAAAGAAGAGCGCGCCACCTACCTTGAGCAGATCTGGACGCCGTACCACAGCACCCTGCAACAGGAACTGGCGCGATTGAAGGCCGAGTTCGGCTACGCGCTGCTGTTCGACGCGCACTCGATCCGCTCGCTGATCCCGCACCTGTTCGACGGCAAACTGCCGGACTTCAACCTCGGTACCTTCAACGGCGCCAGTTGCGATCCACAGTTGGCCAGTCAGCTGGAAGCCATCTGCGCACGTCACGAAAATTACACCCACGTGCTGAACGGACGCTTCAAGGGCGGCCACATCACCCGCCATTACGGCAATCCGGCGGAGAACATTCACGCGGTGCAACTGGAGCTGGGGCAGTGCACCTACATGGAAGAGTTCGAGCCGTTCCGTTATCGGGCGATCCACCGCCATCGCGAGCAAGCTCGCTCCCACAGGTATGTGTTTATCTTGAAAGCGCGTCGGGACAGTCGCCACCGTGCAAAACACGGTCGCCACAGGTCGCTTTCATCGCTCGTCTGCTGCGTAATGTTCTGGCCACGGTGCACAAAGACACCGGCCCGACAATAATCCGCTGCCGCACGAGAATGCTCTCTATGACAAGCCCCAAAGGTCTGTTCACCCGCTGTCTCTCAATCTTCTGCGGCACCGCTCTGTTGAGCGCCGGTGCCATGGCCGCGGACGACGCCTCCTGCAAAACCGTGCGCATGGGTGTGGTCAACTGGACCGACGTGATTGCCACCAGTGGCATGGCCGATGTGTTGCTCAACGGTCTCGGCTACGAAAGCAAGCAAACCAGCGCCGTGCAGCAAATCATCTTCGCCGGCATCCGCGACAAGCGCCTGGACATCTTCCTGGGTTACTGGAAACCGGCGATGGATAAAAACATCGCACCGTTCGTGGCTGCCAATCAGGTGAAGGTCATGGACAAACCGAGCCTGGCCGATGCCCAGGCCACCCTCGCGGTCCCTGACTACGTGGCAGCGGCCGGTCTGAAAACCTTCGCCGACATCGCCAGATTCAAGGATCAGCTCGGCGGCAAGATCTACGGCATCGAGCCGGGCAGCGGCGCCAACACCACCATCAAAACCATGATCGAGACCAATCACTTTGGCCTGAAGGACTTCAAACTGATCGAGTCCGGTGAGGCCGGCATGCTCGCCGCCGTACAGCGGGCAGTAAATCGCAAGGAATTCGTGGTGTTCGTTGGCTGGACCCCGCACCCGATGAACATCAACATGAAGATCGCCTACCTGACTGGCAGTGAAGATGTCTACGGTCCGAATGAAGGCGCTGCGACCGTCTCCAGCGTGACTGCCCCGGATTACGCCGAGCGCTGCCCGAACGTCAATCGACTGCTGGAGAACCTTACGTTCACCGCCGCCCAGGAAAGCCAGTTGATGGTGCCGATCATGGAGCGTCAAACCGCTCAGGATGTCGCGAAAAAATGGCTGCGTGACCATCCCGAAGACTTGCAGCGCTGGCTGGCGGGTGTCAGCAGTTTCGATGGCAAGGATGGCGTGGCAACAGTTCAGGCCAGCCTGAAGAACTGACACCAAACCTGTAGGAGCGAGCTTGCTCGCGAAGGCGGATTGGCAGTCGACATAGAGGTTGAATGTGCTGGCCTCTTCGCGAGCAAGCCCGCTCCCACAGGAACCTGGTCTTCCCATGCACCTCTGAAATGGCTGACACCCGGCTCATGGCTCCTTACCCGCTTTCCGAGCAGATGACGGCTTTCGTCGAGAAAACCGTCAGTTTCAACAGCACCGACAGCAGCATCACCGGGTTGCGCCAGGCCTACAGCGAGATGTGCCGGGCGTTTACTCCGGCACGCCCCGCCGGGATATATGTGGTCGATTTCGAGTTGGCCGGTGTTGCTGTTCGTTCCTATCAACCGCCGGCCAGTGGTGCGTCCTGCATCGTTTACCTGCATGGCGGTGGCTGGGTGGTGGGGGACCTGGATTCTCACGATTTCATCTGCGCCGAGTTGGCATCGACGCTAGGTGTACTGGTGATCGCCGTCGATTACCGCCGGGCACCGGAGCATCCGTTTCCCGCCGCGTTCGATGATTGCCTGAAGGTCTGGCGAGCACTGCGCAACGGGCCGTTTCAACTCGACCCGCAGCGTATGCTGGTGGTCGGCGACAGTGCCGGTGGCAACCTCGCGGCGGCGTTATGCCTGGCGCTGCGCGATGCCGGCGAACCGGTGCCGTGCGCGCAGGTTCTGATCTATCCCGGATTGGGCGGCGATCACCGGCTGCCGTCGCGCAGTGAGTGCATCGACGCGCCGTTGCTCAGCAGCAGTGACGTCGATTGCTATCACGCGCTTTACCTGCGCGGCACCCGCCAACCGAACGCCTACGCCATGCCATTGCTGGCCCGGGATTTCAGCGGACTGCCACCGGCATTGATCGCCGTGGCGCAATTCGACCCGTTGCGTGATGACGGCGTGTTGTATGCCGAGCGACTGAATGCGGCAGGCGTGGCTGCCACACTTTATGTCGGCGAGGGTTTGGTTCATGGCTGTTTGCGGGCCCGTGGGCAGGCGGTGGAGGTCGATGCGCTGTACGAAACCTTGTTTGGTTATCTGGCGGCAAGACTCTGACTCCGCATGGGCATGCTCATTGACGTAATTCGGGTTTATGATGCCGGACGGCAGAATAATAGAAGTCCCCCCAGGGATGACCTCGACCCCTTACGGAGCGCGCAATGCAGACTTTGTACCCGCAGATCAAACCCCACGCCCGGCACGATCTGGCCGTCGATGCGACCCACACCCTGTACGTCGACGAAAGCGGTTCACCGGAAGGTTTGCCGGTGGTGTTCATCCACGGCGGCCCCGGTGCCGGATGTGATGCCCAGAGTCGGTGCTTCTTCGATCCCAACCTGTATCGCATTGTCACTTTCGATCAGCGCGGTTGCGGTCGCTCCACCCCCCACGCCAGCCTGGAAAACAACACCACCTGGGATCTGGTCGCCGACCTTGAGCGGATTCGCCAGCACCTGGGCATCGACAAATGGGTACTGTTTGGCGGCTCCTGGGGTTCGACCCTGGCGCTGGCCTATGCGCAAACCCATCCTGAACGGGTACACGGCCTGATCCTGCGCGGGATCTTTCTCTGCCGTCCGCAGGAAATCGAATGGTTCTACCAGGCCGGCGCCAGCCGTCTGTTCCCCGATTACTGGCAGGACTACATCGCGCCGATCCCGCTGGACGAGCGCGACGACTTGCTCAGCGCGTTCCACAAGCGTCTGGTCGGCAACGACCAGATTGCCCAAATGCACGCGGCCAAGGCCTGGTCCACCTGGGAAGGCCGCACCGCGACCCTGCGTCCTAACCCGCTGGTAGTCGATCGTTTCTCCGAGCCACAACGTGCATTGTCGATTGCCCGCATCGAATGCCACTACTTCAGCAACCACGCCTTCCTGGAACCGAACCAGTTGATCCGCGACATGGGCAAGATCGCCCATTTGCCAGGCGTGATCATCCATGGTCGCTATGACGTGATCTGCCCGCTGGATAACGCCTGGGAACTGCACCAAGCCTGGCCGAACAGCGAGCTGCAGGTCATCCGCGATGCTGGTCATGCCGCTTCCGAACCGGGGATCACCGACGCGCTGGTACGCGCAGCCAATCTGATGGCCCGGCGTCTGCTCGACCTGCCGCCTGAAGAAGCATGAAGGGCCTGCTGCAACGCGTGCGCGGTGCGCGAGTCGAGATTGCGGACGAAGTCGTGGGTGCCGTCGACCAGGGATTGCTGGTCCTGGTCGCCGTCGAGCCCGACGACACGCGGGCCAGCGCCGACAAACTTCTTAATAAGCTGCTTAACTATCGGGTGTTCAGTGACGCTGAGGGCAAGATGAATCTGTCCTTGGCGGATGTGGGCGGCGGGCTGCTGCTGGTCTCTCAGTTCACCCTGGCTGCCGATACTAAAAACGGGCTGCGTCCGAGTTTTTCGACCGCGGCCCCTCCGGCGCTGGGCGAGGAGCTATTCGACTATCTATTAAGCAAAGCGAAACAGGTGCATGGCACTGTGGCATCAGGTAGATTCGGCGCGGATATGCAGGTGCATCTGGTCAATGATGGCCCGGTAACCTTCCTGTTACAGACCTGAAAGCGCTTGAAACAAGTTTTTAAGCTCATTTCGACTGAAAACAGGGATTTTTCGCGATAAATACTTTGTTACCCCTGATGCGTTGTAACGCGGCCTACTAGATAATCGCGCGCTACGGGGATCAGCGTTCGTTGGTCCATTTTGACTTAGGTAGAGACTTGTCCGGATCCGATTGGGGAATCATTTCGCCCCAGCGGAGTCGGAACAATGCTCGCCAACTTGGCAAGAGTGGTCTGCTAGGGCGGTTTTTTCATACCGCACACCGTGCAGGCCCTTTAACTGGCCGTTGGTTTTTTGATCTGTTTTCGGCGAGGGTTGCTCGTGATTGTTAGTCCCTGTAACGCACCAAAATTGTCCGCCAAACGGTTACGCAGCGCCCTGGTAGCGGGCTCTGCATTGCTCTGCCTGCTCAGCGCCGGCCAGCTTTGGGCATTCAGTCTGGATGATGTATCGGCCAAGGCAAAAGAGCTGGCCGCGCAGAAATACGAAGCGCCGCGCAGTAACCTGCCGAACGAGTTCCGCGACATGAAATTCGCGGACTATCAGAAAATTCGTTTTCTGACGGAAAAAGCCGAATGGGCCGATCAGAAGACGCCGTTCAAGCTGTCCTTCTATCACCAGGGCATGCATTTCGATACGCCGGTGAAAATCAACGAAATCACCGCGAACACCGTCGAAGAGATCAAATACGACCCAAGTCGTTTCGACTTCGGCGACATGAAATTCGATCCCAAGGCCACTGAACAACTGGGCTATGCCGGTTTCCGTGTGCTGTACCCGATCAACAAGGCCGACAAGCAAGACGAAATCATGACCATGCTCGGCGCGAGCTACTTCCGCGTCGTCGGCAAGGGTCACGTCTATGGTTTGTCCGCTCGCGGCATGGCGCTTGATACCGCATTGCCGTCCGGCGAAGAATTCCCGCGTTTCCGCGAGTTCTGGATTCAGCAGCCCAAGCCAGGCGACAAGCACCTGGTGATCTTCGCCCTGCTGGATTCTCCTCGTGCCACCGGCGCCTATCGCCTGACTCTGCGTCCGGGCAGTGACACCATCGTCGACGTCAAGGCGCAGATGTTCCTGCGTGACAAGGTCGGCAAACTGGGTATCGCCCCGTTGACCAGCATGTACCTGTTCGGCGCCAACCAGCCGTCGAAAGTACTGAACTACCGTCGCGAGCTGCACGACTCCAGCGGTCTGGCGATCCATGCCGGCAACGGCGAGTGGATCTGGCGTCCACTGAACAATCCGAAACACCTGGCCGTGAGCAACTTCAGCGTGGAAAACCCGCGCGGGTTCGGTCTTCTGCAACGTGGCCGCGACTTCAGCCACTATGAAGACCTCGACGACCGGTACGACAGGCGCCCAAGCGCCTGGATCGAGCCGAAGGGTGACTGGGGCAAGGGCACCGTCGATCTGGTCGAAATTCCGACCGCCGACGAAACCAACGACAATATAGTGGCGTTCTGGAACCCGGAAAAATTGCCGGAACCTGGCCAGCCGCTCGATGTCGCTTATCGTATGCACTGGACCATGGACGAATCGGCGATTCACGCGCCGGACAGCGCCTGGGTCAAACAGACCCTGCGTTCCACCGGTGACGTCAAACAGTCCAACCTGATTCGTCAGCCGGACGGCAGCGTTGCCTACCTGGTGGACTTCGAAGGCCCGTCCCTGGCGGCATTGCCGGCCGAAGCGGAGGTTCGCAGCCAGGTCAGCGTCGGCGACAACGCCGAGCTGGTGGAAAACAGCGTGCGCTACAACCCTGAAACCAAGGGCTGGCGCCTGACCCTGCGGATGAAGATCAAGGATCCGGGCAAGGCCACCGAGATGCGTGCCGCGCTGGTACAGAACATCGTGCCTGCGGATCTGGCCAAGACGTCGATTCCGTCGTCGAACTCGTCGGTTGCCAAGGCCGACAAGGTTGCCGCCAGGCAACAAGAGAAAGAGGACAAGGAAGCCAAGCAAGCGGAGGCCAAGCAGTCTGACGCGAAGCCTGTTGCAGATGCCAAGGACAAGGCCAATAAAGACGCCAAGCAGCCTGCCGCTGCCGACGCGGCCCCAGCCACACCGGAATCGGCCCCGACTGAAGAAGTCCTGACCGAGACCTGGAGCTATCAGTTGCCTGCCGATGAGTAACTTTCAAGTACGGCCAGAATCTCTTTCCGAGTATCTGGCACATCTGCCGATGACCGACGAGCAGCGCGCGGAACTCGCGGGCTGCCAGTCTTTCAGCGAATTGCATGAACGCCTGTCATCGTCGACGTTCGATGCCCCGACCGACGCCGCCCAGGCTTCGGTCGGCAAACGCCTGACCCTGAGCACCGCCGAAGAGCTGCAGGACGCGGAAATGCTGGCGCTCGACGCCAACGGCCGGGTCTGCCTCAAGGCGACTCCGCCTATTCGTCGGACCAAGGTCGTGCCGGAGCCGTGGCGCACCAACATTCTGGTGCGCGGCTGGCGTCGGATGACCGGCCGCACCAACCCGCCGAAGCCGCCGAAGGACGAACGGGTGTTGCCTGCTGCGCGCTGGCGCACGGTCGGTTCGATCCGTCGCTACATTCTGTTGCTGCTGATGCTCGGCCAGACCATCGTCGCCGGCTGGTACATGAAAGGCATCATGCCGTACCAGGGCTGGTCGTTCGTCGACCTCAACGAAGTGCTGCACCAGCCGCTGCTGCAAACCGCCACGCAGGTGCTGCCGTATGCGTTGCAGACCAGCATCCTGATCCTGTTCGGGATTCTGTTCTGCTGGGTATCGGCCGGTTTCTGGACCGCGCTGATGGGCTTCCTCGAGTTGCTCACCGGTCACGACAAGTACCGTATCTCCGGTAAAAGTGCCGGCAACGAGCCGATTCCAAAGGATGCGCGCACCGCCCTGGTGATGCCGATCTGCAACGAGGACGTGCCTCGGGTATTCGCCGGCCTGCGGGCGACCTTCGAGTCGGTTGCGGCCACGGGTGACCTGGACCGCTTCGACTTCTTCGTCCTCAGCGACAGTAACGACGCCGATATCTGTGTTGCCGAGCAACAGGCCTGGCTGGACGTCTGCCGCGAAGCCGGTGGCTTCGGCAAGATCTTCTATCGCCGCCGCCGTCGTCGCGTAAAACGTAAAAGCGGCAACCTCGACGACTTCTGCCGTCGTTGGGGCGGTGACTACAAGTACATGGTCGTACTCGATGCCGACTCCGTGATGAGCGGCGAGTGCCTGACCAGTCTGGTGCGCCTGATGGAAGCCACGCCGGACGCCGGGATCATCCAGACCGCGCCACGTGCGTCGGGCATGGACACCCTGTATGCGCGCATGCAGCAGTTCGCCACTCGCGTGTATGGCCCGCTGTTCACCGCCGGTCTGCACTTCTGGCAACTGGGCGAGTCGCACTACTGGGGCCACAACGCGATCATCCGCATGAAGCCGTTCATCGATCACTGCGCCCTGGCGCCGTTGCCTGGTAAAGGTGCGTTCTCTGGTGCGATCCTGTCCCACGACTTCGTTGAAGCCGCGCTGATGCGCCGTGCCGGCTGGGGCGTGTGGATTGCCTACGACTTGCCGGGCAGCTATGAAGAACTGCCACCAAACCTGCTGGATGAACTCAAGCGTGACCGTCGCTGGTGCCACGGTAACCTGATGAACTTCCGCCTGTTCCTGGTCAAGGGCATGCACCCGGTGCACCGCGCGGTGTTCCTGACCGGCGTGATGTCTTACCTGTCGGCGCCGTTGTGGTTCTTCTTCCTGGTGCTGTCGACCGCGCTGCTGGCGGTCAACACGCTGATGGAGCCGCAGTACTTCCTGGAACCGCGCCAGCTCTATCCGCTGTGGCCGCAATGGCACCCGGACAAGGCGATTGCGTTGTTCTCGACCACCATCGTGCTGCTGTTCCTGCCGAAACTGTTGAGCATCATCCTGATCTGGGCCAAGGGTGCGAAAGAGTTCGGCGGCAAATTCAAGGTGACCCTGTCGATGCTGCTGGAGATGCTGTTCTCCATGCTGCTGGCGCCGGTGCGGATGATTTTCCACACCCGTTTCGTCCTCGCCGCGTTCCTCGGCTGGGCCGCGACCTGGAACTCGCCACAGCGTGACGACGACTCCACGCCGTGGAGCGAAGCGGTCAAGCGCCACGGTCCGCAAACCCTGCTGGGCTTCTTCTGGGCCATGCTGGTGATCTGGCTGAACCCGAGCTTCCTGTGGTGGCTGGTGCCGATCGTCGGTTCGTTGATGCTGTCGATCCCGGTATCGGTGATCTCCAGCCGTGTCGGCCTGGGCCTCAAGTCCCGTGACGAGAGCCTGTTCCTGATCCCCGAGGAATACAATCCGCCGCAGGCGTTGCTGGCCACCGACCAGTACACCCACGAAAACCGCTGGCACGCGCTGAACGACGGCTTCGTCCGTTCGGTGGTCGATCCACAGCAGAACGCTCTGGCGTGCTCGCTGGCGACCTCGCGTCACCGTGAGGCCGAGCCGATTGAATGGCTGCGGGTCGAGCGGGTACGCCATGCAATGAAAGTCGGTCCTGAAGGGCTGACCAACAACGAGCGTGTGCAATTGCTCAGTGACCCGGTGGCCCTGGCCCGCCTGCATGAGCAGGTCTGGAACGAAAGTCATGCCGAGTGGCTGGGCGCGTGGCGCAAGTCGGTCAATGCCGACCCCCATGCACCGCTGCTGCCGCTCAAGCCGCTGAGCGTCCAGCCTCAGTTGGCCTGATGAAGAAACGCCCCGCTATCCAGCGGGGCTTTTTTTTGCCTGATCGTTCCCAAACCCTTGTGCAAACGGGCGAGTAGTTTAGGATCCGTTCCCGAATTGGTGTGCCCGGATAATTTTTGTCCGTATTGGTGCGTTTCCTCCCGGGGAACCGCCATTTTTGCGCGCCTCACAACGCAATGGTTTTGGGGACTTGAAGATGAAGAAGTATCTGTCGATGCTGCTGGTCGGCGTCACGGCACTGGTTGCAGTCAACGCGGCGCAGGCCGGTGCCATCGATGACGCGGTCAAGCGCGGCACGTTGAAAGTCGGCATGGACCCGACCTACATGCCGTTCGAAATGACCAACAAGCGCGGCGAGATCATTGGCTTCGAAGTCGACATTCTCAAAGCCATGTCCAAGGCCATGGGCGTCAAGCTGGAACTGGTGTCCACCGGCTACGACGGCATCATCCCGGCCCTGCTGACCGACAAGTTCGACATGATCGGCAGCGGCATGACCCTGACCCAGGAACGCAACCTGCGCCTGAACTTCAGCGAACCGTTCATCGTGGTCGGCCAGACGCTGCTGATCCGCAAGGAGCTGGAAGGCACCATCCAGTCCTATAAAGACCTGAACACGGCCGACTACCGCATCACCTCCAAGCTCGGCACCACCGGCGAAATGGTCGCCAAAAAGCTCATCTCCAAAGCCAAGTACCACGGTTACGACAACGAGCAGGAAGCGGTGCTCGACGTGGTCAACGGCAAGGCTGACGCCTTCATCTACGACGCGCCGTACAACGTCGTGGCGGTGAACAAGGTCGGCAACGGCAAACTGGTGTTCCTCGACAAGCCGTTCACCTACGAGCCGTTGGCCTTCGGTTTGAAGAAGGGTGATTACGACAGCATCAACTTCATCAACAACTTCCTGCACCAGATCCACGAAGACGGCACCTACGATCGCATCCATGACAAGTGGTTCAAGAGCAGCGAGTGGCTCAAGGACATGGAGTAACACTCGGTCAAATAGACCGCGTCGCTGCAATCGCGAGCAAGCTCGCTCCCACAGTTAATCCGGGTGAACACAAATTTTGTGTCCGGCACAGCCCCTGTGGGAGCGAGCTTGCTCGCGATAGCGGCCTCCCCGGCGATACAACTTTCGGATTCAACAAACCCAATGAAACAGAAAAAAGCCCAATGGCCCTGGCACGTCCTGACCGTGCTGGTGCTCATCGGCCTGGCCGGCGCGTTGTACTACGCCACCTCGCTGATGTCCTACGAATGGCGCTGGAACCGCGTTCCGCAGTACTTCGCCTACCACGCCGAAGAGTCCCAGCGCGCCGCCGACATCTCCACCGTCAGCGAACTGGTGCGCAAGGGCGACAAGGCTGAAGTCACCCTGCGCAACGACGCCGGCACCGAGCAGCACCTGATCGTCGACGACAACAGCCTGCAAGTCGCCCAAGGCGATGATGTGGCCGAGGGCGATGTGATTGGCGTGACCCGCCATTGGGCCGCAGGGCCGCTGATGTGGGGGCTCTGGACCACCTTATGGTTGTCTGTGGTGTCCGGCGTTCTAGGGCTGCTGATCGGTCTGGCCACCGGCCTGTGCCGGCTGTCGAACAACCCGACCCTGCGCGACCTCTCGACGATCTACGTCGAGCTGGTGCGCGGTACGCCACTGTTAGTACAGATCTTCATTTTCTACTTCTTCATCGGCACGGTGATGAACCTGTCCCGGGAATTCGCCGGGATCGCGGCGCTGTCGCTGTTCACTGGCGCCTATGTGGCGGAAATCATCCGCTCCGGCGTGCAATCCATCGCCCGTGGCCAGAACGAAGCTGCACGGTCGCTGGGTTTGAGTGCCGGTCAGTCGATGCGTCATGTGGTGCTGCCGCAAGCCTTCAAGCGTGTATTGCCGCCGCTGGCAGGGCAGTTCATCAGCCTGGTGAAAGATACCTCGCTGGTGTCGGTGATCGCGATTACCGAACTGCTCAAAAGTGGCCGCGAAGTCATCACCACCTCGTTCTCGCCGTTCGAAATCCTGTTCTGCGTCGCCGGTCTGTACCTGTTGATCAACCTGCCGCTGTCGAAAATCGCCAGCCGGCTTGAGCGGAGGCTCGCGCAAAGTGATTGAAGTCCGCGATCTGGTAAAAGTCTTCAACACCCGTGGCCAGGTGGTGCGCGCGGTGGATAACGTCAGCACAACGGTCGCCAAGGGCGAAGTGCTGGTGGTGATCGGTCCGTCCGGCTCCGGCAAGTCGACCTTTCTGCGCTGCCTCAATGGCCTGGAAACCTTCGATTCCGGCTCGGTGAGCATCGACGGCCTGCAACTGGCCGACCCGAAAACCGATGTGAACGCCTATCGCCGCGAAGTCGGCATGGTGTTCCAGCACTTCAACCTGTTCCCGCACATGACCGTGCTGGAAAACCTCTGCCTGGCGCAGAAAGTCGTGCGCAAACGCGGCAAAAAGGAGCGTGAGGCCAAGGCCATGGCGTTGCTGGAAAAGGTCGGGATTGCGCAGAAGGCCAACGCGTTTCCGTCACGCCTGTCCGGCGGTCAGCAACAACGCGTGGCCATCGCCCGGGCACTGGCGATGGAGCCGAAGGTCATGCTGTTCGACGAGCCGACCTCGGCACTCGACCCGGAAATGGTCGGCGAAGTGCTGGATGTGATGAAAAACCTGGCCGTGGAAGGCATGACGATGGTTTGCGTCACCCACGAAATGGGCTTCGCCCGGGAAGTGGCGGATCGGGTGCTGTTCTTCGATCACGGCAAGTTGCTGGAAGATGCTTCGCCAGCGGAGTTCTTCGATGCACCGAAGGATCCGCGAGCACAGGCGTTTTTGCGCCAGGTTTTGTAATCTCGGCGTCTGAAAAGTCGCCATCGCGAGCAAGCTCGCTCCCACAGTGATTTTCGGTGTTAGTACTTATTGCGGAACACCACAGAACCCTGTGGGAGCGAGCTTGCTCGCGATAGCATCACCTCGGTTCCAAGCGAGCCGAGGCAGATGAATCACCTCAAACCTTGAACTTGCCCACCAGCATCTGCAAATGCGTTCCCAACCGCGCCAGCTCAACGCTGGAGGCCGCGGTCTCTTCACTTGCGGCCGAGGTCTGGTCCGACACGTCCCGCACGTTCAGCACGCTGCGGTTGATCTCTTCGGCCACGGCGCTTTGCTGTTCGGCGGCAGCGGCGATCTGCTGGTTCATCGCCTGAATCGCCGAGACGGTGCGGGTGATGCTTTCCAGTGAACCACCGGCGCGGCGAGTCAGTTCGACACTGCTGTCGGTCAGGTTGCGGCTGTTGTCCATGATGGTCGCCACCTGCTGCGTGCCGTTTTGCAGGCCGACGATCAGCTCTTCGATCTCTTCGGTGGACTTCTGGGTGCGCTGGGCCAGGCTGCGGACTTCGTCTGCGACCACGGCAAAACCACGCCCGGCTTCACCGGCCCGGGCGGCTTCAATCGCGGCGTTGAGCGCCAGCAGGTTGGTTTGCTGGGCCACGGACTTGATCACGTCGAGCACGCTGCCGATCTTGTCGCTTTCGCGCTTGAGTTCGCCCATGGCCTCGGTGGAGTGGCCGACTTCCGCGGCCAGGCGTTCGATCTGGGCGATGGCTTCGCCCACCACTTTGTCGCCCTCGCGGGCCTGCTGGTCGGCGGCGACGGCGGCTTCGGAGGCTTCTTCGGCGTTGCGCGCGACTTCCTGCACGGTGGCGGCCATTTCGTTCATGGCAGTCGCGACCTGGTCGGTCTCGACCTTCTGGCTGTTGACCCCGGCGCTGGTCTGTTCGGTAACGGCGGACAGCTCTTCGGCGGCGCTGGCGATCTGCGTGACGCCATCGCTGATGCCGCCGATCAGTTCGCGCAAGCCCTGGGTCATGCTCTGCATGGCACGCTGCAACTGGCCGAGTTCGTCACGGCGCTGCGACGTCAGGTTGTGGGTCAGGTCGCCACGGGCTACGCGTTCAGCGACGGCCAGGGTCTGGTTCAATGGAATGATGATCTGCCGGGTGATCGCCCAGGCGGCCAGCAGGCCGAAGGCGATGGCCAGTACGGTGGCGAGGGTCAGCATGTTCTTGGCGTGGGCGGCGTCGGTGTCGCGCACGACGGTTTGCGAGACGGTGAGTTTCTGGCTCATGTCCAGCAGGATGTCGCCTTGGGCGGACATGCGTACCAGGGCCTTGGCGCTGGCCACCTGGGAGTCGCGGAACTGGCTGACAGCGGCGCGGTAGGCCTTCAGCGAATCAGTCGCCTGTTGCAGGTTGGCGATGTGTTCTCCGGGCAGTTTGGCCGGCAGGCTCTCGAGGTTCTTCAGGGCGTTGTCGATCGCGTCGAGGGCTGGCTGTTCGGCTTCGGTCTTGCCGCTGTAGGTGTAGCCGCGAACCTGGAAGCGCGCCTGCTGGATCAGTTTGCTCAGGTCGATCACGCTGTTGAACGCCGCCACGCTGTCGCCTTGCAGCATGGTTTTTTCCACTTCGGCGACGCGGGCCACGGCGTTGTCGGCGGTGGCGCCGAGTTTGCTGCGGGCGTCTTCACGCTGGGCGCCGGCCTGGGTCATGTCGCTGAAGGCACGACGGTATTCGGCGACAGCGGCCAGTTGTTGATCGACCATGGCCGTATCAGCCGGTTGCTCGATCAGGCCGCGGGCGGTCTGCAGGCCGCTTTCGAGTTTGCCCAACAGATCGTTGACGGCGCCGGGACCCTGTTCGCCGCGACGCATCTCGTAATCCAGGCGGGCGATGCGCAGGTCCTTGGTCAGGTCGTTGAGGCTGGCGATGAACCCCAGTTTATCGCCACGGCTGGTCACGCCGCTCAGGCCGCTCCAGCCGGTGAAGGTGATCAGCAGGGTCAGTAACAGCACCAGACCGAAGCCGATCCCCAGCTTGCGTTTGACGCTGACGTTTCCCAGATTTTCGGCTAGCCATTGATACATGCTGAAACTCCCCGGACCGCAATTTGGTTTTATGGGGACTGTATCGGCAGGCTGGCGACATTCTGTAGATGTCGGGGGGGACGCTTTCCTTGTAGCAGCTGGCGAAGCCTGCGTTCGGCTGCGTAGCAGTCGCAAAACCCGGCACCTCAGTCATTCTGGTTGGCTGAGTACGCCGTATAGACGACTGCTTCGCAGCCGAACGCAGGCTTCGCCAGCTGCTACGGGTTATGCGTAGTTAGAAAAGCCGTGCCAGCAGCGCGGTCACGGCGGTTTCGACGCGAAGAATGCGCTCGCCCAGTTGCACCGGTTGCAGGCCGGACTTGCCCAGCAGGTCGATCTCGTAGGGAATCCAGCCACCCTCGGGGCCGATGGCCAGGGTCACCGGCTCGCTGAGTGCGCGAGGGCAGGGCGGGTAATTGCCCGGATGCCCCACCAGGCCAAGGGTGCCTTCGGTGATGGCGGGCAGGCGGTCTTCGACGAACGGCTTGAAGCGCTTCTCGATGACGACTTCCGGCAGCACGCTGTCCCGGGCCTGTTCGAGGCCGAGGATCAACTGCTCGCGAATCGCTTCCGGTTCCAGGAACGGGGTCTGCCAGAAGCTCTTCTCGACGCGATAGCTGTTGACCAGCACGATACGCGGCACACCCATGGCCGCCACGGTCTGGAACACCCTGCGCAGCATTTTGGGCCGCGGCAGGGCCAATACCAGGGTCAATGGCAGCTTGGCCGGTGGCGGCTGGTCGAGGGTGACGCGCAATTCCGCTTCGTCGGCGTCCAGGCGCAGCACTTCGGCCGAGCCCATCAGCCCGCCGATCCGCCCGACGCGCATGCTGTCACCGACTTCGCAGCGGTGGACTTCCTGCATGTGCGTCAGCCGGCGATCGCGCAGGATCGCCCGGTCGGCCGAAATGAAATCGGCCTCTTCAAGGAGCAGCAGGTTCACGCTTGGGTCGCTGGCGGCTGGTCGTTGTGATCGTCGGCCGGTTGGTCGTCCGGATGCTCGCCACGCTTGCTGATCAGGCTGCCGAACAGGATGCCGATTTCAAACAACAGCCACATCGGCACAGCCAGCAGGGTCTGCGAGAAAATGTCCGGTGGCGTCAGGATCATGCCGACCACGAAACAGCCGATGATCACGTACGGGCGGATCTTCTTCAGGTATTTGACGTCGACCACGCCGATCCATACCAGCAGCACCACGGCCACCGGGATCTCGAACGCCACGCCAAAGGCGAAGAACAGCGTCATGACGAAATCGAGGTAGCTGGTGATGTCGGTCATCATTTCCACGCCGGCCGGGGTGGCGGCGGCGAAGAACTTGAAGATCAGCGGGAACACCAGGAAGTAGGCGAAGGCCATGCCGGCGTAGAACAACAGGATGCTGGACACCAGCAATGGCACGGCGATGCGTTTTTCATGCTTGTACAGGCCGGGGGCAATGAAGCCCCAGATCTGGTGCAGGATCACCGGGATGGCCAGGAACAGCGAGACCATCATGGTCAGCTTCAGTGGCGTCAGGAACGGCGACGACACGTCGGTGGCAATCATCGTCGCGCCGGCGGGCAGGTACGCACGCAGCGGCGTCGAGACGAAGGTGTAGATCTGCTGGGTGAAGGCAAACAGCCCGGCGAAGATGATGAAAATCGCCGCTACACAACGCAGCAGGCGGGTACGCAACTCGGTGAGGTGCGAAACCAGCGGCATGTGCTGGTCGTTTTCAGGGAGATCGCTCATGGGGCTCGCGGCGGCAGTGTTGGGTCATGAGGGGCTGGCGCAACAGGCGCAGCCGCAGGTGTGACTGGTTCAACCGGTGTGGCTGCAACAACGGGTGCAGGTTCTGCCGCTACAGCAGGTGCTGCGACGCTGGCGGCGGGAACCTGAATCGTCTGCTCTCCCACATGCTCGACCGGCGTAGGCTCCTGCTGGGTCGGCGTGAAGATTTTCCGCGCCTCCTGTTCAAGCGACAGGATGTGCTCGTTGTGCAGTTGCCGACGAATTTCGTCGGCACCGATTTCACGTTCAACTTCCTGTTTGATCGCGTTGAAGCTGCGCTTCAGGCGCCCGACCCACAGGCCAGCGGTGCGCGCAGCGCCCGGCAAGCGCTCGGGACCCAGCACCAGCAGGGCAACGAGGCCGACGAGCAGCAGTTCAGAGAAGCTGATACCAAACATTAGTCTGCGCTCACACGTCTTTGCGGATCGGCTCTTCGACTTTCTGTGCCTGCACGTCGATGGTGTGCGGCTGGTTCACAGAGGCCTGTGGCTGTACCGGCGGAACCGGTTGGGCCGGGGTCGCGTTCGGGTCGGCCGGTTTTTCGTCGTCGTTCATGGCTTTCTTGAAACCCTTGATCGATTCGCCGACGTCAGTGCCGAGGTTTTTCAGTTTCTTGGTGCCGAATACCAGTACCACGACAACCAGGATGACGATCCAGTGTTTCCAGTCAAAAATGCCCATGCTGCTGCTCCTCTCTAATAGTTATTCAGGCGGACGGACGCGAGGCTTTCTCTACGTGTCCGGAGAGACCGAAACGACGGTCCAGTTCATCGAGTACAGCCTGTGGATGCTGCCCCAATTGGGCGAGCATGACCATGCTGTGGAACCACAAATCGGCGGTTTCGTAGATCACATCGCTGCAGTCGCCGCTGACGGCGGCGTCCTTGGCGGCAATGATGGTTTCGACCGACTCTTCGCCGACTTTTTCCAGAATCTTGTTCAAGCCTTTGTGGTACAGGCTGGCGACATACGAGCTGTCGGCGGCGGCGCCTTTGCGCTCTTCCAGTACCTGGGCCAGACGGGTCAGAGTGTCACTCATGTTTGTGTCCTGCGGAATAGATGGCGTGCGGATCTTTCAGGACCGGGTCGACCGTTGTCCAGTCGCCGTTCTCGTAGACGCGATAGAAGCAGCTCTGGCGGCCGGTATGGCAGGCAATGTCTCCGATCTGCTCGACCATCAGAATGATGACGTCGGCGTCGCAGTCCAGGCGCATCTCGTGCAGGGTTTGCACATGGCCGGACTCTTCGCCCTTGCGCCACAGCTTGCCACGGGAACGTGACCAGTAAATCGCACGGTTCTCGGCAGCGGTCAGTTCCAGTGCTTCGCGGTTCATCCAGGCCATCATCAGGACGCGCCCGGTCTTGTGATCCTGGGCGATGGCCGGCACCAGGCCGTCAGCGTCCCACTTGATCTCGTCCAGCCAGTTTTTCATCTTCGACTCCGACAGCGAGCTCCACACTTCAATAGTCGAGCTCAGGCGTTGAAACAGTGTGCCAGTCGTTCACACAACTGGCTATCGGCGAACGACCAGATACAAACCGACGGCCATCATGATGCCAGCTGGCCAATAGTCCAACTGATTCAGTGGCCCGCCAGCGGCAAGGATGGCGCCACCGGCCAGATGGGCCGTACCGAGCAGGCGCAGGAACCAGTCGTCCCGGCGTCGATGCCACGGTGGCGGCGGGTCGTAGGCGTGGGGTTGGGACATGCGTTCGAGCAGGTCGCGGGCCATGTTGGCCAGGTGCGGGATCTGCTCGAACTGGCTGTGCACGTTGCCGAGCAGGGCTTTGGGGCTGACCCGCTCGCGCATCCAGCGTTCGAGGAACGGCTGCGCGGTGTTCCACAAGTCGAGGTCCGGGTACAGCTGACGGCCCAGGCCTTCGATGTTCAGCAGGGTTTTTTGCAGCAGGACCAGCTGCGGCTGCACTTCCATGTTGAAGCGACGCGCGGTCTGGAACAGGCGCATCAACACCTGACCGAAGGAAATGTCCTTCAACGGTTTTTCGAAGATGGGCTCGCACACGGTACGGATCGCCGCTTCGAATTCGTTGAGTTTGGTTTCTGCCGGCACCCAGCCCGAATCGATGTGCAACTGCGCCACGCGCCGGTAATCGCGCTTGAAGAAGGCGAACAGGTTACGCGCCAGGTAGTCCTGGTCTTCCGGGGTCAGGCTGCCGACGATGCCGCAGTCGATCGCAATGTACTGCGGGCTCCACGGGTTCACGGTGCTGACGAAAATGTTGCCAGGGTGCATGTCGGCATGGAAGAAACTGTCGCGGAACACCTGGGTGAAGAAGATTTCCACGCCGCGTTCGGCGAGCATTTTCATGTCGGTGCGCTGGTCGGCCAGGGTCGCCAGATCGGTGACCTGAATGCCGTAGATGCGCTCCATTACCAGCACTTTCGGCCGGCACCAGTCCCAGTAGACTTGCGGCACATAGAGCAGCGGCGAACCGTCGAAGTTGCGCTTCAACTGGCTGGCGTTGGCCGCCTCGCGCAGCAGGTCGAGTTCGTCGTAGATGGTTTTTTCGTAATCGCTGACCACATCCACCGGGTGCAGCAGGCGCGCATCGGCGGAGACTTTTTCAGCGGCACGGGCGAGGATGAACAGCCACGCCAGGTCCTGGGCGATCACCGGCTTGAGGCCCGGCCGGATCACCTTGACCACCACTTCTTCACCGGTTTTCAGTTGCGCGGCATGCACCTGCGCCACCGAGGCCGAGGCCAGCGGCTCGACATCGAAACGGCTGAACACGTCGCTGATTTTCTTGCCCAGCTGTTCTTCGATCAGCTTGACCGACACCTGCGAATCGAACGGCGGCACGCGGTCCTGCAACAGCATCAGCTCATCGGCGATGTCTTCTGGCAGCAGGTCGCGACGGGTGGACAGGATCTGCCCGAACTTGATGAAAATCGGCCCCAGGTCCTGCAACGCCAGGCGCAAGCGCGCGCCACGGCTCAGGTCCAGGGTCTTGCGCGGAAACCAGCGCCACGGCAACGCGTAACGCAGCGCCCGCAGGAACCAGGGCAGCGGCAGGGCGAACAGCAGGTCATCGAGGCGGTAGCGGATCACGACGCGCTGGATGCGCAACAAACGGCGGACGGCAAGCAGCTTCATGCGTTATCGCTTGGGTCGAGGGATCGGGAAAGGCGCTCGAAACGCGCCTCGAGACGTTCAAGATCGAGTTTGATCTGGTCCAGTTCACTGAATCGGGCTTCGGCTTCGCGCTGACCGACAAGGGTGCGCGATTCTTCGGCCAGGTATTCGCCCAGGTTCTGGCCCAGGCTGGCAAAGCCTTGCTGATACCAGCGGGCGCGACTGCGCAGGTGACCGCCGACCAGTTGCGTGGCCACGGGGCCCAGCCAGCGCGAGAGTTCGTACTCCCAGTCCAGCTCGAGGTCCTGAAGGACCGCCGCCAGCTCCAGCAGCACACCGCTGTCGCCGTCGAGCTCGACTTCCGGGCTGTGCAGGACGGCAGTCTTGTCCTTGCTCATCGCCAGTTTCAACAGGCTCGAGGCCGGTGCACGCAACGTGCAGTCGGCGCCGGTTTCCCACTGGGAGGCGAGCATCAGGCCTTCGTCGCTGGGCAGGATGAACAGTTGCAGCGCCGGGTTGCGGCAATCGACGGCAATCACCCGGCCGCTCAAATGCGCCAGCCGCGGCAGCGCCGTGCTGTCGAGACGCAGCACCCGGTTCAGGCCGAGTTCAACGCTGGCAAGCAGCCCGGCGAGCAGCATCAGGGCTTGATGCCGCGGTGCAAGGCAACGATGCCTGCGGTCATGTTGTGATAGGTCACGCGGTCGAAGCCGGCCTCGACCATCATCGACTTCAGGGTTTCCTGGTTCGGGTGCATACGGATCGATTCGGCCAGGTAGCGATAGCTTTCCGAGTCGTTGGTGATCAGCTTGCCCATCAGCGGCATGAAGGCGAACGAGTAGGCGTCGTAGGCCTTGGACATCAGCGCGTTGGTCGGCTTGGAGAATTCCAGCACCAGCAAACGGCCACCCGGCTTGAGCACGCGCAGCATCGAGCGCAGGGCATCTTCCTTGTGGGTCACGTTGCGCAGGCCGAAGGCGATGGTCACGCAGTCGAAATGGTTGTCCGGGAACGGCAGTTTTTCCGCATCGGCCTGGACGAATTCGACGTTGCCGGCCACACCGAGATCCAGCAGGCGGTCACGACCGACCTTGAGCATCGACTCGTTGATGTCGGCCAATACGACCTGACCGGTCGGGCCGACCAGATGCGAGAATTTTCTGGTCAGATCGCCGGTACCGCCGGCGATGTCCAGCACGCGGTTACCGGTGCGCACGCCCGACAATTCGATCGCGAAACGCTTCCACAGACGGTGCATGCCGCCCGACAGAAGGTCGTTCATCAGGTCGTACTTGGCGGCTACCGAGTGGAAAACCTCAGCGACTTTTTCCGCTTTCTGGCTTTCCGGAACGTTTTTGAAGCCGAAGTGTGTGGTGGGTTCGGCATCGCTGCCTTTGCGCTGATCAGTCATATCGCTGTCACCAAAAGAGAATGCGCGACATTCTAATCCCCAAGGCATGCTTTGTCTTGGCAAGGCTGAAGGTAAGATGGGCAACCATCGGGACGTTTTGACGCAGCAGAGGTCAAGATGCCTCGGGAAAGCATCCATAAAGCAGGAGTCATTTGATGGCCCGTATTAGTGTTGAACGTGCCCATGGCCTGGGTAAGGAAGCGGCTCGCGAGAAGGCCGACAAGCTGGCGCAGAAACTGTCCGATCAGTATGGCCTGGAGCCGCAGTGGTCCGGCGATACCCTGAACCTCAAACGCCCGGGTGTGAAGGGCGCGGTGCA
This sequence comes from Pseudomonas sp. KB_15, assembly GCF_052114525.1. NCBI lineage: Bacteria > Pseudomonadati > Pseudomonadota > Gammaproteobacteria > Pseudomonadales > Pseudomonadaceae > Pseudomonas > Pseudomonas sp. KB_15. The sequence continues at coordinate 294,188 of NZ_JBFREX010000002.1, read as the reverse complement.
TGTCAGCGAGAATTCGATCAAGGTTGACGTGGAGCTGGGCCTGATGATGTCGGCCATGAGCGGCATGATCAAAGCTGAGATCGAGAAGGCGCTGGACAAGGTCCTGGTCTGATTCCCGATTGAAATCACATCCCTTGTAGGAGTGAGCCTGCTCGCGATAGCGGTTAATCAGTCAACATTGATGTTGGCTGACACTCCGTCATCGCGAGCAGGCTCACTCCTACATTTTCATGTGGCGCGCCCGACGGTTTATGTCAGTTGTTAGGGTGCCGTTTCTAATTTTTCTCCCTACTTTGTGCCTGAGCCCGACACTTATCCGGGCAGTTCCTCAAACCTTCTGCGCGTGAGGTGCACCATGGCCAAAGCTATTTTGAAGAAAAAAACCGACGCATCGAGCGGCACGCTGAGCGACGTCAAATCCTATGCCCGCAAGATCTGGCTGGCAGGCCTGGGTGCCTACACCAAGGTCGGACAAGAGGGCAGCGAATACTTTCAAGAGCTGATCAAGGCTGGTCAGGTTGTTGAAAAGAAAGGCAAAAAAGTAGTCGCTGAGAAACTTGAAGCGGCGAATGCCGAGATCGATGAAGCCAAGAGTGAAGTGAGCACTTTCAAAGGCAAGGTCGAAGTTCAACTCGACAAGGTCGAGAAGGCGTTCGACACGCGTGTCGCAAGTGCCTTGAATCGTATCGGCATTCCGTCTAAACATGACGTTGAGACACTCTCTGCTAAGCTCGATGAGCTGACGGCATTGCTCGAACGTGTCGCGCGTAAATCTTAAGGAGAACGGGATGGCTGGCAAAAAGAATACTGAAAAAGAAGGCAGCTCGTGGATCGGGAAAGTCGAAGACTACTCCCGCAAAATCTGGCTGGCTGGCTTAGGCGTGTACTCGAAGATCGACACTGACGGCAGCAAGCTCTTCGATGCATTGGTAAAGGACGGCGAGAAAGCCGAGAAGCTGACCAAGAGCGCTGTTGGCAAAACTGTCGACGCCGCCAAGGACTCCGCCTCTTCGGCCAAATCGCGCATCAGCGGCGTGAAAGATCGTGCACTGGGCAAGTGGGACGAGCTGGAAGGGGCTTTCGACAAGCGCCTGAACAGCGCCATTTCGCGTCTGGGCGTGCCGAGCCGCAACGAAGTCAAAGCACTGCACAGCAAGGTCGATACCCTGACCAAGCAAATCGAAAAACTCACCGGTGCCAAGGTTGCGCCTGTTGCGGCGAAAACCGCGGCGGCCAAGCCTGCTGCTAAACCGGCCGCCAAAACTGCTGCCAAGCCACTGGCAAAAGCGGCGGCTAAACCTGCTGCCAAGCCTGCGGCTAAAACTGCAGCGGCCAAACCAGCCGCCGCCAAGGCCGTCGCCAAACCAGCCGTCGCCAAACCAGCGGCTAAACCGGCCGCCAAGCCTGCAGCAAAAACTGCAGCGGCCAAGCCAGCAGCCAAGCCTGCTGTTGCGAAAAAACCTGCAGTGAAGAAGCCGGCAGCTCCAAAAGCCGCCGCGCCAAAACCAGCAGTGGCAGCTGCCAAACCGGCAACCCCGGCAGCTCCGGTCAGCGCTTCGAACTCCGCGACCGCGCCAACCCCTGCTGTCACCCCGACTGCCGCGCCAACTCCATCGACGCCAACCAGTCAGTCCTGATTTTCAGGGCTCAAGAAAACGCCCGGCCTTCACAGGTCGGGCGTTTTTGTTTGTGAGTGCATTCTTGAAAACGACAGAGATCCCCTGTGGGAGCGGGCTTGCTCGCGATGAGGCCATCAGATCCAGCATTGATGTTGACCGAGACGCCGTCATCGCGAGCAAGCTCGCTCCCACAGGGTTAGGGGGGCAGGATTATTCGTGGTCCTCCAGATACTCCATCGCCATCTGTTCGGTCGCAGCCTTGATCGGCGCCAGCAAGTGTGGCGCGACCAGCATCATGATCTGGTAAACCACCAGCCGCACCTCGCCTTCGCGATCGAGAATCCGCTGGTAATCCAGTGAGAACAGCAGGGTCATGGTGATCTGTTCCACCAGTTGCCCCAGCGCCTGGGTATCGCTGACCAGCAGCCCTTGCGCCTGCAATCGCGCCAGCAGCGACGCCAGTGTGCGCTTGAGTGCATTGAGCAGGTTGCGAATGCCCTTGGCCAGTTTCGGCAGGCGCCCGGCGAGGTTCGACAGGTCCTGGAAAAGAAACCGGTAGTGGGACAGGCGTTCGACGATCAGGTGCAGGAACAGCCAGTAATCTTCGGGTGCCAGTTCGACATCGGCCGGTGGATCGAGCAAGGGGGCCAGTTCGCTCTGAAAGCGCTCGAACAGCCCGAGAATCAGCGGTTCCTTGCCGTGGAAGTGGTAGTAGAGGTTGCCCGGGCTGATGCCCATTTCATTGGCAACTTCCATGGTGGAGACATTCGGTTCGCCCTTTTGATTGAACAATTGCAGGGCACATTCGAGGATCCGGTCGCGGGTTTTCATCCAGTCTTCTTAATGATCGGGTCTTGCCACGGCCGGCATAGACCGTGGCTCGTTGAACGTCAGCGCACGCGCACGTAGGTGCCGGGTGCTGCCTCCATCGGTGGGTAGTTCTGGTTGCCGAGCGCCATGTGGGTTTCCTTCTGAGCACCGGAGCGTTCCTGAATCCAGCCCAGCCATTGGGTCCACCAACTGCCGTCGACATGCTTGGCGTCGTAGTACCAGGCACGGGGGTCGCTGCTCAGTTTGCCGTTCTCGACGTAGTTGGCTTTCGGGTTGCTCGGCGGATTGAGGATGCTCTGCACATGACCGCTGTTGGACAGCACGAAGCGTCGCTCGCCACCGAGCAGCAGCGTAGAGCGATACACCGCATCCCATGGCGTGATGTGATCGTTGATGCCGGCGACGCTGAAGCTGTCGACGGTGACCTTCTGCAAATCGATCGGCGTGCCGCACACTTCCAGTCCGCCCGGGTGGGTCAGCGGGTTGTGCTTGAAGAAGTCCAGCAGGTCGCCATGCAGGGCGGCCGGCAGGCGCGTGTTGTCGTTGTTCCAGTAGAGAATGTCGAACGCCGGTGGCTCCTTGCCCAACAGGTAGTTGTTGACGAAGTAGCTCCAGATCAAATCGTTGGGACGCATCCAGGCGAAGACCTTGGCCATGTCGCGGCCGTCCAGTACACCCCGCTGATAGGAACGGCGCTTGGCAGCCTCCAGAGTCTGCTCGTCGGCGAACAGCGTAGCGGGGCTGTCCATCTGACTGTCGAGCAGGCTTACCAGATAAGTCGCGCTGGAGACCCTGCGCAGCTGCCGCTTGGCCTGCAAGTGGCCCTGCAACGCGGCAATGGTCAGCCCGCCGGCGCAGGCGCCCATCAGGTTGACCTCGCGTGCGCCGGTGATCGCCCGGCACACATTCATGGCTTCTTCCACGGCTTCCACGTAGGTCGAGAGCCCCCATTCGCGGTGACGCACATCCGGGTTGCGCCAGCTGATCATGAAGGTTTGCAGGCCGTTTTTCAGGGCGTACTGGACGAAGCTGTTGTGGGGGCTCAGGTCGAAAATGTAGTACTTGTTGATTTGCGGCGGCACCACCAGCAGGGGCTTGGAATACTGCTTTTCGCTCATCGGCTTGTACTGGATCAACTCCAGCAGTTCGTTGCGAAACACCACGGCACCGGTGGTGGTGGCGACCGTCTTGCCAACCTCGAACGCTTGCTTGGTGACTTGACGGGGCAGGCCATCGTTGTGCAGCAGGTCGTCCACCAAATGGCTGATGCCACGTACCAGGCTGCTGCCACCGGAATTGAACAGTTCCTTGACCGCCAGTGGATTGAGAAGGGTGTTGGATGGCGATACGGCGTCATTGAGCAAGGCGAAAGCGAAGTGGGCGCGGGCGCGGTCGTCCGGGCTCATGTTGCTCTCGTCGATCCAGCTCTTGACCTGTTTCTGCCAGCTCAGATAGGCCTGCAGGCTACGGCGATAAAACGGGTTGAGGCTCCATGCCGGGTCGGCGAAGCGAGTGTCTTGCGGGTTGGTCGGGTGCAGGGTTTCACCCAGCAGGACACGGCCAAGCTGACCGCCGAGTTTGAGGGCATGCCGGGCGCTGTGCAGCGGATTGCGCAAGCCATGGGCGGCCACACTGCGCAGGGTCGACACCAGATCCCGGCCGCGCAGGCCGGTAATCGCACTCTGTGCATTGATGAACGCGGCGGGAGTCGGTAAGGAATCCCTCGCTGGTTTCTCGCGCATGAGTCAACACTCCTTCGTCTTCAGGCTAAAAACAAATACACCGAACCAGAACACCATAGACGCTGTAACGGGTTGTTGCGCGGCGCGGCGTCCTGCCGACCGTTGATGCAGCGCTTTAGCCGCCCAATGGCGCCGGACGCGGGTGCATCACCGCGCGCTGGCGCTCCTCCTCCAGGAATTTCATGATGATCGGGGCCACCGCTTCGGCCCGGGTAATCAGGAACAGATGCCCGTCATCGATGATGTGCAACTGGGCGTTGGGAATCCGCCAGGCCAGCAGGCGCATGTTGATCAACGGAATCAGTGGATCATCGTCGCCGGCCAGTACCAGGGTCGGCTGGCGGATCTTGTGCAGCCAGTGAATGCTGGTCCAGCCGAGGCCGGCGAACAGCTGCCAGTAGTAACCGAGCTTGCCCGCTGAGCGCACCTTGGCCGCATGGCTCGCGGCCAGCGTCGGGTCGCGACGGAACGAGCCACCGTAGATCATCGGCGCAATGCGGATCACGTGGGACGGCTGGATGTAACGTCGCGGGCTGGCCATCATCCACAACACTTTCGGTTTGCCCGGCACCATCACCGCACCCGCCGCCGTCGCCGCCAGCACGAGTTTCTTGCAGCGCTCCGGATAGTCGTAAGCGAACTGTTGGGCCAGGGCGCCACCCCAGGACACGCCGATGACGTTGACCTGCCCGTAGTCGAGATAGTCGAGCATCCGCGCCGTGAGTTTCGCCAGGCTCGGAAAACGATATGGCCGGTTCGGCGTCGACGAACCACCGACACCGGGTACGTCGAAGCAGATGACTTCCAGGTCCGGATCCAGCGCCGCGACGAACGGGAACACCAGCTCCAGGTTGGCGCCAATGCCGTTGAAAATCAGCAGGGGCGTCAAGTGAGGCTTGCCGGGGCGTACCGCCGTGCGGAGCGTCTGGCCATCCAGATCGACGGTACGGAATATGAAGGGTTGCGGCATGCTTCTGGCCCTGTGGGTCGTTCTCTCGAATTCTTCCTCGATCCCCTGTAGGAGCGAGCTTGCTCGCGATGAACTCAAGCGCAACGCGTTAATCCGGAAAGAACGCGTTATCGTTAACGTCCATCGCGAGCAGGCTCGCTCCTACAGGGGCGGGTGTGTCAGTTATCGCTCGTGTACATAAGTGCCTGGTGCAGCTTCGCCCGCCGGGTAGGCTTTGTTGCCCAGTTTCAGCGGAGCTTTTTTCAGGTTGCCCGAACGCTGGGCCTGCCAGTTCTGCCAGTGCAGCCACCAGGAATCAGTGTGCTTGGTGGAGTTCTCTTGCCACTCCTCGGCATTGGTCGCCATTTCGGTACTGGTCATGTAACGGGATTTTGGATTGCCCGGCGGGTTCAGGATGCTCTGGATATGCCCGCTGCTGGACAGCACGAATTCAACATTGCCGCCGAACAGTTGCGCTGACTTGTAGCAGGACTTCCACGGAGTGATGTGGTCGCTGGTGCCGGCCAGGGAAAAGATGTCGGCCGTCACCTGCTTCAGGTCAATGGCGGTGCCGCACACTTCCAGTGCATTCGGGCGAATCAGTGGGTTGCTTTTGAACATTTCGATCAGATCGCCGTGGAACGCTGCCGGTAACCGTGTGGTGTCGTTGTTCCAGAACAGGATGTCGAAAACCGGCGGTTCGTTGCCCAGCAGGTAGTTGTTGACCCAGTAGTTCCAGATCAGATCGTTCGGACGCATCCAGGCGAAGACCTTGGCCATGTCCTTGCCTTCGAGTACTCCGGCCTGATACGAGTGGCGCTTGGCGGATTCGAGGGTCTGTTCGTCGACGAACAGCGCCACGTCACTGTCCAGGGTGGTGTCCAGTACGCTTACCAGCAGGGTGAGAGCATTAACCTTGCTCTCGCCGATCGCGGCGTAGTGGCCCAGCAGCGCGGTGCAGGTGATGCCACCGGAGCAGGCGCCAAGCATGTTCACGTCTTTGCTGCCGGTGATGGCGGTGACCACGTCGACCGCTTCCTTGAGCGCCTCGATGTAGGTCGACAGGCCCCACTCGCGCTGCTCCTTGGTCGGATTGCGCCAGCTGACGATGAAGGTCTGCACATTGCTGCGCAGGCAGAAGCGCGCCAGGCTCTTTTCAGGGCTCAGGTCGAACACATAGAACTTGTTGATCTGCGGCGGTACCACCAGCAATGGACGCTCGTAGACCTGTTCGGTGATCGGCTTGTACTGGATCAGTTCCAGCACATCGTTGCGGAACACCACCGCACCTTCGGTCACGCCGAGGGTTTTGCCGACCTCGAACGCACCCATGTTGACCTGGCTCGGCATGCCGCCGTTGTGCACCATGTCCTTGGCCAGATGCGAGAGACCGTCGAGCAGGCTTTTACCGCCGGTTTCGAAGAAGCGCTTGACCGCTGCCGGATTGGCGGCGGTGTTGGTCGGAGCCATGGCTTCGGTCACAAGATTGATCACGAAGTGGCCACGGGCAACGTCTTTGGGCGAGAGGTTACTCTCATCGATCCAGTCGTGGAGTTCCTTGCGCCACGCCAGGTAGGTTTGCAGATAACGTTTGTAGAGCGGGTTCTGGCTCCAGGCCGGATCCGCGAAGCGACGGTCATCGCTGGTCGGTTGAAGCTCGGATTTGCCGAACAGCACGTTCTTGAGTTCAAGGCCGAAATGAGCGACATGCCTGGCGCTGTGAATCGGTTGTTTGATGGCCTGCCTGAGCACCATTCGAGCAGAACCCAGTAGATCTTTTCCACGCAGCCCAACGACAGGATTCAGTCCCAAGGTGTTTTCCGAGGCCTGATACTTCAAGTCATCGTTATTCTTGTTACTCATCTACGACGCTCCATTGTCCTGAGACGAGTACCGGGGTCCTGCTGTGTAGTCACACAGCCAATGCCAGGTACTACTGCTCGGGTGACCGTTAATTCTGCATCGCTGCTTTTAAATTCGCAGAGAGCACTGCAGGGAACTTGCCAGTTCCATTGGTTACCCGAGTTTAATTTTTTTCGCAAGCAGGCCAATGACTGACCTCGCGGCCAAGCATTCAAACAGATGAAATTAGAAAATGCCCTCTAAAGAGCAAGAGGCTCGGATTAGAGCATCAGCTTGACGACGGATTCGTTCGGGTCGCGGGTTTTTCCGGCGGCTTTCAGCTCGGCCAGATAGTCTTCCCAGAGTGCGTCATAACGTCGCGCCAGTTCGTAGAGATATTCCCAGGTGAACAGGCCGCTGTCGTGACCGTCATCGAATGTCAGTTTCAGTGCGTACTGACCGGCCGGTTCCACTTTGGTCAGGCCTACGTTGATCTTGCCAAATTGCAGGATGGGTTTGCCGTGGCCCTGGACCTCGGCGGAAGGAGAATGCACGCGCAGGAACTCGGCGGGCAAGGTGTATTCCTCGTCGGACGCGTATTTCAGCGACAGGGTTTTCGAGGCTTTGTGCAGCTTGATGTCGGTGGGGATCATGACCGGATGTCCGCTTTGTGGAGATCCTTGTGGGAGCGAGCTTGCTCGCGATTGCGGTATCACATTCAACATGAGTATCGAATGAGATGGCCTCATCGCGAGCAAGCTCGCTCCCACAGGTTCTCTATCGCTGTAAGAGTTGCTTACAGGATATAACGGGACAGGTCTTCGTTCTGCGCCAATTCGCCCAGGTGGCTGTTGACGTAGTCGGCGTCGATCAGGATCACCTTGTCGTCATGGGCGCTGGCCAGGTCGCCGGCGCTGAACGACACCTCTTCGAGCAGGCGCTCGAGCAGGGTGTGCAGGCGACGGGCGCCGATGTTTTCGGTTTTCTCGTTGACCTGCCAGGCGATCTCGGCGATGCGCTTGATGCCGCTCGGCTGGAACTCGATGCCCAGGCCTTCGGTTTTCAGCAGTGCGCAGTATTGCTCGGTGAGCGAGGCGTGAGGCTCGCTGAGGATGCGTTCGAAATCTTCAGGGCTCAGGGCCTTGAGTTCGACACGAATCGGCAGACGGCCTTGCAGCTCGGGCACCAGGTCGCTCGGCTTGCTCAGGTGGAACGCACCGGAAGCAATGAACAGGATGTGGTCGGTCTTGACCATGCCCAGTTTGGTATTGACGGTGCAGCCTTCGATCAGCGGCAGCAAGTCACGCTGCACACCTTCGCGGGATACATCGACGCCGCCGGAATTGCCACGCTTGGCGACCTTGTCGATTTCGTCGATGAACACGATGCCGTGCTGCTCGACCGCTTCCAGGGCCTTGGCCTTCAACTCTTCATCGTTGACCAGGCGGCTGGCTTCTTCGTCACGCACCAGCTTGAGCGCTTCCTTGACCTTGAGCTTGCGGCTCTTGCGCTTGCCCTTGCCCATGTTGGCGAACAGGCTCTGCAACTGGTTGGTCATTTCTTCCATGCCCGGTGGCGCGGAGATATCGACGCCGGCCATTTCGGCGACTTCGATTTCGATCTCCTTGTCATCCAGTTGGCCTTCGCGCAGGCGCTTGCGGAACAACTGGCGGGTGTTGGAATCGGCAGTCGGGGCGTCGTCGTTGCTGAAACCCATGCGTGCCGGTGGCAGCAGGGCGTCGAGGATGCGCTCTTCGGCGGCATCTTCGGCGCGGTGGCGAACCTTGACGATTTCCTGTTCGCGCAGCAGCTTGATCGCGGCGTCGGCCAGGTCACGAATGATCGACTCGACATCGCGGCCGACATAGCCGACTTCAGTGAACTTGGTCGCTTCGACCTTGATGAACGGCGCATTGGCCAGTTTGGCCAGGCGACGGGCGATCTCGGTTTTACCGACACCGGTCGGGCCGATCATCAGGATGTTCTTTGGCGTGACTTCAACGCGCAGCTCTTCAGGCAGCTGCATGCGGCGCCAGCGGTTGCGCAGGGCAATGGCGACGGCGCGCTTGGCATCGTCCTGGCCGATGATGTGGCGGTTGAGTTCGTGGACGATTTCACGGGGAGTCATGGACATAATATTCAGTGGACCTCAAGCAAGAATGAGCCGTGGTGCGGTGGCTGCACGGACTTACTCGGCGCAGTCCTGCTCCTCAATGGTCTGGGTGTGGTTGGTGAATACACAGATGTCGCCGGCGATGCCGAGAGCGGTTTCGACGATTTCCCGGGCCGACAGGTCGGTCTTTTTCAGCAGTGCGCTGGCGGCGGCCTGGGCGTAGGCGCCACCGGAACCCATGGCGATCAGGCCGTCTTCCGGTTCAACCACATCACCGTTGCCGGTGATGATCAGGGAGGCGTCTTTGTTGGCGACCGCAAGCATGGCTTCGAGACGGCTCAGGGAGCGGTCGGTGCGCCATTCTTTGGCGAGTTCGACAGCGGCGCGCACCAGGTGACCCTGGTGTTTTTCAAGCTGGCCTTCGAAACGTTCGAAGAGGGTAAAGGCGTCAGCGGTAGCGCCGGCAAACCCGGCGATGACCTGGCCGTGGTACAGGCGACGAACTTTTTTCGCGTTGCCTTTCATCACGGTATTGCCGAGGGAAACCTGGCCGTCGCCGCCCATGACGACTTTGCCGTGGCGGCGAACTGAAACGATGGTGGTCAAGGGAAGAGTCTCCACGCAGCGGGGCGAAAATGCCTTATGCCCATTCATATGGGGGTGGTGGAGTGGATTTCAACTGCGTAGCGGAAGAGGGGACGGGCGGCGTGTTACAAATGGGGATATGTGGTGTTGGATATGACGCCATCGCGAGCAAGCCCGCTCCCACAGGGTTAGCGTAAAACCTTGTGGGAGCGGGCTTGCTCGCGAAGAACGATGACGCGGTGCCTGTGGCAGTCGATCAGCGGCTCTGGCGTTGTTGTAACAACAGATTGCTGAAGCCCGCGCCGGCCAGTTGTTTCTGGGCGGTGGTCAGTTGTTCGCGGTTGCTGAACGGACCGACCAGCACCCGATACCAGGTTTCGTCCTTCACCGTGCCGGACTCGACCGAGACAGCCTGACCCAGCAGGATGATCTGCGCCCGCACCTTGTCCGCATCGGTTTCTTTGCGGAACGAACCGGCCTGCAGGAAAAATTTCGTCACAGGCGCAGCCTTGACCGGTGGTGCTGGCGGAGGCGTGATCCCGGCCAGGGCTGCCTGGGCGCGAGCCGTGTCGATCTTCGCCGCTTCGGCCGGGGTGACCGGCGTTGTCGGGATGGCCGGCACTTGCGGCGTCGGCAGGGTTTTTTCCGGCACGGCATCCGGCGGCACGATGACTTCCGATTCCGGCAGCAAGGTGTAGAAGTCGTACTTCGGCTTCACCGGTTGCGTCGGGCTTGGCGGGGTCTTGTTGGCCTCGGCGATCTTGCTGGCTTTCTGCTGTTGCTGTTGCTCGACTTTTTCACGCTTGACCGTGTCGCTGCCCTTGCCCGGTTCCAGCTTCATCAGGAATACGATGAACGCGCCGACCGTCAGGCCGATGGCCATCCACAGCCAGCCCGGGATCGGTTGCTTTGCAGGAGCTTGGTAACGGCTGGCGCCACGCTTGGGTGCAGGTTTTTTCTTGGCAGCCAACTTACATACGCTCCAGAGTTTCCAGGCCCAAGAGTTCCAGGCCTTGCTTGAGGGTGCGCCCGGTCAGCGCGGCGAGGCGCAGGCGGCTCTGCATCTGTGCCGGGGTATCGGCGGCGAGGATCGGGCAGTTCTCGTAGAAGCTGGAGAACAGGCCGGCGACGTCGTACAGGTAAGTGCAGAGGATGTGCGGGGTGCCTTTTTCGGACACGTTGTTCAGGATTTCGCCAAACTGCGCCAGTTTCGCTGCCAGCTCATGTTCATGCGCCGCTTCGAGGACGATTTGTCCTTCCACTTCGCTGAAGTCCTTGCCGAGTTTGCGGAACACGCCGGCCACGCGGGTGTAGGCGTACAGCAGGTACGGCGCGGTGTTGCCTTCGAAGTTGAGCATCAGGTCGAAGTTGAAGCTGTAGTCGCTGGTGCGGTGCTTGGACAGGTCGGCGTATTTCACTGCACCGATGCCCACCACCTTGGCGATGTTGCGCAGCTCGGTATCGGCCAGCTCCGGGTTCTTGTCCTTGACCAGGGTGTAGGCGCGCTCCTGGGCTTCGGTCAGCAGGTCGATCAGCTTCACGGTGCCGCCATCACGGGTCTTGAACGGACGGCCGTCAGCGCCGTTCATGGTGCCGAAGCCCATGTGCTCCATTTCCATCGGATGGGTCACGAAGCCGGCCTTGCGCGCTACGGCGAACACTTGCTGGAAGTGCAGGGCCTGGCGCTGGTCGACGAAGTACAGCGCGCGATCGGCCTTGAGCTTGCCGCTGCGGTAGCGCACGGCGGCCAGATCGGTGGTGGCGTAGAGGTAGCCGCCGTCAGCCTTGACGATGATCACCGGCAGCGGGTCGCCGTCGGCGTTCTTGAACTCGTCGAGGAACACGCACTGGGCGCCGTTGCTCTCGACCAGCATGCCCGCCGCCTTCAAGTCGTTGACCACGTTGATCAGGTCGTCGTTGTAGGCGCTTTCGCCCATCACGTCGGCCATGGTCAGTTTGACGTTGAGCAGTTCGTAGATCTTCTGGCAGTGGGACAGCGAGATATCCTTGAACTTGGTCCACAACGCCAGGCAGTCGGCATCGCCGGCCTGTAACTTCACCACCAGGCCACGGGCGCGGTCGGCGAACTCTTCGGATTCGTCGAAGCGTTGCTTGGCGGCGCGGTAGAAGTTCTCCAGGTCCGACAACTCGTCGCTGGTGATCGGGTTTTCCTGCAGATAAGCCATCAGCATGCCGAACTGGGTGCCCCAGTCGCCGACGTGGTTCTGACGGATAACGGTGTCGCCGAGGAATTCCAGCACGCGGGCCACGCCGTCGCCGATGATGGTCGAGCGCAGGTGGCCGACGTGCATCTCTTTGGCCAGGTTCGGTGCCGACAGGTCAACCACAGTGCGCTGCACCGGGCCGGCCTTGCGTACGCCGATTTTGGCGTCGGCCAGGGCCGCGTCCAGGCGCGAAGCCAGGGCATCGGTGTTCTGGAAGAAGTTCAGGAAGCCAGGGCCGGCGATTTCGGTCTTGGAGATGTTTTCGTCAGCCGGCAGCGCGGCAATGATTTTTTCCGCCAGGTCGCGCGGCTTCATGCCCGCAGGCTTGGCCAGCATCATGGCGATGTTGCTGGCGAAGTCGCCGTTCTTCTTGTCGCGGGAGTTTTCCACCTGGATCGCCGGCGACAGGCCTTCAGGCAACACACCTTCGTTGACGAGTTGGGTGATGGCTTGTTGGATCAGCTGGCGAATGGTGTCTTTCATGGTCTTCTCTTTCGACCGCAGGCGCGGCGGCGCATCATGCGCTGGTGGAAAAACTGGGCATTATCCGTTGCGAAGACGGGCTTGCCAACTATAGCGGGCAGGTTATGGATGTGTGGTGACAATTAGGGCCCCTTCGCGAGCAAGCCCGCTCCCACATCGAATCTGCGGTGTTCATATCTTATGTGTCTGACACAAAACTCATGTGGGAGCGGGCTTGCTCGCGAAAGCGATCTCAAAATCAATATAGATCTACGGGATCTACATCCAAAGACCAGCGCACCGCCCGCCCGCTCGGCATCTGCTCCAGCACCAACAACCAGCTGGCAAGCAATCGATGCAACGGTGCCCGCGCCGTAGCCTGCAACAACAACTGCGCACGATAGCGCCCGGCCCGGCGCTCCATCGGCGCCGGCACCGGTCCCAGCAATTCAATGCCGGTCAGATTCTGCTCGGCCAGCAAACGTTCGGCCTCGCTGCACGCCTCATCGAGGAAGCCTTCGGCCTGGCCCGGTTTGTGCGCCTCGGCCCGCAACAGCGCCAGGTGCGCAAACGGCGGCAACCCGGCCGCACGGCGTTCGCTCAAAGCCTGCTCGGCGAAGGCGAAGTAGCCTTGCTCGGTCAGTTGCACCAGCAGCGGATGGTCGGCCAGGTGCGTCTGGATAATCACTTTGCCCGGCTCTTCGGCGCGACCTGCGCGGCCGGCGACCTGGACGATCAGCTGCGCCATGCGCTCGCTGGCACGGAAGTCACCTGAGAACAGGCCGCCGTCGGCGTCGAGGATCGACACCAGCGTCACCCGTGGAAAGTGGTGGCCTTTGGCAAGCATTTGCGTGCCAATCAAAATGCATGGCTGACCTTTTTGAATGGTCGCGAACAACTGGTTCATCGCGTCCTTGCGCGACGTGCTGTCGCGGTCGACCCGCAGTACCGGATAGTCCGGGAACAGGATCGCCAGGCGTTCCTCGGCCCGTTCGGTGCCGGCGCCCACGGGGCGCAAATCGACCTTGTTGCACTTCGGGCACTGGCGCGGCACGCGTTCGACGTAGCCGCAATGGTGGCAGCGCAATTCTCCGTAACGCTGATGCACGGTCATTCGCGCATCGCAGCGCTGGCACTCGGACATCCAGCCACAGTCATGGCAAAGCAGGGTCGGGGCGAAGCCGCGGCGGTTGAGGAACACCAGTACCTGCTGCCCGGCGGCCAGGGTCTGGCCGATGGCTTGTTGCATGGGGCCGGAAATGCCGCTGTCCAGCGGGCGGCTTTTGACGTCCAGTCGCAGGAAACGCGGCTGTTTGGCCCCGCCGGCGCGCTCGTTCAAGCGCAGCAGCCCGTAGCGGCCGGTGTAGGCGTTGTGCAGGCTTTCCAGCGAAGGGGTGGCGGAGCCGAGGACAATCGGGATGTTTTCCTGTCGCGCTCGCACTAGCGCCAGATCGCGGGCGTGGTAGCGCAAACCTTCCTGCTGTTTATAGGAGCCGTCGTGCTCTTCGTCGATGATGATCAGGCCGGGGTTTTTCATCGGTGTGAACAGGGCCGAGCGGGTGCCGATAATAATGTCGGCCTCACCGTCCCGGGCGGCCAGCCAGGCATCGAGGCGTTCGCGGTCATTGACCGCCGAATGGATCAACGCGATGCGGGCATTGAAACGCTGCTCGAAGCGCGCCAGGGTCTGCGGGCCGAGGTTGATTTCCGGGATCAACACCAGTGCCTGCTTGCCGGCCTCAAGGGTTTCGCGGATCAACTGCAAATAGACTTCGGTCTTGCCGCTGCCGGTGACGCCGGCCAGCAGGAACGCGTGGTAACTGTCGAAGCCGGCGCGAATTGCCTCATAGGCGGCACGTTGCTCCGGGTTCAGTGGCAGTTCCGGTTGCGCCAGCCAGTGTTCGTGGCGTGCACCGGGGGCGTGGCGACGGATCTCGACCTGCACCAGCTCCTTGGCCAGCAGCAAATCCAGGCTGTCCTTGCTCAGCATCAGTTTGCTGAGCAATTGATGGGCGACGCCGTGGGGATGCTGGGCCAGCGTGGCCAGGGCTTCGCGCTGGCGCGGGGCGCGGGCGATGCGCGGATCATCGAGGCTGGCGCCCGGCGCGGCGGACCAGAAACGTTCCTGGCGCGCTTCGGCCAGCTCACCCTGGCGCAGCAGCACCGGCAGCGCCCAGCTCAAGGTGTCGCCGAGGCTGTGCTGATAATACTGGGACGTCCACAGGCACAGCTTGAACAGCGCGGGCGGAAGCGGTGGCGTGGCATCAAGTAGGGCCAGGGCCGGCTTGAGTTTCTCGGCCGGCACTTCGCTGGTGCTGGTGACTTCCACCAGAATCCCGATCATCTCGCGCCGGCCGAACGGCACCCGCAAGCGCATGCCGGGGTGCAACTGGGCGCGCAGGACGCCGGCCGGAGCACGGTAATCGAACAGGCGGCGCAGCGGCGAAGGCAGGGCGAGGCGCAGAATGGCGTCGGGCACGCGGGGATCTCGATCAGCGGAAGATAAAAGCGGGTTGCATGCCCCCTGTGGGAGCGAGCTTGCTCGCGATAGCGCCGTGTCAGGCAACATATATGCTGACTGACACACCCTCATCGCGAGCAAGCTCGCTCCCACAGGGATCGCGTATTGGGCCGGGAGCCTAGCAGACGACTGGTTTGAGGGACAGCTTGCGTGAACGGGATTGTCTGGTAGAATCCGCGGCCTAATTACGTGCGGTATTCAACAATAGTGTTGGGTGGCGGCACGCTAGCCCGAGGAAAACACCATGAAAGCTGATATCCATCCAGAATACCCGGCAGTTGCTGTTACCTGCAGCTGCGGCAACAAGTTCGAAACCCGTTCGACCTTCGGCAAAGCCCTGGCGATCGACGTTTGCAACGAATGCCACCCGTTCTACACCGGTAAGCAGAAGACTCTGGACACCGGTGGTCGCGTTCAGAAGTTCGCCGACCGTTTCGGTGCTTTCGGCGCGAAAAAGGCCTAAGGCCGATCAACTTGGAAAGCCGCTGCGGTTTTTCCATGCTGATGAAAAAGGCGTCCCTTGCGGGCGCCTTTTTTGTGTCCGCGATCTGGCTTTCCGCCGCCCAGGCCTTTTGCCCGGCCCCCGGCGACCTGGCCAAGGTTGCGGTGCAGCGAGTCGTGGATGGTGACACCCTGCGCCTGAACGATGGCCGCAGCGTGCGCATGATCGGCTTGAACACGCCGGAGCTGGGCAAGAAGGGCCGCTCCGACGAGCCGTTCGCCGTGGCGGCGCGCAAGCGACTCGAAGCCCTGGTGGCGGCGAGCGACGGGCAAGTCGGTTTGCTGCCAGGCAAAGAAAGCAAAGACCATTACGGCCGCACCCTGGCCCATGTCTATGGCGCCGATGGCGCCAACTTCGAAGCGCAAATGCTCGCCGAAGGCCTGGGTTTTCAAGTGGCCGTGGCACCGAATGTCGATCTGGTCGCCTGTCAGCAAGCGGCGGAACGCAGCGCTCGACAAGCCGGGCTCGGGTTGTGGCGCCAGTCACCTGTACTGAAAGCGGAGCAGATCACTAACTCCGGTTTTGCCGTGCTTAGCGGTCGTGTGAGCAAGGTGCAACGTAATCGCGGCGGGGTTTGGATCGAGTTGCAGGATTCGGTTGTATTACGCGTTGCACCCAATCTGCTGGCGCGTTTCGATGTGAATTCGCTGGAGAGTCTCAAAGGCAAGCAAGTCGAGGCGCGCGGCTGGGTGCTGGATCGCTCGCGCAAAGGTGGTCTCAAGGAGGGGCAGGCGCGCTGGATGTTACCCTTGACTGATCCGGCGATGCTCCAAGTCGCGCAGTGATAAAAAATTGTAGACATTTTTTCTTTCGATTGTGAACAGTCTATCCCTTATGTTCCGTGGCTCTTGGCCCAAAGTCGTAGGGCGGGGCGCTTGACAGGGGTGACCGGTCAGTCTTGTGGGGACTTTGCGAGGCGCGTATCCTCGCTGACCAGTCTGTCCAACAGTAAAAGCGGAATGCCAAAATGTCTGATCTGAAAACTGCCGCTCTCGAATATCATGCCAATCCTCGTCCAGGGAAGCTGAGTGTCGAGCTCACCAAGGCCACTGCTACCGCTCGCGACCTGTCGCTGGCCTACAGCCCGGGCGTAGCCGAACCAGTACGCGAGATCGCCCGCGATCCTGAGCTGGCCTACAAGTACACCGGCAAAGGCAACCTGGTTGCAGTCATTTCCGATGGCACCGCGATTCTCGGCCTGGGTAACCTCGGCCCATTGGCTTCCAAGCCAGTGATGGAAGGTAAAGGCGTGCTGTTCAAGCGCTTCGCCGGCATCGACGTTTTCGACATCGAAGTCGACTCCGAAAGCCCGCAAGCCTTCATCGATACCGTCAAGCGCATCTCCATCACCTTCGGTGGCATCAACCTGGAAGACATCAAGGCACCCGAGTGCTTTGAAATCGAACGCGCTCTGATCGAGCAGTGCGATATTCCGGTATTCCATGATGACCAGCACGGCACCGCGATCGTGACCGCCGCCGGCATGATCAACGCCCTGGAAATCGCTGGCAAAACCCTGCCGGAAGCCAAGATCGTCTGCCTGGGTGCCGGTGCTGCCGCCATCTCCTGCATGAAGTTGCTGGTGAGCATGGGTGCCAACATCGAAAACATCTACATGGTCGACCGTACCGGCGTGATCCACTCCGGCCGTGACGACCTGAACCAGTACAAGGCTGTGTTCGCTCATGCGACCGACAAGCGCACCCTGGCTGACGCCCTGCAAGGCGCTGACGTGTTCGTAGGCCTGTCCGGCCCGAACCTGCTGAGCCCTGAAGGCCTGCTGTCCATGGCGGCCAACCCGATCGTGTTCGCGTGCTCCAACCCTGATCCGGAAATCTCCCCGGAGCTGGCACACGCCACCCGTAACGACGTGATCATGGCCACCGGTCGTTCCGACTACCCGAACCAGGTCAACAACGTACTGGGCTTCCCGTTCATCTTCCGTGGTGCCCTGGACGTTCGCGCCAAGCGCATCAACGAAGAAATGAAAGTGGCTGCGGCCAACGCCCTGCGTGAACTGGCCAAGCTGCCAGTGCCTCAGGAAGTGTGCGACGCCTACGGCGGCATCAAGCTGGAGTTCGGCCGTGAGTACATCATTCCGAAGCCAATGGATGCCCGCCTGATCACCCTGATCTCCGATGCCGTGGCTAAAGCCGCCATCGAGACCGGTGTGGCGACCCTGCCGTATCCGAAGAACTACCCGCTGAAAAGCGTGGATGACGTGTTCAACGGCTAAGCCGTTGTAGCGCTTCAACGAAAAGCCCCGGCTTGTGAGAGTCGGGGCTTTTTTGTGCCTGACAGTTTTGTGCCACCTGTCAGGGCCTCTTCGCGAGCAAGCTCGCTCCCACAGTGGGCGATGGTGTACATCGAATTTATGTACGCCGCTGATTCCTGTGGGAGCGGGCTTGCTCGCGAAGAGGCCGGACCAGACAACATCAAAACCGGCAGGCAAAAAAAGCCCCGCACTTCTTTCGAAGGCGGGGCTTTTCAATATTGCTGCTATCAGAACAAATCGATCGGCGCCGCTTCGTCCGCCGGCAGCGGGCTGCCCGGTACTGTGCCGTTGCCTAACTCATTGACCGACGGTGGCGTATCTTCGGCCTTGAACAGCTCGAAGTAGGCCCCTGGCGTGCCCGGGCTGGCCGCGCGGCCGCTGATCGGGTCGACCCGCAGGCTCAGAAGGCCTTCCGGCTCCGCTTGCGTGTGCGGCGGTTTGCCTTTGAGCGCAGGGCCCATGTAGTTCATCCAGATCGGCAGCGCGACGGTGCCGCCGAACTCCTTGCGGCCCAGGCTTTCCGGTTGATCGAAACCGGTCCACACGGTGGTCACGTAATCGGCGTTGTAACCGGAGAACCAGGCATCCTTGGATTCGTTGGTCGTACCGGTCTTGCCGGCAATGTCCGGGCGGCCCAGGGCCAGTGCGCGGCGACCGGTGCCGAGCTTGATCACGTCCTCAAGCATGCTGTTGAGGATGTACGTGGTGCGCCCGTCAACGACGCGTTCAGCCACGGCGGGTGCTTGTGGCGCCTGCGTGGCGCCCGGGGCTTCGCCTGGCGTTGCGTTGACCGTGAAGGCTTGAGGGGCGGGCACGGCAATGCCATCGCTGGCAGCGCCGCCCTGAGGCACGCTCGGCGGGTTGGCGACGAACAGCGTGTCGCCGTTGCGGCTTTCGATCTTGTCGATGATGTACGGGGTGATCTTGTAGCCGCCGTTGGCGAAGGTGCTCCAGCCGGTGGCGATTTCCATTGGCGTCAGGGTCGCGGTGCCCAGCGCCAGGGACAGGTTGGGTGGCAGGTCCTGTTTGTTGAAGCCGAAGCGAGTGATGTAGTCGATGGTCTTGCCTACGCCCATCGCTTGCAGCAAGCGGATCGACACCAGGTTGCGCGACTTGTACAGCGCTTCACGCAGGCGAATCGGGCCGAGGAAGGTGTTGGTGTCGTTCTTTGGACGCCAGACCTTGTCCAGGTACTCGTCGACGAACACGATCGGCGCGTCGTTCACCAGGCTGGAGGCGGTGTAGCCGCTATCCAGTGCGGCGGCGTAGACAAACGGCTTGAAGCTCGAACCCGGCTGGCGCTTGGCCTGCAATGCGCGGTTGTAGTTGCTCTGCTCGAAGGCGAAACCGCCGACCAGTGCACGAATGGCGCCGTTCTGTGGGTCCAGGGACACCAGCGCGCCCTGGGCCTGCGGGATCTGGCTGAACTTCAGCGAATTGTCCGGCTGGCGCTGCACGCGAATCAGATCGCCGACCTGGGCCACGTCCGATGGTTGTTTCGGGTTGGCACCCAGGCTGTTGGTATTCAGGAACGGCCGGGCCCACTTCATGGTGTCCCAGCTCACGTGCTCCTGGCCGGTGCGGGTCAGCACTTGCAGGCCGTTCTTGTCGACCTGGGTCACGATGGCCGGTTCCAGGCTGCTGATGGTGCGTTGTTTGGTCAGCTCGATTGCCCAGGCTTCGCGAGTCTTGCCCGGCAGCCGCGACTCGGGTCCGCGATAGCCGTGGCGCTGATCGTAGGTCATCAGGCCTTCGTGGACCGCGGTGTTGGCCAGTTCCTGGAGGTCGCTCGGTACCGTGGTGGTGACACGGAAGCCTTCGGTATAGGCGTCGCTGCCATAACGTCCGACCATTTCGGCACGGGCCATTTCGGCGATGTACGGCGCGTTCACTTCCGGGGTCGGCACGTGATAGCTGGCGTTCAGCGGTTCGTTGATCGCCGCGGTGTAATCGGCCTCGGTGATTTTGCCGAGCTTGAACATGCGCCCCAGGATCCAGTCGCGACGCTCCTTGCTGCGCGCCGGGTTGGCCAGCGGGTTGAAGCGCGACGGTGCCTTGGGCAGGCCGGCAATCATCGCCATCTGCGCCAGGCTGACATCGCGGATCGACTTGCCGTAATACACCTGCGCCGCCGCTTCGATGCCATAGGCGCGGTTGCCCAGGTAGATCTTGTTGACGTACAGCTCGAGAATCTCGTCCTTGGTCAGCTGCCGTTCGATCTGCAGGGCCAGCAGGATCTCGGTGGTTTTGCGCGAGAAGCTGCGTTCGCTGCTCAGGAAGAAGTTCTTCGCCACCTGCATGGTGATGGTGCTGCCGCCGGACTGGATGTGTCCACTTTTGACCAGCTGGGTCGCGGCACGCATCAGGCTGCTCGGATCGACGCCGTAGTGGTTGGCGAAATTATCGTCTTCAGCACTTAGTAACGCATTGATGAAATTGGGGGGAATGTCGGCGAAACGGATCGGCGTGCGGCGCATTTCGCCAAATTCTGCGATCAACTTGTTGTCGCTGCTGTAGACCCGCAATGGAATCTGCAACTGGATGCTTCTCAGCGCCTCCACGGACGGTAGGCCGGGACTAAGGTAAAGGTACGCCCCGCTCAGACCCAGAAGGAGTCCGCAGAAAACCGCGACGAAGGACCAACCGAAAAACTTCAGCAGACGAATCAAGGCTTTTGGATATCCAGGGCAAAAATGAATTGGGCAACAGGGTTCAGGCTAAATGAGAACGACCCGCGCTTGAGCAAATGCGGACAAAAAAACGCTGGGCATTATAAGCATTTTTCTGATCGGGAGCGTGGTCGGCGCTGCTGTCAAGACGGGTGGATTGAACGCAATGGACATTGCAGAGTCCGTAACTCACGGAAAGTCATAGGGAATTGGTCGTGCTAGGACTCTTCAACAAAAAATCCGATACGTTCCTGGGAATCGATATCAGCTCCACCTCGGTGAAGCTTCTGGAGTTGAGCCGTCAGGGCGAGCGCTACCGGGTCGAGGCTTATGCGGTCGAGCCGTTGCCGGTCGGCGCGGTGATCGAAAAGAACATCGCTGAGCTCGAAGGCGTGGGGCTGGCCCTCACTCGCGCGCTGGCCAGGGCCAGAACCGGCCTCAAGAGCGTGGCCGTGGCCGTGGCAGGTTCGGCGGTGATCACCAAGACCATCGAGATGGATGCCGGTCTTTCCGAGGATGAGATGGAGAGCCAGCTGAAGATCGAGGCTGATCAGTACATTCCTTATCCCCTGGATGAAGTCGCGATCGACTTTGAAGTCCAGGGCACCTCCGTGCGCCATCCGGAGCGCGTCAACGTGCTGCTCGCCGCTTGTCGCAAGGAAAACGTCGAAGTGCGCGAGGCCGCCCTGGCCCTGGCGGGGCTGACCGCCCGGGTGGTCGATGTCGAGGCCTACGCGCTGGAGCGCTCATTCGGGTTGCTGGCCAGTCGGCTCGCGGTTTCCGGGGAACCTTTGACGGTCGCAGTGGTGGACATCGGCGCCACCATGACCACCCTGAGCGTGCTGCACAACGGGAAGATTATCTACACCCGCGAACAACTGTTCGGCGGCCGGCAGTTGTCCGAAGAAATCCAGCGTCGCTATGGCCTGACGCTGGAGCAGGCGGGGGTGGTGCAAAAGAAGGGCGGCCTGCCGGATGACTATGCCGGTGCGGTCTTGCAGCCATTTCGAGAGGCGCTGGTGCAGCAGGTGTCGCGTTCGTTGCAGTTCTTCTTTGCCTCCGGCCGGTACAGCGCCGTCGACCATGTCTTGCTGGCCGGCGGTACCGCGTCGATCCCGGGGCTGGACCGTTTGATCGAGCAGCAGTTGGGCACGCCGACCCAGGTCGCGAATCCTTTTTCCGAAATGACTCTGGGCAGCAAGGTCAATGGTGCTGCCCTGGCGAGTGATGCCCCGGCGTTGATGATCGCCTGTGGTCTGGCCCTCAGGAGCTTCGACTGATGGCACGGATCAACCTTTTGCCCTGGCGCGAGGAACGGCGTGAAGTTCGCCGCAAGCGCTTCCTGCTGGTCCTGGTGGTCGCAATGGTGGGCACGATGGGCGCGGTGCTGGTCGCGAACCAGGCCATCAGCAGTGCCATCGACCGGCAAGTCGCCCGAAACGATTACATCGGCAAGCAAATCGCCGAGCTCGATGAGCAGATCACACAGATCAATGATCTCAAGGTGCGCCGTCAGCAACTGGTCGAGCGCATGCGCATCATCCAGGACCTGCAAGGCAATCGCCAAATCAGCGGGCGAATATTTGACCAGTTGGCGCGCGCACTGCCCGATGGCGTGTATTTCACCGAAGTGAAAATGACCGCAAAGACCTTGTCCATCACCGGTGCCGCGCAATCCAACAACCGTGTTTCAGACTTGATGCGCAATCTCGAGGCATCAGACTGGTTCGATGCGCCGAGCCTGACCGAAGTCAAGGCCACGGCGGTCGGTCAGGTCGGACAGGCGAACGTCTTCCAGTTGACCGTTCGCCAGACTCAACCCGCAGCACCGGAGGGGGGGAAATGAGTCCAGCCGAATGGTTCGATGAGCTGCGCAAGATCGACATCAATGAGCTGGATACCAGCAACATGGGTTCCTGGCCGCCGGCGATCAAGTTTCTGGTGGTCGGGTTGCTCATGCTTCTGGTGCTGGCCCTGGGCTACAACTTTTCCACTCGCTACCTTGAGAGCCAGCTCGATCTCAAGCGCGAGGAAGAGTCGACGCTTAAGGAGCAGTTCGCTGGCAAAGCCCGCATGGCGGCGAATCTGGATCTCTACACCCAGCAGTTGAAGGAGATGGAGAACTCCTTCGGCATGCTGTTGCGACAACTGCCCAGCGACACCGAAGTGCCCGGCTTGCTGGAAGACATCACTCGTACCGGTCTGGGCAGTGGCCTGGAGTTCAAAGAGATCAAGCTGCTGCCGGAGGTCGCCCAGCCGTTCTACATCGAACTGCCGATCCAGATCACGGTCACCGGGGGTTACCACGACCTGGGCAACTTCGTCAGTGGTGTGGCCGGGTTGCCGCGAATCGTCACCTTGCACGATTTCGACCTTGTCCCCGTCAGCCCCGAAGGTGGTCCGAAACTGCGCTTGAGCATCCTCGCCAAGACCTACCGCTACAACGACAAGGGGCAGCATCAATGAGGCCGGCACGTTGTTTTTCGGCGGTGGTGTTGCTGTCTGCCCTGTCCGGTTGTGGCGCAGGCGATGACTACGACGATCTGGACGCGTACATGAACGAAATGCACCTGCGTGGGCCGGGCAGGATTGAACCAACGCCGGTATTCCGGTCATACCCGACATTCACTTACAACGCGGCGAATCTGCGCAGCCCGTTTTCGCCGCAGATCAGCGCTGATCTGGCGGCCCAGCGCAGGGGTTCACGTAACGTCAAACCTGACCCTGGTCGGGTCAAGCAATACCTCGAAGGATTCAACATCGAGCAGTTTGAAATGGTCGGCACCCTTTCCAATGCAACGGGCTCCTATGCCTTGCTGCGCGGGGCGGGTGGGGTCCATCGGTTGAAAGTCGGCGATTACCTGGGTCGTAACGACGGACGGATCGTTGCGATCAGTGGCTCGCAAGTCGATGTGGTTGAAATTGTCCCTGATGGTCAGGGCGCGTGGCTGGAACGTCCCCGGACCATCCCTTTGAAAGAGCACTCATAGTGGAACTCGAATAATGAACAGGATTTTCTCCACCTTCGGCCTTTCGCTATGGATAGCGTTGTTGTCGCCGATGGTACAAGCGGCCAATCTCAAGGCGCTGGATGTCGCTGCGCTGCCGGGAGACCGTGTCGAGTTGAAGTTGTCGTTCGATGAACCGCCCCCGGTGCCCCACGGCTACACGACGGAGTCACCGGCCCGGATTGCGCTGGATTTGCCGGGTGTCGCCAGTCAGCTGGCCAGCAAAACTCGCGATCTCGGCAGTGGAAATGCCCGTAGTGCAACGGTGGTGGAGGTCCGGGACCGTACGCGATTGATCATCAACCTGACCCAACTGGCCCCGTACGACTCGCGAATCGAAGGCAACAATTTGCTGGTAGTTGTCGGGCAGGGTGTCAAGCCGTCGACATCCCGGCCGGCGGCCACGGCAATGCCGGTTCCGGCACGAGTCGCTACGACGGCAGGCAAGGCCATTCGGGGTGTGGATTTCCAACGGGGAACCCAGGGTGAAGGCAATGTGGTGATCGACTTGTCGGACCCATCGATTGCGCCCGACATACAAGAGCGCGAGGGCAAGATCATCGTTGGATTTGCCAAAACCCGATTGCCTGAGCCATTGCGCGTGCGTCTGGACGTGAAGGATTTCGCCACGCCAGTGCAGTTCGTCAATGCCAGCGTGAGCGGCGATCGAGCCACCATCAGCATTGAGCCCGGTGGCACGTTCGATTACTCGACCTATCAGACCGACAGCAAGCTCACGGTCAGCGTTCGCCCGGCGACGGTCGACGAGCTGCAAAAACGTAATGCCGGGCAACACGCCTACAGCGGCGAGAAGCTTTCGCTGAATTTCCAGGACATCGATGTGCGCTCGGTGCTGCAACTGATCGCCGATTTCACCAACCTCAATCTGGTGGCCAGCGACACGGTTCAGGGGGGAATCACCCTGCGCTTGCAGAACGTGCCGTGGGATCAGGCGCTGGATCTGGTGCTGAAAACCAAGGGGCTGGATAAGCGCAAGGTCGGTAATGTCCTGCTTGTTGCGCCAGCCGATGAAATTGCCGCCCGTGAGCGTCAGGAGCTGGAATCACAGAAGCAGATTGCCGATCTGGCGCCGCTGCGTCGGGAATTGTTGCAGGTGAATTACGCCAAGGCCGCGGACATCGCCAAACTCTTCCAGTCGGTGACCAGTGCTGAAGCGAAACCCGACGAACGGGGGTCGATCACCGTCGATGAGCGCACCAACAACATCATTGCCTACCAGACCCAGGAACGCCTCGACGAGCTGCGCAGAATCGTTACGCAACTGGATATTCCGGTGCGTCAGGTGATGATCGAGGCGCGAATCGTCGAAGCCAACGTCGACTACGACAAGAGTCTTGGCGTGCGCTGGGGCGGTTCAATACAGAACAGGGGCAACTGGAACACCTCCGGCGTCAGCAACGGGGTCAATGGGTCGTCGACCATTGGCACGCCCGGCAGTACCAGCACCAATTCACCGTTCGTCGACATGGGCGCGGTCAATAACACCTCGGGAATCGGCATCGCGTTCATCACCGATAACGTCCTGCTGGACCTGGAGCTGACAGCCATGGAGAAAACCGGCAACGGGGAAATCGTCTCGCAGCCCAAGGTGGTCACGTCCGACAAGGAAACCGCGAAAATCCTCAAGGGCACCGAGATTCCCTATCAGGAAGCCAGTTCCAGTGGCGCGACTTCGGTGTCGTTCAAGGAGGCTTCGCTGTCGCTGGAGGTGACGCCGCAGATCACGCCCGACAACCGGATCATCATGGAGGTCAAGGTCACCAAGGACGAACCGGACTTCCTGAACAAGGTCCAGGATGTGCCGCCCATCAAGAAAAACGAAGTCAACGCCAAGGTCCTGGTCAACGATGGCGAGACCATCGTCATTGGCGGCGTTTTCTCAAATACTCAGAGCAAGGTCGTAGATAAGGTGCCATTTCTTGGCGATGTGCCGTATCTTGGCCGCCTTTTCCGGCGTGATGTGATTTCGGAGAAAAAATCCGAGCTGTTGGTATTCCTCACTCCGCGTATCATGAATAACCAGGCGATTGCTGTGAGTCATTGATTCTGTGCGAAATTTGATTCTTGTTGGACCGATGGGCGCTGGAAAAAGCACCATCGGCCGGTTGCTGGCCAAAGAGCTGCGCTTGCCATTCAAAGATTCCGATAAGGAAATTGAATTGCGCACGGGCGCCAATATCCCCTGGATCTTCGATAAAGAAGGCGAACCGGGCTTTCGTGATCGCGAGCAGGCAATGATTGCCGAGTTGTGCGATTACGACGGAGTGGTGCTGGCGACAGGCGGGGGCGCGGTCATGCGCGAAGCCAATCGTCGGGCACTGCACGCCGGTGGGCGAGTGGTTTATTTGCATGCGTCAGTCGAGCAGCAGGTCGGCCGCACGGCCCGCGACCGCAATCGGCCACTGTTGCGTACCGCCGATCCGGCCAAGACCCTTAGGGATCTGTTGGCGATCCGCGATCCGCTTTATCGGGAAATTGCCGACCTGGTGGTCGAAACCGATGAGCGACCGCCACGAATGGTCGTACTCGACATTCTAGAGCGCTTGCAGCAGCTACCACCCCGTTAAAGCGCCGCGCGAAATGCGCTATCCTCGGCGTCCCGCCATGGCCGTTCAAGGTTGTGGCGGATGGCTACCGAACGGCGTCACACCAGCAGAGGTTGTGGGTATTCGTAAACTCAGGGCAGGACGCCTGATTCATCTTCACTGTGGGGACACATGCAGACACTCAAGGTCGATCTAGGCGAGCGCAGCTACCCGATTCATATTGGCGAAGGTTTGTTGGATCAGCCTGAGCTGCTGGCCCCGCACATTCGCGGACGGCAAGTAGCGATCATTTCCAACGAGACTGTTGCGCCGCTCTATCTAGAGCGTCTGACCCGCAGCCTGGCGCAGTTCTCGGTGATTTCCGTGGTACTGCCCGACGGCGAAGCCTTCAAGACCTGGGAAACCCTGCAACTGATTTTCGACGGCCTGCTGACCGCCCGGCATGATCGCCGCACCACGGTGATCGCCCTTGGCGGCGGTGTGATCGGTGACATGGCCGGCTTTGCGGCCGCCTGCTACCAGCGCGGCGTCGATTTCATCCAGGTTCCGACCACACTGCTGTCGCAGGTCGACTCTTCGGTGGGCGGCAAGACCGGGATCAACCATCCGCTGGGCAAAAACATGGTCGGCGCCTTCTACCAGCCGAATGTCGTGCTGATCGATACCGCCAGCCTCAATACCCTGCCGGCCCGTGAGCTGTCCGCCGGACTGGCTGAAGTCATCAAGTACGGGCTGATCTGTGATGAGCCGTTCCTGACCTGGCTCGAAGACAACGTCGATCGCCTGCGCAATCTGGACCAGCAAGCCCTGACCTATGCCATTGAGCGCTCCTGCGCGGCCAAGGCGGCGGTGGTCGGTGCCGACGAGAAAGAGACGGGTGTCCGTGCCACATTGAACCTGGGCCACACTTTCGGCCACGCCATCGAAACCCACATGGGCTATGGTGTATGGCTTCATGGTGAGGCGGTGGCTGCTGGCACCGTAATGGCGCTGGAAATGTCCACACGACTGGGCTGGATCAGCGAGCAGGAGCGCGATCGTGGCATTCGTCTGTTCCAGCGTGCGGGGCTGCCGGTCATTCCGCCAGAAGAGATGACAGAAGCCGATTTCCTCGAACATATGTCCATTGATAAAAAAGTGATCGACGGTCGTTTGCGCCTGGTGCTGCTGCGCCACATGGGTGAAGCGGTGGTGACCGACGATTATCCGAAAGAGGTTCTACAGGCCACGCTGGGGGCAGACTACCGCGCCCTGGCTCAGCTTAAAGGTTAATAAGAACACGATGACTAG
This sequence comes from Pseudomonas sp. KB_15, assembly GCF_052114525.1. Lineage (NCBI taxonomy): Bacteria > Pseudomonadati > Pseudomonadota > Gammaproteobacteria > Pseudomonadales > Pseudomonadaceae > Pseudomonas > Pseudomonas sp. KB_15. Next base: position 266,988 of record NZ_JBFREX010000002.1, on the reverse strand, counting down.
TTTGCATGCCGACGAGGCTTTCCTCGGCCATTACCAGTTGAGTCATGACCCTTTTGCTCCACGGGTGCCTGGCTTCAAATTTTTCCCGGCCCAGCGCAAACCCGTGCTGGGACAACTGCATCATCTGGCCCGTTATAGCCAGTTGCTGCTGGTGGTCACCGGTCCCGAGGGCAGTGGCAAGACCCTGTTGCGTCAGGCCCTGGTCGCCAGCACCAACAAGCAATCGGTACAAAGCCTGGTGGTTTCTGCCCGCGGTGCCGGCGATGCGGCCGGGGTATTGCGCCAGGTGGCCCAGGCGCTGAACGTCGGCCAGGCTGATGCCGACGCTATTCTGGCTCAAGTGGTGCAGCTTGCACTGACCGGGCAGGAAGTCTATCTGCTGGTCGATGACGCCGAACAACTCAACGAGTCCGCTCTTGAGGCGCTGATGATCCTGGCTGCCGGCGCGCCTGAAGGCCGCCCGCATGTATTCCTGTTCGGTGAATCCTCGCTGATTGCTCAGCTTGAGGCTTTGCATCTCGAGGAAGAGCGTTTCCATGTCATCGAACTGCAACCCTACACCGAGGAAGAAACCCGCGAATATCTGGAGCAGCGGCTCGAAGGCGCTGGCCGCGGTATCGAACTTTTCACCGCGGATCAGATCTCTGATATTCACGAAAGCTCCGAAGGTTGGCCTGGCAGCATCAATCAGGTCGCCCGCGATGCAATGATCGAAGCCATGATCGCCAGCCGCTCAGCGGTCAAGCGTCCAAAAATGGGGTTCAATATGCCGAAGAAACACGTATTGGCGATTTCCGCCGTGGTCGTGGTTGCGGTAGCTGCCGCCTGGTTGATGCCGGGTCGCAACAAGGCACCGACCACGGGTGCGCCGGCCAACGAACAGGCGCAACTGCCGCTGGGTCAGGGACAGTCAACAGCGAATGGTGGTGCTCCGGCCGTCGAATTCGCCGGCAACACGCAGCCGATGCCATTGCCGCTGGTCGGTAACTCGCAGCCGGTCATGCGCGGTCCACTGGCTGAAGCGGCGGGTGGCATCACCGAGGGTGACGATGGCGTGCCGGTCGAAGGCTCCAGCGCTACGCCGCCGACCGTTACCACCACGGCACCACCTGTGGGCGTTCCTGCCGGCCCTGCGCCGACGCCAGCCGCCAAGCCAACTCCGGCGCCGACTCAGGTCGCCACCGCCAAGCCAGCGCCTGCTCCAGTGGCCAAGCCTGCTCCAGCGCCAGCCAAACCAGCCGTTGCGGCGGCGGCCAAGCCTGCCGAGAAACCGGCTCCGGTGGCCAAGGCTGCTGGCGGCACCTGGTACACCGGTCAGGCTCCGGGCAACTACGTGGTGCAAATCCTCGGCACCAGCTCCGAAACTGCCGCACAAAGCTTCGTCAAGGAGCAGGGCGGCGAGTACCGTTATTTCAAGAAAGTCCTCAATGGCAAGCCGCTCTACGTGATCACCTACGGCAACTTCGCCAATCGTGATGCAGCCGTTTCCGCCATCAAGGCCTTGCCAGCGAAGGTTCAGGCTGGTAAACCTTGGCCTCGCACTGTCGCCAGCGTCCAACAGGAACTGGCAACAACTCGCTGAAGATTCGGCGGCCTTACCCAGGCCGCCTCTCCAAGCACCTCAAAATTTCTACAAGTGCGCGCCGTCTCTACAGACTGCGTGCCTTGTGGTGTCTGCGTCACAGTAGTCTTTGAGTCGTTGCGGTCAAAATTAAAAAAGTTTTGACTAGCACAGCAGATCGCTTTAAACCTTTCACAAATGCGACATAGATTTGCGACATTTCGTCGTCAAATTTGTGAGGCTAAGTGTCGGTGTGTACAATGACCTCCCTTTTGTCCCCGCAAAGCTGGCGTACGTTCGGCGCGGATGGCAAGTGGTTGAATTGAAAAGAAATTTGCCTCGATCAGAGGCAGCCTGGTGAGAAAGTGTCTATGAAAGCAGGTCTGTACCAACCAGATGAATTCAAGGATAACTGCGGTTTCGGCCTGATAGCCCATATGCAGGGCGAGCCCAGTCATACCCTTTTGCAAACGGCCATCGAGGCCCTGACCTGCATGACCCACCGCGGTGGGATTAATGCCGACGGCAAGACCGGTGACGGTTGCGGTCTGCTGATTCAAAAGCCGGACGTGTTCCTGCGAGCCATCGCCCAGGAAACCTTCGGCGTCGAAATGCCCAGGCAATATGCTGTGGGCATGGTCTTCTTCAACCAGGACCCGGTCAAAGCCGAAGCCGCTCGCGAGAACATGAATCGCGAGATCCTGGCCGCCGGCTTGCAGCTGGTCGGTTGGCGCAAAGTGCCGATCGACACCAGCGTCCTCGGCCGCCTGGCCCTTGAGCGCCTGCCGCAGATCGAGCAAGTGTTCATCGGCGGTGAAGGTCTGAGCGACCAGGACATGGCCGTCAAGCTGTTCACTTCCCGTCGTCGCTCGTCCGTGGCCAACGCCGCCGACACCGACCACTACGTCTGCAGCTTTTCGCACAAGACCATCATTTACAAAGGCCTGATGATGCCGGCGGACTTGACCGCCTTCTATCCGGACCTGAGCGATGAGCGCCTGCAAACTTCGATTTGTGTGTTCCACCAGCGCTTCTCCACCAACACCCTGCCGAAATGGCCGCTGGCTCAACCGTTCCGCTTCCTGGCGCACAACGGCGAGATCAACACCATCACCGGCAACCGCAACTGGGCCGTGGCCCGTCGCACCAAGTTCACCAACGATCTGATGGACCTGGAAGAGCTCGGCCCGCTGGTCAACCGCGTCGGCTCCGACTCCTCGAGCATGGACAACATGCTGGAGCTGATGGTCACCGGTGGCATCGACCTGTTCCGTGGCGTGCGGATGATCATTCCGCCAGCGTGGCAGAACGTCGAGACCATGGACCCGGACCTGCGCGCGTTCTACGAATACAACTCGATGCACATGGAACCGTGGGACGGCCCGGCCGGCGTGGTAATGACCGATGGTCGCTACGCGGTGTGCCTGCTCGACCGTAACGGCCTGCGTCCGGCGCGTTGGGTCACCACCAAGAATGGCTTCATCACCCTGGCTTCGGAAATCGGCGTCTGGAACTACCAGCCTGAAGACGTGATCGCCAAGGGCCGTGTGGGCCCGGGCCAGATCTTTGCCGTGGACACCGAAACCGGGCAGATCCTCGACACCGATGCGATCGACAACCGTCTGAAGTCCCGTCATCCGTACAAGCAATGGCTGCGCAAGAATGCCCTGCGCATCCAGGCGACCATGGAAGACAACGACCACGGTTCGGCGTTCTACGACGTCGATCAGCTCAAGCAATACATGAAGATGTACCAGGTCACGTTCGAAGAACGCGACCAGGTGCTGCGTCCGCTCGGCGAACAGGGCTACGAAGCCGTGGGCTCGATGGGCGACGATACGCCGATGGCCGTGCTGTCCCAGCGCGTGCGCACGCCGTACGACTATTTCCGCCAGCAGTTCGCGCAGGTCACCAACCCGCCGATCGACCCGCTGCGTGAAGCCATCGTCATGTCGCTGGAAATCTGCCTCGGTGCCGAGCGCAACATTTTCCAGGAGTCGCCGGAACACGCTTCGCGCGTGATCCTCAGCTCGCCGGTCATTTCCCCGGCCAAGTGGCGTTCGCTGATGAACCTCGATCGTCCGGGCTTCGAGCGCGCGATCATCGACCTCAACTACGACGAAAGCGTCGGCCTCGAAGCGGCCATCCGCAACGTCGCCGATCAGGCTGAAGAAGCCGTGCGTTCCGGTCGTACCCAGGTTGTGCTGAGTGACCGTCACATCGCCCCGGGCAAGCTGCCGATCCACGCCTCCCTGGCCACCGGCGCGGTGCACCATCGCCTGACCGAAAAAGGCCTGCGTTGCGATTCGAACATCCTGGTGGAAACCGCGACCGCTCGCGATCCGCATCACTTTGCCGTGTTGATCGGTTTCGGTGCTTCTGCCGTTTATCCGTTCCTGGCGTACGAAGTGCTGGGCGACCTGATCCGTACCGGTGAAGTGCTGGGCGACCTCTATGAGGTGTTCAAGAACTACCGTAAAGGCATCACCAAGGGCCTGCTGAAGATCCTGTCGAAGATGGGCATCTCAACTATTACTTCGTACCGTGGTGCGCAGTTGTTCGAGGCCATCGGCCTGTCCGAGGAAGTCTGCAACCTGAGCTTCCGTGGCGTGCCGAGCCGCATCAAGGGTGCGCGTTTCGTCGACATCGAAGCCGAGCAGAAAGCGCTGGCCACCGAAGCCTGGAGCCCACGAAAGCCGATCCAGCAGGGTGGTTTGCTGAAGTTCGTCCACGGTGGCGAGTACCACGCTTACAACCCGGACGTGGTCAACACTCTGCAAGCCGCTGTGCAGCAGGGTGACTACAGCAAGTTCAAGGAATACACCTCGCTGGTGGACAACCGCCCGGTGTCGATGATCCGTGACCTGCTGAAAGTCAAAACCCTCGACACTCCTTTGGACATGAGCGAAATCGAACCGCTGGAATCGGTGCTCAAGCGCTTCGACTCCGCCGGTATCTCGCTGGGCGCCCTGTCGCCGGAAGCTCACGAAGCCCTGGCCGAAGCCATGAACCGCCTCGGTGCGCGTTCCAACTCCGGCGAAGGCGGCGAAGACCCGGCGCGCTACGGCACCATCAAGAGCTCGAAAATCAAGCAGGTTGCGACTGGCCGTTTCGGTGTGACCCCGGAATACCTGGTCAACGCCGAAGTGCTGCAGATCAAGGTCGCCCAAGGCGCCAAGCCGGGTGAGGGTGGTCAACTGCCGGGCGGTAAAGTGAACGGTCTGATCGCCAAGCTGCGTTATGCAGTGCCGGGCGTAACCCTGATTTCGCCGCCGCCGCACCACGACATCTATTCCATCGAAGACTTGTCGCAGCTGATTTTCGACCTGAAACAGGTCAACCCGCAGGCGCTGGTCTCGGTGAAGCTGGTAGCAGAGGCGGGCGTCGGCACCATCGCCGCCGGTGTGGCCAAGGCCTACGCGGACCTGATCACCATCTCCGGCTACGACGGCGGTACCGGTGCATCGCCGCTGACCTCGATCAAATACGCGGGCGCTCCGTGGGAACTCGGCCTGGCCGAAACCCACCAGACCCTGCGCGGCAACGACCTGCGCGGCAAGGTCCGGGTACAAACCGACGGCGGCCTGAAAACCGGCCTCGACGTGATCAAGGCAGCGATCCTCGGCGCTGAAAGCTTCGGCTTCGGCACCGCGCCAATGATCGCCCTGGGCTGCAAATACCTGCGCATCTGCCACCTGAACAACTGCGCCACCGGCGTCGCGACCCAGAACGAGAAGCTGCGCAAGGATCACTACATCGGTACCGTCGATATGGTGGTGAACTTCTTCACCTACGTCGCCGAAGAAACCCGTGAGTGGCTGGCCAAGCTGGGCGTGCGCTCCCTCGAAGAGCTGATCGGCCGTACCGATCTGCTGGAAGTCCTCGAAGGCCAGACCGCCAAGCAACATCACCTGGACCTGACCCCGTTGCTGGGCAGCGACCACGTGCCGGCGGACAAGCCGCAGTTCTGCGGTGTGGAGCGCAACCCGCCGTTCGACAAAGGCCTGCTGGCCGAGAAAATGGTCACCATGGCCACCTCGGCGATCAATGACCTGAGCGGTGCCGGGTTCGACCTGGAAATCTGCAACTGCGACCGTTCCATCGGCGCACGGATCTCCGGCGAAATCGCGCGCAAGCACGGCAACCAGGGCATGGCCAATGCGCCGATCACCTTCCGCTTCAAAGGCACTGCCGGGCAGAGTTTCGGCGTGTGGAACGCCGGCGGCCTGAACATGTACCTGGAAGGCGACGCCAACGACTACGTCGGCAAGGGCATGACTGGCGGCAAGCTGGTGATCGTTCCGCCGAAGGGTAGCGTCTACCGCACTCAGGACAGTGCCATCATCGGCAACACCTGCCTGTACGGCGCCACCGGCGGCAAGCTGTTCGCCGCTGGTACTGCGGGCGAGCGTTTCGCCGTGCGTAACTCCGGTGCCCACACCGTGGTGGAAGGCACTGGCGATCACTGCTGCGAGTACATGACCGGTGGTTTCGTCTGCGTGTTGGGCAAGACCGGTTATAACTTCGGCTCTGGCATGACCGGTGGTTTCGCCTACGTGCTCGACCAGGACAACAGTTTCGTTGACCGGGTCAACCACGAACTGGTGGAAATCCAGCGGATCAGCGGCGAGGCGATGGAAGCCTACCGTAGCCACCTGCAACGCGTGCTGAACGAGTACGTCGAGGAGACCGACAGCGAGTGGGGTCGTGAACTCGCCGAGAACCTCGATGATTACGTGCGCCGTTTCTGGCTGGTCAAGCCCAAGGCTGCCAGCCTGAAATCGTTGCTTTCCAGCACCCGTGCCAACCCGCAGTGATATGCGCCTGAAGAGTTTGATGAGGTTTTAAAATGGCTGAACGTCTGAATAATGACTTCCAGTTCATCGAGGTCGGGCGCAAGGATCCGAAGAAGAAACTGTTGCGTCAACGCAAGAAAGAGTTCGTGGAAATCTACGAACCCTTCAAGCCCCAGCAGTCGGCCGACCAGGCCCACCGCTGCCTGGGTTGCGGTAACCCGTATTGCGAATGGAAGTGCCCGGTGCACAACTTCATTCCCAACTGGCTGAAACTGGTGGCCGAGGGCAACATCCTCCAGGCCGCCGAGCTGTCGCACCAGACCAACACCCTGCCGGAAGTCTGCGGCCGGGTGTGCCCGCAGGACCGTCTGTGCGAGGGTGCCTGCACCCTCAACGACGGCTTCGGCGCGGTGACCATCGGCTCGGTGGAGAAGTACATCACCGATACTGCGTTCGCCATGGGCTGGCGCCCGGACATGTCCAAGGTCAAGCCGACCGGCAAGCGTGTCGCGATCATCGGTGCAGGTCCCGCGGGCCTGGGCTGTGCCGACGTGCTGGTGCGCGGTGGCGTGACCCCGGTGGTGTTCGACAAGAACCCGGAAATCGGCGGTCTGCTGACCTTCGGCATCCCTGAGTTCAAGCTGGAAAAGACCGTGCTGAGCAATCGCCGCGAGGTCTTCAGCGGCATGGGCATCGAGTTCCGCCTCAACACCGAGGTGGGCAAGGACGTGACCATGGAGCAACTGCTCGAAGAATACGATGCCGTATTCATGGGCATGGGCACCTACACCTACATGAAGGGCGGTTTTGCCGGTGAGGACCTGCCGGGGGTGTACGATGCGCTGGACTTCCTGATCGCCAACGTCAACCGCAACCTGGGCTTTGAAAAGTCGCCGGAAGATTTCGTCGACATGAAAGGCAAGAAGGTTGTGGTGCTCGGCGGTGGCGACACGGCGATGGACTGCAACCGTACTTCGATCCGCCAGGGCGCCAAGTCGGTGACCTGCGCTTATCGTCGTGACGAAGCGAACATGCCGGGCTCGCGCAAAGAGGTGAAGAACGCCAAGGAAGAGGGCGTGAAATTCCTCTACAACCGCCAGCCGATCGCCATTGTCGGTGAAGACAAGGTCGAAGGCGTGAAGGTGGTCGAGACCCGTCTCGGCGAGCCGGACGCACGTGGCCGTCGCAGCCCCGAGCCGATCCCGGGCTCCGAAGAGATCATCCCGGCCGACGCCGTGGTCATCGCTTTCGGTTTCCGCCCGAGCCCGGCGCCGTGGTTTGAACAGTTCGAGATCCAGACCGACAGCCAGGGCCGCGTGGTGGCTCCGGAACAAGGCCAGTACAAGCACCAGACCAGCAACCCGAAAATCTTCGCCGGTGGCGACATGGTTCGCGGCTCTGACCTGGTGGTAACGGCGATCTTCGAAGGCCGTAATGCGGCGGAAGGGATTCTGGATTACCTGGGCGTCTGACCCCCCAACCCAGAGCCAAATGCAATACCCCCTGTGGGAGCGAGCTTGCTCGCGATAGCGGTGGATCAGTCGACAGAAATGTTGAATGTGATGCCGCCATCGCGAGCAAGCTCGCTCCCACAGTTGTTTCGCGGTGTTGCTAAACTCTGTATTTCATTGCGACAAATTGACCCGATAGACAAAAGCCTCCGCTCTTGCCGTGCCTTTTGCGCCCGGCTCTGAGAAAATACCCGCACTTTTTTTCCGGATGCCGACATGACTGCCCTGAAGAACGACCGTTTCCTGCGCGCCCTGCTCAAGCAACCCGTAGACGTCACCCCTGTGTGGATGATGCGTCAGGCCGGTCGCTACCTGCCTGAATACCGCGCCAGCCGTGGCAAGGCCGGCGATTTCATGAGCCTGTGCATGAACCCGGCGTTCGCTTGCGAAGTCACGATGCAGCCGCTCGATCGCTATCCAGAACTGGATGCGGCGATCCTCTTTTCCGACATCCTGACCATCCCGGATGCCATGGGCCAGGGCCTGTACTTCGAAACCGGCGAAGGGCCGCGCTTCAAAAAAGTCGTCAGCACCCTGGCCGACATCGAAGCCCTGCCGATTCCTGATCCGCAGAAAGACCTGGGCTACGTGATGGACGCGGTCAGCACCATCCGCCGCGAGCTGAACGGCCGCGTGCCGCTGATCGGCTTCTCCGGCAGCCCGTGGACCCTGGCCACCTACATGGTCGAAGGCGGCTCGTCGAAAGACTTCCGCAAAACCAAGTCCATGCTCTACGACAACCCGCAAGCCATGCACCTGCTGCTGGATAAGCTCGCGCAGTCGGTCACCAGCTACCTCAATGGCCAGATCATGGCCGGTGCACAAGCGGTGCAGATTTTCGACACCTGGGGCGGCAACCTGTCCGCCGCGGCGTACCAGGAATTCTCCCTGGCCTACATGCGCAAAATCGTCAGCGGCCTGATCCGCGAGCACGAAGGCCGCAAGGTGCCGGTCATCCTGTTCACCAAGAACGGCGGCCTGTGGCTGGAGAGCATTGCCGAGGCTGGCGCCGATGCATTGGGCCTGGACTGGACCTGCGACATCGGCAACGCCCGCGCCCGTGTCGGCGACAAGGTCGCGCTGCAAGGCAACATGGACCCGACCGTACTTTATGCAAAACCGGAAGCCATCCGTGCAGAAGTCGGCCGCATCCTGGCCAGCTACGGCAAAGGCAGCGGCCACGTGTTCAACCTCGGCCATGGCATTACGCCGGAAGTCGATCCGGAACACGCCGGTGCTTTCCTGCGTGCGGTACATGAGCTGTCGGCGCAGTATCACGAGTGAGCGCGACCCGATAACAAAAAGCCCGGCATTTGCCGGGCTTTTTGTTTCTGAAGATCGTTTATTTTAAGCTTTCACATTCTTCAGCAGCGGCAACTTCGCCAGCTTCAACGCGATCAGCAGCGCAATCACCAGCAGCGCACCGATGAACAGCCCGATCCCGTTCCATCCGGCCAAGTGCCAGAACACGCCACCTGCCGTACCGGCAATGCTCGACCCGGCGTAGTAGCTGAACAGGTACAGCGACGACGCCTGCCCCTTGGCCTTGGTGGCGCGGCGGCCGATCCAGCTGCTGGCCACCGAGTGGGCGCCGAAAAAGCCGAAGGTGAACACCAGCATGCCGATGATCACCAGCGGCAGCGGCGTGAACATCGTCAGGGCAAGGCCGGCGATCATCAGCGCAATGGTGCTCCAGAGCATTTTGCGTCGACCGAGTTTATCGGCCAGGGCGCCGATTTTCGCCGAGCTGTAGATGCCCGACAGGTACACCACCGAGAGCATGCCAACGAACGCCTGTTCCATGTGATAGGGCTCGGCCAGCAGGCGGTAGCCGATGTAGTTGAACAGCGTGACGAACGCGCCCATCAGCACAAAGGCTTCGAGGAACAGCAGCGGCAAACCGGCGTCGCGAAAGTGCATGGTGAAACCGTCGAGCAGGCTGCGCGGATGCAACGAGCGGGAGCGGAAATTGCGCGACTCGGGGAGGATTTTCCAGAACACCGCCGCCGCAATCAGGGCCAGGCCCCCGATCACCAGCATTGCCGTGTGCCAGCTGACGAAGTCGATCAGCACCCCGGTAATCAGGCGCCCGCTCATCCCGCCAATTGCGTTGCCGCCGATATACAGGCCCATCGCCAGGCCGATGTGCTGCGGGTGAATCTCTTCACTCAGGTAGGTCATGGCGACTGCCGCCAGCCCGCTCAATGACAGGCCCACCAACGCCCGCATCGCCAGCACCGCGTGCCAGCTCGGCAGCATGGCGCTGGCAATGGTGCACAGGGACGCGGCGAACAGCGCGGCGACCATCACCGGTTTACGTCCGACACGGTCGGAGATGGGGCCGGTGATCAACAGGCCGAACGCGAGCATGCCGGTGGCCACCGAGAGGATCAGGCTGCTTTGCGCCGCATTGATGGAGTATTCGTGGGACAACAGCGGCATCATCGGTTGCACGCAGTACAGCAGGGCGAAGGTCGCAAAGCCACCGCAGAACAGTGCCAGTACCGTGCGCATGAATGCCGGCGTGCCTTTTTCGATGTAGATCTCCGCCAACTCAACGGCGATAGCGTCCGGCGCTACGGGAGGAACTTCATGGGCGAGTGGAGCGACAGCAGTTTTCACGGGGGACCTCGGAGGACGCAGCCGGTCAGGCAATGAAAAAAAGCATATAGCTGGCTAATGATTCAATCCAATATATTGTTCGACCTGTTTGATAGCTTTAACGACCTAATGGGGTTTTCATGGAATTGCGTCATCTGCGCTACTTCATCGCCGTCGCCGAAGAACTGCACTTCGGCCGCGCCGCACAGGTGCTGGGCATCTCCCAGCCGCCGTTGAGCCAGCAAATCCAGGCACTGGAACAGGAAGTCGGCGCACGGCTGTTCGAGCGTACCAATCGTCGGGTCGAGCTGAGCGAGGCCGGTCGGCTGTTTCTGGAAGAGGCGCGGCTGGTGCTGGCACAGGTCGACAAAGCGGCGGATGTCGCGCGACGGGCGCAACTGGGTGAGTTGGGTGAACTGAAAATCGGTTTCACCTCGTCGGCCCCGTTCAACTCGACCATTCCCCAGGCGATTTTCTCTTTTCGCCAGCGCTTCCCGGCGGTGCACCTGAACCTGCGGGAAATGAGCAGCACCCAGGTGGCCGATGCGCTGGTGGACGAGTCGATTGAGGTGGGCATCATGCGCCCGCTCGGGTTGCCGGATTGCCTTAGCGTAGTCGAACTGATGCGTGAGCCGCTGGTCGCGGTGCTCAGCTCCAAGCACCCGTTGGTCGAGGGCAGCGAAGAGGGACTGTTTCTGTCAGCCCTGGCGCTTGAGCCTTTCGTGTTTTTTCCGCGTAGCTACGGCAGTGGTCTGTATGCGCAGCTGCTCAGTCTGGCCCGGGACTCCGGATTCAGCCCACACTTTGCCCAGGAGGCCGGTGAGGCGATGACCATCATAGGGCTGGTGGCGGCAGGGCTTGGTGTGTCGGTGCTGCCGGCGTCTTATCAGCGGATGCGTATTGATGGCGTGGTCTACCGGCCGTTGCTTGATCCGGCGGCGGTATCGGCGGTGTGGCTGGTGCAGCGCAAGGACCAGAAGTCGGCGATGGCCAAGGCGTTTGTTGAACTGCTGACGCGTAAGGTTGAGCCATTGAAGCCGTGACGGCTGCGCCGTCAATCGCGAGCAAGCTCGCTCCCACAGGGTTCAGCGCAGTGAACACAATCTTGGTAGCGCCGGGAAACCCTGTGGGAGCGGGCTTGCCCGCGAAGGCGTCCGCAAGAACACCAAAAAGACCCGCTGTATCCCAAGCCAGCAGGAAGCTTTACCGCCGGCCGTGGGACATTTCCGAAATCCCTCGGACAGGCTACAGCGCCTTGCGGCGCTGCCTACAACTACTCCAGAATCCGCCGGCTTGTGCGCTTTGGGGGCCATCGGTAGCTTGATCCGGGTCACTGATTGTCAGTGATCGGGTTTAGCAGCCCGTAGCAAACCGAAGCGCATTAGCGCTCCTGATAGGCAGGTATGTCCATACCTGCCCTTGACGGTGGCTGTGCGCAGGGCGCCTTCGGGCGCGCCGGTTTTCGGTTTGTCCGGTCTGCTAACCTGCGTACAGCTGCCACCCTTATGATCAGCAACGATTCGGCGTGGCCGCCCACTTTCAGGACGCTGAATCATGACCAGTACAATCTTCCTCATCGCCCCCGACATCGACAACCACACCCTGCTGGAATACGCCTGCGTGTCGCTGGCATCAGCCAATGTCATGGCGAGTGATTTCGCGAGGAATCTGAACGGAGCGCAGAGCAATACATTGTTGGGGATTCAGCAGTCGATCATGTTGGGGGAGCTGGCGGTGAATCGGGTGTTGGATAACCTTGATCCACCGTGATCGTTCGGGGAGGCGAGAACCCTTGTGGGAGCGAGCCTGCTCGCGAAAAACGTCCAGACAACGCGGTCATTCAGGCACCGCGCGTTATCGTTGACGTCCATCGCGAGCAAGCTCGCTCCCACAGGGAAAATATTTTAGGTTACGGCCAACGCTTGAAAATCAGCGAAGTATTCACCCCGCCAAACGCAAAGTTGTTGTTCATCACGTACCGGTTACTCATCTGCCGAAACTCGCCGCGCAGGTAGTCGAGCTTGCCGCAATGCGGGTCGACTTCGTCGAGGTTGAAGGTGTGGGCGTAGAGGTCGCGGTTCATCATTTCGATGCTGAACCAGGACTCCAGTGCACCGCAGGCGCCGAGGGTGTGGCCGAGGAAGCTCTTTTGCGAGCTGATGGGCATGTGTTCGCCGAACAGGCTGCTGGTGGCCAGGGTTTCGGCGATGTCGCCCTGTTCGGTGGCGGTGCCGTGGCCGTTGACGTAGCCGATGTCCGAAGGTTTCAGCCCGGCGTCTTCCAGGGCCAGTTCCATGGCCCGGCGCATGGTGATTTGTTCGGGACGGGTGGTGTGCTGGCCGTCGGCGTTGCTGCCGAAACCGACGATTTCGGCATGGATGTGCGCACCGCGGGCCAGGGCGTGCTCCAGTTCTTCGAGCACCAGCATGCCGCCGCCTTCGCCGATGACCAGGCCGTCGCGTGCAGTGTCGTAAGGGCGCGGGCTACGTTGTGGAGTGTCGTTTTTCAGGCTGGTGGCATAGAGCGCGTCGAAGACCATGGCTTCGGTCGGGCACAGTTCTTCGGCACCGCCGGCGAGCATCAGTGGCAGGCGGCCGAACTTGATCGCCTCGTAGGCATAGCCGATGCCCTGACTGCCGCTGGTGCAGGCGCTGGATGTCGGGATCAAGCGACCGGTGAGGCCGAAGAAAATGCTGATATTGGCTGCCGTGGTGTGCGGCATCATCCGCACGTAGGAATTGGCGTTCAGGCCTTCGGCCACCGAGTTGAGCAGCATGTTGCCGAACGCCTTGATCTCGTCGGTGCTGCCGGTGGAGGAGCCGCAGGCGACGCCCATGCGCCCGTCCTTGATCGACTCGTCGCCCAACAGGCCGGCATCGGCCAGCGCCATCTCCGCCGCGCCCACAGCAAGCCGCGAGACCCGGCCCATGCTGCGCAGTTGCTTGCGGGTCCAGTGGCTCGGCACCTTGAAGTCATCGATGGGACCAGCCAGGCGCGTGTTGAGTTCGGTAAAGCGATCCCACTCGTCCATCCGGCGGATGCCGCTGCGGTTGGCCGCGAAGTTGCCGGCGATGGTTTCCCAGTCGTTACCCAGCGAGGTGATGCCGGCCATGCCGGTGACGACGACGCGCTTCATCAGCACAGGCCTCCGTTGACGGCCAGAACCTGCCGGGTGATGTATGAGGCTTCCGCCGACATCAGGAAATTCACCGCGCCGGCCACCTCTTCAGGGGTGCCCATGCGTTGTGCGGGGATCATTTTCATCAGTTCTTCCACCGGCACGTTTTCGTCGAGCATGGCTGTGTCGATCAGGCCGGGGGCGACACAGTTAACGGTGATTTTGCGCTTGCCCAGTTCGATCGCCAATGCTTTGGCCGCGCCGATCAACCCGGCCTTGGAGGCACTGTAGTTGACCTGGCCACGGTTGCCGATCAGCCCCGACACCGAGGTGATGCAGACAATCCGCCCGGCGGCGCGACGACGGATCATCGGCATCATCACCGGGTGCAGCACATTGTAGAAACCGTCGAGATTGGTGCGCATCACCACATCCCAATCGTCCTCGCTCAGGGCTGGAAAGGCTCCGTCGCGGGTCAGGCCGGCGTTGAGTACCACGCCGTAGTAGGCACCGTGGGTTTCCACGTCGGCTTCGAGAATTTCTTTGCAACGGGCACGGTCGGACACATCGAACTGCAGGATGCGCGCACGACGGCCCATGGCCTCGACTTCGGCTTTGACGGCTTCGGCGTCGGCCAGGCCGCTGCGGCAATGCAACACGATGTCGTGCCCGGCCTGGGCCAGACGCAAGGCGATGGCGCGGCCGATGCCACGGCTGGAACCGGTGACCAGTACGGATTCAGTCATGACTGGACTCCTTCGGGTTCATGGAGATATTGAGCGGCCTGGGGTGGGCGGAACACGTTCAGGCGGGCGGTGACGTGTATGCCGGGGGCGTTGATGTGGCACTCGAACACGCCCATGCCGTTATCGTCTTCAAGGGAGCGAATCCCGTGGATGGTCAACTCGGTACCGGCCGGAAAACTTTCAACGTTGCATTCGAATTTTCGGCTGCCGAGCAGGAAACCCAGCTCCACCGCATCACCGCGCTGACGCGCATGGCAACCGGCGAAGGCGGCAACACTTTGCGCCATTAGTTCGATGCCGACCCACGCCGGCAGGCTGCCGTCGGGGAGATTGAACAGGCCATCGGGCTTGACGGTCAGGCGGGTGTGAATCTGCTCTTCATCGAACGCCAGGATCTGATCGATAAGGATCATGTCGCCGGCATGGGGCAGCAGTTCGGCGAGCGGCCAGTCAATCATGGGGCGTCTCCGATAATCAGGCTGACGTTGTTGCCACCGAAGGCAAAGGAATTGCTCATCAGGTAGCGGGGTGCAATGGACGTCAGGCGAGTGGCCGGGGTCACCCATTGCAGCGGCGGCAATTCAGGATCGGGCTGCCCGTCCCAGACGTGCGGCGGCAGGGCATGCTCGCGATTGTCTGCGCTCAGGCTTAACCAGCAGAACGCCGCTTCCAGCGCCCCGGCTGCACCGAGGGTGTGGCCGGTCATCGGTTTGCTCGACGAACTGGGTACGCCGGCCGGGAACAGCGTCGCCACGGCCTGGCTTTCCATGGCGTCGTTGTGCTGGGTGGCGGTGCCGTGCAGGTTCAGGTAGGCGATCTGCTCCGGTTGCAGGTTGGCGCGGCCCAAGGCTTTGCGCATGGCTTGCAGGGCGCCGCGACCGGTCGGCTCCGGGGCGGAAATGTGATGCGCATCGGAGCTGGCGCCGCTGCCGAGCAAGGCAATCGGTTGGCCGTCGCCTGCGCGTTTGGTCATCAGGAACAGCACCGCCGCTTCGCCAATGTTGATGCCATTGCGGTTTACCGAAAACGGATTGCAACGTTGTTCCGAGACCGCTTCCAGGGCCGTGAAACCGTTGAGGGTCAGTTTGCACAAGGTGTCGACACCGCCACACAGCACCGCGTCGCAAATGCCCAGGTCCAACAGGCGCTGGGCGCTCATCAAGGCTCGGGCGCTGGAGGTGCAAGCCGTGGAAATGACATAGGCCGGCCCGCTCAATTGCAGCCACTCGGCGAGGAAGTTCGCCGGTGCCCCGAGTTCCTGTTGCTGATAGTCGTACTCAGGCGGGAACTGCTTTTCGCGCAGGTAATGCGCAAGGCCCTGGCTGGCCTCGTCGATACCCGAGGTGCTGGTGCCCAGTACGACACCGATGCGGTCGCGGCCGTAAGTCTGGATCGCGCTGTCGATCTCCGGGCGGATTTGCAGCGTGGCTTCCAGCAACAACTGATTGTTGCGACTGTGATGGCGCGACATGTCGGCTGGAAGGGTTGCCAGTTTGCCCTGGACCGCACCGACCGGCAGCGTGCGTTGCGGCACCCACCCGGCTTGTTCGCGCATGCCGCCGCAGTCGCCGGCAAACAGGTTGCGCGCGACTTCCTGCTTGTCACGGCCCAGCGCGCAGACCAATCCGAGGGCATTGAGGTAAGCCGTCATGGCGTTTCACCGCTCAGGGGCGTGACTTGATAGGTCGCACCTTTCGCAATCATCAATTCAAAACTCTGCGGTTGTGCGTAGCGGATGTCCCAGCGCTCGGGCAGGGACCGTTGTCTGCCGTGTTGCCAGGCGCCGGGATAGTTGGCCGCCAGTTGATCTTTTGGCGTCAGCGCAAACAGCAACGCCGCGAACAGCTCCCGGGCTTGCGGGTTGGGTGGCAACAGGCCGTCGGCGTGCCAGGTTTTATCATTCAATAGCTGGCGGGCCTGGGGAATGCCCAGCAGGTCCATCATCGACCAGCGGATGCCCGCTTCTTCGCGCTGGATCACCAGCACCCAGTCCAGGCGGTCGTCGGGCTTCAATAGCTGAATATGCAATTGCAGCGGCAACGGCAGATCCGGATTTTGCTCGGGCAGCGGCGCCCGGCCGGCGCAGGCGCTTAGCAGCAGGGCCACAGCAAGTAGCAGAAATCGCAGAGCACCGGTTACCCCTGTGGGAGCGAGCTTGCTCGCGATGGCGGCGATACATTCACCATTAATATTGGCTGACCCACCGCTATCGCGAGCAGGCTCGCTCCCACAGGTTTGGCGCTTCAAGCGGTTGGCAATGTACATCACACAGTTCCTTCAAACGGTTTGCGCGCCACCACATTGACCAGGGTTTCTTCCCGTTGGCCAAAGGGTTTTGGCTTGCACACACCCAAGTATTCGAGCAGGCCGAAATCCTTGGCGCGACTCCACCACAGGTACGGATAAGACACGTTTTGCGCGGTAAATTCGAAACCCTGCCGGCGAATCATTTCCAGGTACTGCGCAGCGCTTTTCTGCACGTGCATCGGGTGGCGAAACAACCAGCGGATCACCCAGGTATCAATGTAGGCCTCGGTGGATTCGGCGAACAGCAGATAACCGCCGGGCTTGAGCACGCGGTAGAACTCGGCCAGCGCCTGTTCCTGCTCCACCAGATGATGGAAGGTCTGGTGGCAGAACAGCAGGTCGATACTGGCGTCCGGCAGATTGAGGCTGGCGCAGTCGCTGCCGATCAACTCCACTTCCATTGCCTGTCGGACTGCTTCTTCGCGGCTCTGGTTCAGGCTGTAGGGATCAGCATCGACGCCAATCAGACGACCGGGCGCAAAGGCCTGGCGCAGCAGCGCGAATGACTTGCCCTGACCACAGCCGGCATCCAGCAGTACCGGGTCGGCAGGCGGCGCTTCGCTGAACAGGCTGCGCAAATCGTTGATCGCCAGCCGCAGCACATAGTGCTGCCAGATCCGGCTGCGCAGGAACCACAAACCGAAACGGGTTTCTTCGACGTAGTTGTCGCTCAAGTAGTTCATGACGCATCCCTTGCACAGAACTCTGATATCACCTTCAACCGGCGCCTGGCTTCGCTGACGAACGGGTTGCGTGGATCCCAGGCATATCCGGCAAGTATGGAGCTGATCATCCCGCGGATTTCCGGCGAACTGCTCTCATGGAAGATCACATCCTGGAAGGTCCCGGCGTACCAGCCTTCGACGTAGCAACGGAACGTGTCAACGCCGCGCTTGAGCGGTTCGGCGAACTCGGTTTGCCAGTCGACGGCTTCGCCTTGCAGCTGACGGTGCAAGACCCCGGCGGCCATGCTCGCCGAACGCATGGCGATGGTCACGCCAGAGGAAAACACCGGGTCGAGGAATTCCGCCGCATTGCCCAGCAGCGCGAAGCCCGGACCGTGCAGGGTTTTGACGTTGGCCGAGTAACCGCCGATGGTTCGGGCCTCGGTATCCCAGCGCGCATTGGTCAGCACGCGGGCCAAACTCGGTGTCTCGGCGATAAAGCCGCGCAGACACTCGTCCAGATTGTCGCTGCGGCTGGCGAAACGTTCCTCGGCGGCGACCACGCCGACCGAGCAGCGCCCGTTGCTGAACGGGATGGTCCAGAACCACACGTCGCGCTGGGTCGGATGAGTGGTCACGAGGATCTTGCTGCGGTCGAAGGCCGGGTGGTCGATACGGTCCTCGACGTGCGTGAACACGGCCTGCCGCAACGGGAAGTTCGACGGCGCCTCAAGGTCGAGCAAGCGCGACAGCACGCGGCCGTAACCACTTGCATCGAGCAGGAAATCAGCTTCGATGCGGTACTCGCTACCGTCTTCGCGGCGCACGCCGAGCTGTGGTTTTTCCGGGGCATTGTTGACGCTGACGATGGTTTCGCCATAGCGGATCTCCACGCCTTGAAGCGCGGCCTGATCGGCCAGCAGCTTATCGAAATCGGCGCGCTGGACCTGAAACGTCGTCGATTTTCCGTGGCTGAACGTCTCGCCGAAATCGAAGGCGCTGTAACGTTCGCCCCAGGCAAATGCGGCACCGGTTTTCAGCTGGAAGCCGGCCGCATTGACGGCGTCAAGCATGCCCGCTTCCTCGACGAAGTCCAGGCAATGGGCCAACAGGCTCTCACCGATGGAAAACCGTGGAAAATGCTGACGCTCGATCACCAGCACATCGTGTCCCTTGCGCTTGAGCAATGCGGCGGCGATGGCACCGGAAGGACCGGCACCGATGACCACGACCTGGCGACATTCCATTTCAACGATTGGCATGGGGGCTCCTTGCCGGGACAGCGGTTTTCAGGGGGACTCGGTGCATGCCGGTCAGGGCCGGCAGCAGTGTGGCGATCAGGCCCATCAGCATCAGTGCAAAGTACAGCGGCGGGCTGATGAGTTGCTGTTGCAGCAACAGGTTGAGAAAGACGATTTCGCTCAAGCCGCGGATGTTCAGCAGCACACTTTCCCGCCAGCGGCTGGCGCCCTTGAACGAGGCCCCGGCCCAGCCGAGGCCGAGCCAGTTGCCCAGCAGTTTGCTCAGCATCGGCAACAGCAGCAGGGCGACCAGTTGCACCCAGCCGAGGCTGTCCATCGCGCTGTGCACATTGATCTGCACGATGCCGAACGTGAGGATCAGCGGGATGGCGATGTACGTCTGCAAGCGGCCCATCCACACGGCCGGCAGCGGCAGGACCAGTGGGGCTTTCAGCGCGGCCATGATCAACACATAGCCGATGCCGAAAATCAGCGCATTGAGCTTGAAGTGTTCGGCGACGACCAGCAGGGCGAAAAAGCTCAGGCTGTAGAGCCATGTCTGACGCAAACCGAGCAACCGCAGCAGCACCGGAAGGCACGCGCCGGCCAGGGGCAGCAGCAGGCTGCTCAGGTGCAGGCTGCCCTGGGCGATGCCGAACAGCGTCCAGCAGGCAAGGTCGATGAGAATCGCGGTTTGCACCAGTCGCCGGGTGGCGCCGGGCGGGTAATCGATGTGCCGCAGGTACAGGTACAACACCGGAATCGCGGTGATGGCGAACAACAGGCCGACGGCCAGCGAGCTGATCCACGGTTGCGCCGGCAACAGCCAGATCGCCGTGGCCAGGCCGCAGGCAAACGGAATGCAAAAGCTGGGCAGGGCGATTTTCAGGCTCTGGCGATCCAGTTGCAGATCGATCACATCGCTGAGGATGTAGCCCAGCAACAGGGCAAAGCTCAGGCTGTAGAGGTTCTTCAGCCAGCCCGGCGACACCAGCTGCGCACCGCTCAACTGCCATTGGGGCTCGATCCAGAAATACATCAATAGCGGCAAGCCGAGGGTCGCCAGCAACAACTGGCTGACGATGGGAATCAGGCCAAAATGACGGCCGACACGGGTCGCCACCGCGAACAACGCCAGCGCCATCGCCCAGAACAGTACGACCATCACGCTGCCCGCTCCACGGTAGTGGCCTCATGCACCTGTCGACCGGCCCACGGCGCGAGCAGGAAGCTGAAGATCAGGCCCAGGCTCACCGACAGTCCGAAATTGCTCACCGCCGGGGTGCTCGACACCGCCAGCAGACCGAACGACAGCCAGGTGGTCAACGCCGCCAGCAAGGTACCCAGCAGGCTCACGGCAGCACCGCCGACTTGTTCGCGCATCAGGATCGCGTAATCGACGCTGATCGCCGTCACCAGCAGCAGGCCGAACAGACTGAACAGGGTCAACGGCTGCCCCAGCCAGCCGAGACTGGCCAGGCTGCACAACGCCGCCAACAGCGGCAGGGCGATGATACGCAACGCACCGCCGAGGCCGAACGGCAGGATCAGCACCAGCACGATCAACACACAGGAGGCGAGTTTCAGTTCGGCGGCACTGACCTGGGTGGCCGCGAAGACGTTGTTCAATTCACCCAGTCGATCCACCAGTGTCACGCCGGGTAAATCCTCACCCTGCAGCCGCAGCAGGGCCGGGTTGTTGAGGCCTTGCAGGCTGACCATCGCCGCCACGCCGTCATCGGTCGGCCCCAGCCACAGGGCCCGGTAGGGTTCCGCCAGCGGACCGGTGAGCGCGGTGTCGATGTCCACGGCAGGCAATGCCTGTAACTTCGTCAGCTCCGCTTGCAGCGCCTCGGCCGGTACACCGATGTCGAGCAACGGTTGCCAGAACGACGGCAGTTTGCTCAGCGCTTCGCGCACCTGTTGCTGTTGGTTTGGCGGGCTGACCAGCTGATTGAGCGATAGGTAACCCTGGAGCTTTTCCAGGCCAATCAATTGATCCAGTCGCTCTCTCAGGGCGGTCTGGCGTTCAAGCAGTTGCTGCTGATTGGCGGCGCGTATCAGGAAAAACTGGCTGGTGGGTTGATAGCCGGTAATCCGTGCAATGGTCCGGGCTTCGTCGGTCAATTGTTGAGGCGCGCTGATCCACTGGCGGATGTCGTTTTTGCTGCTCAGTTGTAACAGGCCGCCCACGCAAAAGGCGATCAGCAGCGCCAGCAGGACAGGCGTTTTCGCTTGTTTGAGCAGCGCTTCCCGACAATCCAGTAAAAGCTCGCAAACGTGCAATGGCCACTGCGCAGGGCGCAGCTCTACGCCCTTGAGCAATGCTGGCAACAGGCACACGGCGGACAAATAGGCGCCGAGCAAACCGGCGGCAGAGAATGCGGCAATCTGGGTCAGCGCGGGGAAGGGTGTCCAGGCCAGGGCCAGGTAACCGATACCGCTGGTAATCAGGCTCAGGGTCAACCCGGGCAAGGTCATGCGCAGGGCAGGCCAGCTGTGCCAGGGTTTCAGGCTCCAGCTCTTGGACAGGTAATGCAGCGGGTAATCGACCGCGACACCGATCAGGCTCGACCCGAGCACCAGCGTCATCACGTGCATATGGCCAAACAACGCCACGCAGGCCACCGCACCGAAGAGCATGCCTGCCAGCACCGGCACGAATGCCAGCAAGACGCGCCAGCGCCGGAAGGCCAACAGCAGCAACAACAGAATCCCGACGGTGGCACCGCCACCGACCCAGGTCATCTCCCGGGCGGCCTGCTGTTGCCCGCTGGCTGCGTACAACAGGCCGCTGGCGGCGAGCAGTTGCACGTCGTGCCTGGCGGCTTCTTCGCGGCTGTGCTTGAACAGGTCGGCCACTTGCAGCGGCAGGTGCATGTCGAAGGCGTTGCCGGTGGTGCGCGCGCGCAGCAGCACCCAGCTCTTGCCATCGGCATCGGCGACCAAGGCGCCGCTGCCGATGTCCAGTTGCACCGAGCCGCGTTGCGGCTGGCTGTTCTGGATGCGCCCGGTCAGGCCCAGCCAGTCGTCCTGGCTCGGCACCAGGCTGTAACCGTTGAACGGGTCGAACAACGCCTGCACCCGCTGCTGGACAAAGGTGTCGGGGTGCTCGATCAGCAGTTGTCGGTCCGCCGCCTGGAGCATCGCCAGGCGACCTTGCAGCAATTGCGTGCGCAGTGCCGGCAAGTCGGCTTGCAGGGTCCACTGGACCTTTTCGAACAAGCCGCTGGCCTGCCATTGCTCGCCGAGTGTCTGCGCCATGGCGGCGGCCTGCTGGCGATCGCTGTGGCCGACCAGCATCAGTATTTCGCGATTCAGCGGTTCTTGCATGCGTTGTTCGGCGCGCAGTTCCAGGGCGTCGGGCGCCGTGCCGGGTACCAGTTCCATCAGGTTGGCCGACAGCGGCGCGCCGTCACGCCATTGCCAACCGGCGAGCGCCAGTACTGCCAGCAGCAGGAGCAGAAACAGCCGTGGCAACCACCGTTCACTCGGCAAAGTCATGCTGCTCCGCGTCGCTCAACGGTTGGGTGCTGGTGCTGTCCTGCATGCGCAACAACGTACTGTCGCCCTGAGTCTCGAGCAGTTCGATGCTGTGCACCAGTTCTGCACCGGTAATGTTGATCTGGTTGAACACCTGTTTGAGCAGCATCGAGCGCGGCAGCAGCGTGAGCTTCCAGTTCTGCGCGTCGCCGCTCAGGGACAGCTCGAAATCCCGTTGCAGGCCACTGCTGTCGCCTTGCAGCACGGCGAGGAACAAACGGTTCTGCTCGGCACCGGCGCTTTTGCCCGGCAGCATTTGCCAAACAATGCCGTCACGCCGGGCAATGCCTTTGGCGGTGATGCGATAGTCCTGTTGCAGTGGCGTTTTGAGCAGCCACAACAAGCCGTGGTTTTTCGCCAGGACGAACGTGCCCTTGCTGGTCAGCGGCTGGGGCAGGGCGCGCAGGTGTTTTTCCTGGATGAAATTGCCGTGGATCACCTCGGGCCTGGCCAGTTGATCGCTGAGTTGCTGCAGGTCGAAGGCATGGGCCAGTCCAGGAATACCCAGTAGCACGCAGAACACTGCTGGAGCGAGCTTGCTCGCGAAAAGCCTGAGAGCACCGCGGGGTGTCAGGTTCCCAGCATCATCGTTAACGACCATCGCGGGCAAGCCCGCTCCCACAGGGGAACGTGGGTGGCAGAAAATCATGGCAGGGCCCTCTCGACAGCGTCGGTGAAGACCTTCGGCGAGGCCAGTTGCATCTCGCGGCTGGCGAGGTCGACGGCGACCTGTACCGACATGGCCCGGGTCAAGCGTTCACCGGTTTGCAGATCGCTGATCAGGTAGTTGATCTTCAAGCGGTTCTCCCACTCCACCAGGTTGGCGCGCACGTTCAGTTTCTGGCCGAACACCGCGCCGCGCACGTAGCGCAATTGCAGGTCGATCACCGGCCAGGCGTAGCCTGACTCGTTCATCGCGGTGTAGTTGTGGCCGATCTTGTCCAGCAGCGCACAGCGGGCGACTTCCAGGTATTTGACGTAATGGCCGTGCCAGACCACATGCATGCTGTCGACGTCAAAGAACGGTACGACGATTTCCGTGTCGGTGTAGAGAAATCCCTTGCTACGCATGCAACCTCCAGTATTGTTCGGCGATGCGTTGCAGGCACAGGCGCAATTCGCCCTCCAACGCGCGGTCTTCGATCACCGGAGGGAAGTCCTTGGCCAATTCTTCATGCATGGCGGCCAACGCGGGTGGCAGTGGTCGCGCATCTTCGGCCTGGCCGCGCAGCCAGACGCCCTGATTGGCCGCCAGCAACGTGGCGGCTGCCACCTGCTCGGTGAGTTCCAGCACGCGGATCGCATCCCGGGCGGCGATGGTGCCCATGCTCACTTTGTCCTGGTTGTGGCATTCGGTGGAGCGCGAGAAAACGCTGGCCGGCATGGTGTTCTTCAGCGCTTCGGCGGTCCAGGCGCTGGTGCCGATCTGCACCGCTTTGAAGCCGTGGTTGAGCATGGCGCGGTCAGCCGTGGCCCCCGACAGGTTGCTCGGCAAGCCATGGTTGTAGCGCTCGTCCACCAGCAGCGCGAGTTGCCGGTCCAGCAGGTCGGCGACGTTGGCCACGAGGTTTTTCAGGCTGTCCATGGCGAAGGCGATATGCCCGCCGTAGAAGTGCCCACCGTGCAGCACGCGCTCGGCTTCGGCGTCGATGATCGGGTTGTCGTTGGCGCTGTTGAGTTCGATCTCGATGAACGAACGCAGCCAGTTCAGGCTGTCGGCCAGCACGCCCAGCACATGGGGCGCGCAGCGCAGGGAATAGCGGTCTTGCAGGCGATGCAAAGGGGCGGTCGGTGCGTCGATGGCCAGATCTTTACGCAGCCACGCGGCGACCTGCATCTGCCCCGGATGTGGCTTGGCGGCGAACAGGCGCTCGTCGAAGTGCTCCGGGTTGCCTTGCAGCGCGACCACGTTCAGCGCGGTGATGCGCGTGGCCAGATGCAGCAGGTAATCGGCGCGGGCGTACGCCAGGCAGGCCAGACCGGTCATCACGGCGGTGCCGTTCATCAATGCCAGGGCTTCTTTCGGACGCAACACCAGTGGCTGCCAGCCGAGTTCGCGGTGCACATCGGCGGCTTGCCTGCGTTCGCCACGGAACATCACCTCGCGTTCGCCGGACAGCGTGGCGGCAACGTACGAAAGCGGCGTCAGATCACCACTGGCACCCACCGAGCCTTCTTCCGGAATCAGCGGCAGGATGTCGTGTTCAAGGAACGCCTGCAGGCGCTCCAGCAGCTCCACGCGCACTCCGGAAACACCGTGGCACAACGACTGCAAACGCGCCGCCAGTACCGCGCGGGTGGCCTGGGCGTCGAGCAGTTTGCCCAGGCCGCAGCCGTGGAAGGTGAACAGATGACGGGGCAGCGCCTCGACGTGATGCAGCGGTACCGCGACCACGCAGGAATCGCCGTAACCGGTGGTCACGCCGTAGATCACGCCTTCCTTGTCCAGCAGCGAGTCCAGAAAACGCGCGCCCTTGGCGATGCGCTCGCGGTAGGCGGGATCGCTTTGCAACTGCGTCGGCACCTTGCGGTTGGCCAGTGCCAGCACGTCTTCAATGTGCAAAGGGCGTTCGCCGAAGGTTACCGGCTCAAG
Organism: Pseudomonas sp. KB_15; assembly: GCF_052114525.1. Lineage (NCBI taxonomy): Bacteria > Pseudomonadati > Pseudomonadota > Gammaproteobacteria > Pseudomonadales > Pseudomonadaceae > Pseudomonas > Pseudomonas sp. KB_15. The sequence goes on along the minus strand of NZ_JBFREX010000002.1, from coordinate 242,306 downwards.
CGTTGGAGTCGTCATCGGTCTTCCAGAAAGGGTAAAAGTTGAACCATTGTTGGGGCGCTTCGAGGCAATAGTGGCTCAGGCGCTCGGCGTAGCGGGAGGCCCACTGATGAATGACCTGCTCGCGGTCGCTGCGTTTCCAGGTGATTGCGTCAGCGAACGGCTCAATGGTCAGTCGATAGTCGCCGTCGGGCTTTTTCAGGCACAGCAGCAGGTTGATCGGGCATTTCAGCAGGCCGGCCAGCAGCCACGGGCCTTGGGGGAACCTGGCCGGATGACCGAGGAAGTCCACGGTCACGCTGCGTCCGCCATGCAGGGGCACGCGGTCGCCGGCAATTGCCAGCCACTCGCCGCGCTCCAGGCGTTCGCTCAATTGCAGCATGATCCCCGGGTCCAGTTCGCTGACCTGGATCAGGCGCAGGTTGGTCGCCCCGGCCTCGCCCAGCAAGCGATTGAACTGTTCGGCGTGCTTGGTGTGCACCAGCACGTTCATCGTGACTTTCTCGCCGATTTCCGCCAGTGCGCGGCAGACTTCCAGATTGCCCAGGTGTGCGCCCACCAGCATCTGCCCGCGGGCACCGCGCAACTGGTCGCGCAACAGCGCCGGGTCGATGATCTCGATGTGTTCGATGCTCAGCTTGCCGTTCCATACGTCGAGTTTGTCGAGCATGGAATCGGCGAAAGCCATGAACTGGCCGAACACCCGCCAATGGCTCGGGCGTAACTCGCTGCGCCCGCTCCAGTCGGTCAGGCGTTGCTGGTATTGCCAGGCACTGTGTCGGGCGCTGCGACCGAACAGGAAAAAGTACAACACGATGCCGTACAACACTGGGCTCAGTACTCGGCGGCCCAGCACTTTGGCGCCGAACGCGGTGAGCTTCATCAGCCAGAAACTGCCCCGTTCTTCGCGGTCGGCCCAGTGTTGATTGTCTGCGCTCATGCTCGCCACCGTCGCCAGAGAATCATTGGCGCACGCAGCAACATGCCGAAGAACAGCCGCGTATGCATGCTGGAAATCAGGACGTTGTCGTGGAACATACGAAAATGCGAAACGCCGTCCAGCGGGTAGTGGACTTTGGTATGCAGCCATTGCATCGGCTGATTGCGCCAGGCCAGGCGCACCAGGATGTCCGAGTCGAAGTCCATGCGCTTGCCGATTTTCGCTGACTCGATCAACGCCAGAACCGGCGGTAACGGGTAAACCCGGAAACCGCACATGGAGTCGCGAATCTGCAACGACAGGGTGTTGATCCAGACCATGACGTGGGTCAGGTAGCGCGCATACAAACGGCCTTTCGGCACGCTGGCGTCGTACTGCGGGTAGCCACAAATCACCGCCTGTGGGTGGGCGCGTGATTGTTCGATGAAGCGTTTGACGTCCTGCAAGTCGTGCTGGCCATCGGCATCCACCTGCAAGGCATGGCTGAAACCCAGGCGCGAAGCTTCGCGCAAACCGGTCATGACCGCGCCACCCTTGCCCTGGTTTTCGGCGAGGCGGATCAGGTAAACCATTTCACGTTGCGCCAGGCGATCCAGCACCCGGGCGCAGCGCGGACTGCTGGCATCGTCAACCAGAATGCACGGCAGATGGCTGGCGATCAGCGCATCGACCACCGTGGTGATGGCCGTTTCGTGGTTGTACACCGGGACAATGGCGCAGGGGCTATGCATGTTGGTGTACACCTGAGGGACCGTGGTGTCTGCTTCGCGAGCAAGTCGAATCGTCGCACCGCCGCTCCCACACTGGATTTGTGAACGCCGTGGACCCCATGTGGGAGCGAGCCTGCTCGCGATTGAGTGCGCAGCACTCACCCAGCTTATGCATGCGCCGCCTCCAGCAAGATCCGCCCGCTGGAGCAGGTGGCGGTTTCGTTGCGATAGGCGAAATACAATTTGCCGCGCGCAGGGTCGAAGCGCAGGTGCAGCTGGACTTCATCTCCCGGGCGCACCAGTTGCTGGAACTTCAAGACTTCCATGCCGGCGAATTTTTTCGGCAGGTTCATCAGTTGCTGGCCCAGGCTCAGCGCCCAGTCCACCTGTACCACGCCAGGCAATACCGGCGCCTTGGGGAAATGACCGCTGAAATAGGCCAGGTCCGGTGGCACGGCCAGTTGCAGGCTCCATTCGCCATTGCTTTCGACTTGCTCCAGCACCTCTGGGGCTTTGGGGCGCGGCGCCAACAGCAGGGCGTCGACGTCGGCCTGGGGCAGTTTGCCCTGAGTGTTCAGCGGCAGTTGTCGCAGCAGGCGCCAGCGTCTTGGCAGGGCCAGGGCTTCGCAGTGTTGGCTCAGGTGTTGGCGCAATTGCTCGGTGAGGCTGCGTCGACCCTGATTGCGCAGAACATGCAAACCGGCCTCGCTCAACACCAGCAACGCCCCCAGGGAGGCGCGGTTTTCCTGAACGACGCCGAGCCGAGCTTCGATGACCCATTCATGGGCCGTCAGCGCCTGTTCCAGCATCGGCAACGAGATGCGTTTTTCTTCCAGTTTGACGATCCGGTCCAGTCGCCCGAGCAATTCGAAGCGACCATCGACGGCGATGCGGGCTGAATCGGCAGTCTGTTCGACATGACCGCCAGGCAAGTAGGGTGAAGCGATCTGCAGCGCACCCTCACTGTCTTGAGTCAGCGTGACATCGGCAAACGGCCGCCAGAGTTCAGCGCCCTGGCGCCAGGCGATGCCGCCGGTTTCCGAACTGCCGAAAATTTCCGTTGGCCATTGCCCCAGACGCTCCCGCAGGCTCTGTGCGGCCTCGACCGGCAATGCGCCGCCGGAGGAAAACACCCGGCGTACGGAGCCCAAGGCAGGCCAGTCGAGGTTGTCGCCCATGCGCTTGAGCAACGCCGGGCTGGCCACCCAGGCGAAGGCCGGGTGCTCGCGGCTGGCGCGTTGCAGGTCTTCTGGAAAGGCCAACTGCCGACGTACGAACGGGCGCCCGGCACACAGCGGCCACAGCACCCGGAACAGCAGACCGTAGATGTGCTGGGTGGCGACGCTGCCAATGATGCATGCCGGGCCAAGGTCCGCGCCCCATAACTGTTCCAGGGCTTCGACTTCATTGGCCAGTTGGCGCAGGTTCTTTTCGATGCGCTTGGGTTCACCACTGGAGCCGGATGTGCACAGGCTGAGTTGGCAGTGATCGAGATCCAGCGCCGCCGCGCTCAGTGGCGGATGACGAAAGTCGCTCAGGTGCGCATCGTCGGGTTGATCGCTCAGCCACAGATCAACTTCACCTGACCAGCGCTGGCGGGTCTGCGGTTGCAGGTCAGACGGCAGCAGCACACTGACCCCGGCACGCCAGGCACCAAGCAACGCGACCGCCAGATCGGCGGCATCTTCAAGGTGCACGGCCATCTGCCGCACACCCCGGGCTTGCAGGCCGGCGGCCAGACGCAGCGCCTGTTCGCACAGTCGGGCGTGATCCAGTGCCGGCCCGGTCGTTACGGCGCGCTCCGGCTGAGCCTTGAGCAGCAAGTGCTCAAGTTTTATCCAAATCATGGGTGGCCTCGTACCCTTAGTCGTATGAGCCATTCAATGGCAAACATCAGGCCTATCAATCCGTAGGAAATCAGGCCGGTGTACAACGTCCACCAGCTCAGCGGCGCCCAGAGGGTCAGGGCGGCGGCGCACACACCGTTGCAAAGAAAAAAGACGCTCCAGGCGATAGTCACCTGACGGGTATAGCGAATGCCCTCGGCCGGCAATTGCGGCTCGCGCACCCGGGCCAGGCGTTCAACGATCGGCGGGCCGAATGTCAGGCTCGATCCGAACAGCACCAGCATGAAGGCGCTGATCAACACCGGATACCAGCGCAACAGCGCCGGGCTGTCGAACAATGCCAGCAACAGACAGAACACAATGGCCACGGTGGCCATCCACAGGCTGCCAGGCCGTCGTTTGCCGGTCAGCGCCCGGGCCAGCCACAGTCCGCCCAGCAGCAGTCCGAACTGCCACGGGGCGAAATGCTCCATGCCGAAATACACCGCAAAGGGATACAAAAGACCCGCCAGCAGCAGGCCGAGGCCAATCAGTCGATTCATGCGACCGGTTGAACCAGACGGTAGACCGCCTCGACCACGTCACTGACGGTACGCACCGATTTGAATTCTTCGGCGGCGATTTTCTTGCCGGTCTGACGTTTGATGTGATCAATCAGGTCGACCGCGTCGATGCTGTCGATTTCCAGGTCCTGATACAGGTTGGATTCCAGGCTCACACGCTCAGGGTCCAGTTCGAAGAGCTCGACCAAGGCATCGCGCAGGGTGTTGAAAATGTCGTCACGAGTTTGCATGGTCCGGTCTCAAGCTGCCTGTTTTGCGGTGACGAACGCCGCAAGGCTCGCCACGTTACTGAAGTGATTACGTGTGTCTTTGGCATCGGCGTCGATTTTGATGCCGTACTTTTTCTGGATGGCCAGGCCCAGTTCCAGGGCATCCACCGAGTCCAGGCCCAGGCCTTCGCCGAACAGCGTCTGCTCGTTGTCGATGTCTTCGGCGCTGATGTCTTCGAGGCCCAGGGCGTCGATGATCAGCTCTTTGATTTCCAGCACCAGGCTATGGGTGTTCAGATCGCTCATCTTCGGCGAGCTCCTTGATAAAGTAAGAATGCAAATAATCGTTGAGCTTGCGCGAGGCTTGCGGAGCGGGGCCCAGCGAGGCGAAGGTCTGTGGGTCTATATCGGCCCCGACCCGAAAACTGAAGTGCACGCGCCGCTTGGGGATGCGATACCAGGGTTCGGCCTTGGTCAATGTGGTCGGGCTGACCTTGATAATGACCGGGGTGAGGATTTTCGCACCACGCAGGGCGATTGCCGCGCCGCCCCGATGAAAGGCCGGCGCCTGGCCGGGCCGGGTGCGCGTACCTTCGGGGAAAATGATCAGGGTCTGGCCGTCTTTCAGCGCGTCGGCGGCCGCATCGAGCATGTCCATGCTGCCGTCGTTGCTGATGTATTCGGTGCAGCGCAGCGGTCCGCGGGTGAAAGGGTTTTCCCAGAGGCTTTGCTTGACCACGCAGTTGGCGTGACGCACCAGGCCGATCAGAAACACCACGTCGATCAGCGACGGGTGATTGGCCATGATCATCTGCCCGGGACGACCGAGTTTTTCCGCGCCTTCTATGTCGTAGGTGAGCACCCCGGTACGGGCCATGAAACGCACAAAAATCCAGAAACAGCGGCTGACCGTTTGCCGGGCCCGCAGCCGATGGGTCCGGGCGTCGCCCGGCAGACAGTTCAGCACAGGGAAAATCACCAGGCGCAGGCACAGCCCGCCCAACCCGAACAGGGCAAAGCTCGCGGCGGTGGCCAGCAACCGCCAGTAGTAGGCGTCGCGGTTTTTCTCGGTCACGGGTTGCGTTGCCAGGTCCATACACGATTTTTCCAGGCATGTTGGCAGGTGGTTTGCTGGCCGAGCAGCGTACGCAACAGATTCAGCGCGTGTGGCCAGCGGGGTTTGGACAACGCATCCGACGGGCTGTTCAGGGACAACCGCCAGTCGGTGCCGGGGGTAATCAGCAGGCCGACGGCATAAGGGAACGGCACGTCGTCGATCCAGGTTGAGTAAGCCTCGGGCGGCTGCTCTTCGGTGATCACCAGCAGTACCGCGCGAGCACCCTCAGCCAGCAGCGCAGCAGCTTCCAGCATGCCGTGTTCCAGGCCGTCGCCTGCGGCAGCCAGGGCCGTCATTTCGCTGGTTTCACCACGCATGATCGACCACAAACCAATAATCGCGTTATGCACAGACAAGCTGAACTGGGTCGGCGACAGCGGCTGATCGGCGGCCAGATCACTAAGAATGTCGACCGTGCGGGGCGTTTCGCCGTGACGGGAAACAAAGACCAACGGCAGATCCTGCCGACCTTCGGCCAATGGCCAACCGACACTGAATGCCATCCGCGCCAGGCGACTGAGCCGCCGGCGCTGCATGGCCGGCAGAAAAGAAACGTCGGGAGCGGCATCGCTGTTCGGCAGCACGACCGGTTGTCGGCACCAGGCCTGCCAATCGTTCACGCTATCAAGCCCTGGGGCCCAAGCGCGCCATTGGGCGATGTTGAAGTTGATCACAGACATTCATCCCACCCTCACGGGCTTACTTGACGCGGGGAGTGGCCGAGAGACGAGACTCGCCCTGCGTGGCGTTTGGCGCCGAGTGGCGCGCATTATCCCGGTGCCGGGAACGTGTAGCAAATGCTGGTTACATTTTGCTCAATAAGATGAAGCGGCTGACTCGAAAAAATTGAACGATTGGTAATTATTCACAAAGTAATTACCCCGTCTGTCGGCTCTGGCGTCGACTCACCGAGCCGTTTGGGGCTTTTCAAGCAAGAGAAGGCAACTGACTGCGTAGTCCCTGTGCCAGCGAGGTAGCGAAGTAACGCCGTGGACTACTACACTCGGTCATTCTTTGATACACGGAGGTTTTGACATGCGGCGCGTGGTGTTCAATCAGAAAGGTGGCGTTGGAAAATCCAGCATTGCCTGCAATCTGGCGGCGGTCAGTGCCAGCGAGGGTTTTCGCACCCTGCTGGTGGATCTCGATGCCCAGGCCAACTCCACTCAGTACCTGACGGGGCTCACTGGTAACGATATCCCGATGGGCATCGCCGATTTCTTCAAGCAAACGCTGTCTTCCGGGCCGTTCTCCAAGAAGAATCAAGTCGACATCTACGAAACCCCGTTCGATAACCTCCATGTCGTGACCGCCACCGCCGAGCTGGCGGACTTGCAGCCAAAGCTTGAAGCCAAGCACAAGATCAACAAGCTGCGTAAGTTGCTTGAAGAGCTGAGCGAAGACTACGACCGGATTTACCTCGATACCCCGCCGGCGTTGAATTTCTATGCGGTTTCGGCGCTGATCGCGGCCGATCGCGTGTTGATTCCTTTCGACTGCGACAGTTTTTCACGCCAGGCACTGTACGGCCTGATGGCGGAAATCGAAGAGTTGAAGGAAGACCACAACGAAAGCCTGGAAGTCGAAGGCATCGTCGTCAACCAGTTCCAGGCCCGCGCCAGCCTGCCCCAGCAAATTCTCGATGAGCTGATCGCCGAAGGCCTGCCGGTGCTGCCGGTGTACCTGGCCAGTTCGGTACGCATGCGCGAATCCCACCAGGCCAATACGCCGCTGATCCATCTCGACCCGCGGCACAAGCTGACCCAGCAATTCGTCGAGTTGCATAACCTGCTGGAAAACGCCTGATTATCAGGAGACACGGAAAACCTGTGGGAGCGAGCCTGCTCGCGATGAGGGCTTCACAGTCAACATCACTGCTGACTGAAACACCGCTATCGCGGGCAAGCCCGCTCCCACAGGGTCTGTGTTGCTTCAGATACCCTGGCTACGCAGCCAGGCCATCAACTGCGGTAACGGAAAGGCCCCGCTCTGCCGGGCGATTTCCCGGCCGTTTTTGAACAGGATCAGGCTTGGAATCGAGCGAATCCCCAATTGCGCCGACAACTGCTGGTTCGCCTCGCTATCGAGCTTGGCCAGCCGGCACTTGCCCGCCAGTTGCCCGGCTGCCTGCTCGAACACCGGTGCAAACGACTTGCACGGCCCGCACCAGTCCGCCCATACGTCCACCAGCAGCGGCAGATCACCCTTGATCTGGCTGGCGTAGTCGCCTTGCTTCAATTCAAACGGTTTGCTCAGCAGGACTTCGGCCTTGCAGCGTCCGCATTTGGGGTGATCGTTGAGCCGCTCGGCGGGAATGCGGTTGAGGCCGTTGCAGTGGGGGCAGGGGATGTGGAGTGGGTCGGTCATGAGCGATATCCAATTGGAAGCTGATAACACCTAGTTGGAGACGTTTGCTCATGTTTTCAATCGCGCAGTGTCTGGCGATAAAACTAGGCTGAGTCGTGCTGAGCCAGACCGCTGGTCTACCTAGGATTATCGCAACTTGCGATATTTTTGAACTGTGATTAACTCCCCATAGCAGAATGCGATAAGGATGTTGCATGCGAGTGTTTTCCGAAAAACGAATCTGGGACGCCAAGGAAAAGTGGCCGCAGGCGGCCAGCGCGCTGGACCAGTGGTATCGAATGGCAAAGCGCGTCAAGCCAAGTGATTTTGCGGCAATGAAATCTTCATTTCCCGCAACCGACAAGGTCGGTGAGTTTCACGTTTTCGATATTGGCGGTAATAAATTACGGTTGATCGCCTATGTTCGATATCAGCAGCAAAAAATCTACATCAAGCATGTGCTGGATCACCGCGAATATGACCGCGGTAAATGGAAGGAGGGAAGAGCATGAGCGTTCTGATCAAAAACGCGGCCGAGCACTGGGAGTTCGTATCGCCACTGCTACGCAAACCCAAAAACGAAGACGACTATGACACGCTGGTGCAGGCGCTCGACGAGTTACTCGAGATGACCGGAATTGACGAGTCGCATCCTCTGATGAGTCTGGTGGACATCATCGGTGACTGGATTGAGGAATGGGATCACAAGCATCGCCCTATGCCCGAAGCCACGGGTGCCGAAGTGCTCGGTTACATGATGCGCGAACATGGATTGACTCAAAGCGACCTGCCTGGTGTCGGCCCTCAGTCGGTCGTTTCCGAGATCCTGAGCGGCAAGCGCCAGCTCAACCTGCGGCAGATCCGCTGGTTGGCCGAGCGATTCAATGTGCCGGTAGAAGTCTTTATCTGACCCGCCTCACGACGAACAACTGATCTCCAGATGCTTGCCCCATTCCGGCGGCCTCTCTGCATAGCTTTCCATCCCCGGTTGTTCCTCGAACGGATTGCTCAGCACCGCGTGCAGTCGGCGGACTTCCGAGTAGTCGCCGCTCTCTGCCGCATCGATGGCCTTTTGTGCCAGGTAGTTGCGCAGTACGTACAGCGGGTTGACCGCGTGCATCCGCTGGCGGCGCTGCTCTTGATCAAGCGCGCCTTCACGGGCCACCCGGGCGACATAGAGCTCGCCCCAGGCATCAAAGCCCTTGAGGTCGACGAAGTCATCACGCAAGCGAGCGATGGCCTGTTCCGGCGCTTCATCACCCAATCGGCGGAAAAACAGGCTGTAGTCGACGCCGCTGTTTTGCATGAGTTGCAGCAGGTTCTCCAGCAATTTCTGGTCGTCATCCTCCGCGGTGGTCAGGCCGAGGCGGCGGCGCATCAGGTCCAGGTAATGGGCCTGGAACAGCGGCAGGTACAGGCCGAGGGTTTCGCGCAGGGCTTCGACGCTGATGAACGGCGTCAGGGCCTGGGCCAACGCGCTGAGGTTCCACTGGCCAATCGGCACCTGGTTGCTGAAGGAGTAACGGCCCTGGTCGTCGGAGTGATTGCAGATGAAGTTGGCGTCGAAGTCGTCGAGGAAGGCGAACGGGCCGAAGTCGAAAGTAATCCCGAGAATCGACATGTTGTCGGTGTTCATCACTCCGTGGCAGAAACCATAGGCCTGCCATTTGGCGATCAGTTCGGCATTGCGCTCGACCACTTCGCGGAACATCGCCAGGTACGGCTCCGGTTGTTCCAGGCACTCCGGGAAGTGCATGGCCAGCACATGATCACCGAGCTCTTTCTGCTGCTCGGGGCGTTTGGTGTAGTAGAAATACTCGAAGTGCCCGAAGCGCACATGGCTCGGCGACAGACGCAAGAGCATGGCCGCGCGCTCCTGCTTTTCGCGCCACACCGGGGTGTCGGAGCCGATCACGCACAGGGCGCGGGTGGTCGGGATGTTCAGGGCATGCAGGGCTTCGGAGGCGAGGAATTCGCGGATCGACGAACGCAATACGGCCCGGCCATCGCCCATGCGGGAAAACGGCGTCTGGCCGGCGCCCTTGAGGTGCAGGTCCCAATGTTCGCCGGCCTCGTTGTACACCTCGCCCAGCAACAGGCCGCGACCGTCGCCCAATTGCGGGTTGTAGAAACCGAACTGATGCCCGGAATAGACCATCGCCCTTGGTATCGCATCGGCCCAGAGCTTGTGGCCGCTGAACAGTTCGGCGAACTCCGGGGTTTCGGCCTCGACCGGGTCGAGGTCCAGCAACGCCATGGCGGCGGGACTGGCCACGACCAGGCGTGGATTGTCGATGGGCTCGGGCAGCACATGGGCGGAAAACGCATCGCCCAGGCGCTCGAAGCGGTTATCGAAAGTGAGTTCGTCGAGGGCTTTCAAGGGCCGGCTCCAGCAGAATGTCCGAGCATTCTGCTGGGGAAAGGCCGGTTAGTCGAGTTTGGCGGCGGGCGGTTCTTGCGGCGGTTTGCCATCGACCAGTGGCACGATGGTTTTCGCTTCCGGTTCGATCGGCACCATCTTGTATTCCTGGCCGTGCAGGTTCTTGAGGTAAACCTCCATCTGCCGGAACGAGATATTGATGTGCTGCTTCTTGAACTCGCGGTTGATGAAGCGGTTGACCTCATCGAGCACCGGGTTGCGGTCGCCGAGGTCGCGCACGTGCATGCGCAACTCGTGGTCGAGTGTGCTTTCGCCGAAATTCAGGAAGTACACGTGCGGTTCCGGGTCTTTCAGTACGCGCGGGTTATCGCGCGCAGCCTTGAGCAGCAGTTCTTTCACCAGGTCCAGGTCCGAACCGTAGTCGACGCCGAGCTTGAGGGTCACCCGGGTGATGGTGTCGGTCAGCGACCAGTTGATCAGTTGCCCGGTAATGAACGTCTTGTTCGGGACGATGATGTCCTTGCGATCGAAGTCGGTGATGGTCGTGGCGCGGATGCGAATCTTGCTCACGGTACCCGACAGGTTGCCGATGGTGATGGTGTCACCGATCCGCACCGGGCGCTCGAACAGGATCATGATGCCGGAAATGAAGTTGGCGAAGATCTCCTGCATGCCGAAACCGAGGCCGACCGACAGCGCCGCCACCAGCCATTGCAACTTGTCCCAGCTGACGCCCAGGGTCGACAGCGTCGAGACGAAACCGACGCCGGCGATCACGTACGACAGCAACGTGGTGGTCGCGTAGGCGCTGCCCTGGGCCAGGTTGAGCTTGGACAGCACGAACACTTCCAGCAGACCCGGCAGGTTGCGTGCCAGGGCAAAGGTGATACCGATGATGATCAGCGCGCCAAGCATGTCGCCGATGCTGATTGGCACCATGCTCATATTGGCGCCGGTGCCGCTGGTGTATTCGTAGAGGGTGACGTTGTCCAGGTACGAGAACACCGTAATCAAGTCAGCCCAGACCCAATACAGTGCCGCCATGAAGCCGCCGAGCAGCGCCAGGCGGATCAGGCGCAGGGACTGTTCGTTGACCTTCTCGATGTCCATGCTCGGCTCTTCGATCACCCCCTCGCCGTCTCCGGCCTCCTTCGCCGCCTGACGTTTGGCCAGGGCGCGCTGGTAGGCCAGGCGTCGGGCCGCCACGCTGAGGCCGCGCACGAAGGTGGCTTCGATCACCAGCCAGAACATCAGCAGGTACAGGGTGTTGATCAAGCGGTCGCTGAGCTTCAGCGCGGTGTAGTAGTAGCCGAAGCACACGGCCACGAACAGCGCGACGGGCAGGGCGGTGAACAGGATCCCCACGAGCTTGCGGAACAGCGAGGCGTTCTCGTGGGTCGGGCTGCTGATCAGCAAGCGGCTGAGCAGCAAGGTCATCAAGGCGTAGCAGGTGAGCACCACCGGCATGCCGATCACGTCATCGGCCAGCGCCGCCGGTTGCAGTTCGGCAACGGCCACTACGGTCACCAGTGCCATCACCACTATGCCGAGTCGGCGGACCCATCTGCGCAGGAATTCCACCTGGGGCTTTTCCCAGCGGAAATGCAGTTCTGCCACACCACCCGGTGCGAGGATCCGGTAGGCGGTGTAGAACACCAGCCAGGCCCCGGCCATTTGCAGCAGCGCCGCGCCCATATTGGCGTTCTGCCCACGGGCGTCGATTCGCAGGGCCAACCCGCACAATGCAAGGCCCAGGGAAACCGGCATCGCCAGCAGGATGTTGATCAGAATCGCCTGCGGCGTGTGCCACTGGCTATCGCGTTTGAAGTGACCGATGTCCTGGTGAACCTTGATCAGTCGCGCGTACAAATTCTTGCGGCGCCACAACAGCGCACCGATCAGCAGTGCCAGTGGCAGGAACAGCAGCGGGCGCTGGGTCAGGCCGTCGGCCAGTTCGCTCAGGCTTGAAAGTACCGGTAGTGAATCAAGTTGACGCTGCAGGCGATCCGGCGCACTGCGAATCCACTCCAGCTCCAGCGGCTTGTTGCTCGGAATCCAGAACATCTGCTCATCGAGTGTCGCCCGCAGGCTTTGCGCCGTGCTGAGCAGTTGCTTCTGGTTCAGTTGCAGGGTGATGGATTCATTGAGCACCGCACTCAGTTCGCGGTTGAGTCGCTCCAGCAGGTCGGCACGGGTGGTGGCCAGTTCCATCAGGCTTTTGCGCAGCTGCGGGGTGACTTGCTCGGGGGGTTGGGTCGACAGCAGGTTTTCGACGTAGGTGGTCGGACTGCTCAGCAACTCCCGTTGCTGGCTGACTTCGAACTGATACAGGCGAATGTCGGCGATCTGGTCGGCCAGGTTGCGGTCGAGCCGCAGGCGCGGCAACGCTTGTTTCTGTTTGTAGAGAATCTTCGAGAGCAGCAGGCTGCCTTTGAGCACGTTGATTTGCTCGTCCAGCGCCGAATCGCTCTGGGTCAGGCTGTCCAGTTGTTGCTTGGTCTGCAGGTTTTGCTGGGTGACTTCGTTGAGGCGGTCGGTGCTTTTGAGCAGGTAGTCCGAAAGCTTCAGGTTGGCCGCGCTTTCGGTGGCCAGAAGACTGCTGCCGCCGGCTTTCTGCGCTTCGATGGATTGCTGGGTGACCGTTTCCTGGGACAACGCCAGACGCTTCTGGTTGATCAGGGTTTGCAGTTCCTGGATTTCCTTATCCAGGCGGTCGGAGCGCTCCGACAACAGGTCATGCTGGCTGTTGCCGAGGTCTTGCAGTTGGGTATTGCCGGCCAGTTCCTGGCGCCGCAGCGGGATCAGGGCGTTCAGCGCTGCCAGCTCGGCATTGAGCTGGTCGCGCTGTTCGGCGCTCAAGGCCTTGCCGCCGTCCTTGCCGGTCTTGAGGATGTTGTTGATCTGCTGGATGCGCGTCTGGCTGCTCGAAATCTCCGCCTGAGCACGCTCGGGGCGGGTCTGGGCGGTGATGATCAGGCTGTTGGCATCGGCCAGGGCTTTTTGCAGATCGCTTTGCTGGGTGGAGCGCTCAGTGAGCATTTGTTCCAGCTGCTGGATCGGTTCTTTGGCGAAACGCTGCGCCACCGGCACCACGGTGCTGGCTTTGAGGCGGGTCAGTTCACGCTGGTTCTCGACGGTCTGTTTGGGCGCATTGTTCAATTGCTGCTTGAGCGCGACCAGTTTCTGCTCGTAATCACGCTTGTTGTTGAGCTGGCTCAGCGTGTTTTGCAGGACGGTTTGCAGGGCCTTCTGATCGGCTTCCGGCAGTTTGCGGTCGGCGATCTTGTCCAGGCTCGCCTGCACGGCTTCGCTGGAAGGCGGTTCGGCCGCTTGCAATGTACCGACAGTACCGACAGAAAGACTCAAGCCCAACAGGGCAATGGCGAAAATGGAGCGCAGGTTAGGCATAAAGACCGGTCAAGCAAGTGAGAGTGGAAGCAGTTTAGAGGAAGAGTCCGGGGCCCGGGCGACTTCCTTCGGGGAATCTGACGCCCACTTTGCCGATCTTGTTCCCGTCCATGACTGCCACGGTCCAGATGGTGTTGTTCCATTCCACCTGGTCACCCACCACCGGCGCACCGCCGACTTTCTGGGCAATGAAATGGCCCAGGGACATGTCCGGATCGATGCCTTCGACCTTCAGGCCATACAGGGCAGCAACCGCTGCCAGCTGGGCGTCTCCTTCCAGAACGAAGTCGCCGAAGAAGCGCAGATCGAGGCCCCGTTGAGGCGCCTGGCTGAAGAGTTTTCCGAGGGCTGGCAGGTTGTGTTCATGGCCGATAACACACAGCAAATCATCGACTTCGAGCACCGTACTACCCGACGGATGGAGCAATTGTTGACCACGAAACAGGGCGGCGATACGGGTGCCTTCGGGCATTTTAAGTTCGCGCAGGGGCGAACCGATGCACCATTTCTCCGCGCCGAGGCGATAAACGAACAGCTCCCACTCGCTGGTGACGTGCACTTCCAGGGCCGAACGGGAGATGGGTGCAGGCTCCGGGGGGACCGTCACCTTCAACAGCTTGGCGACCCACGGCAGGCTAGTGCCCTGAACCAACAACGATACCAGCACGATAAAGAACGCGAGGTTGAAGTACAGCTGGGCGTTGGGCAGGCCGGCCATCAGCGGGAATACCGCCAGAATGATCGGGACCGCGCCGCGCAGGCCGACCCAGGAGATGAACGCTTTCTCACGACCATGGAAGGCTTTGAACGGCAGCAGGCCAACCACTACGGACAGTGGTCGGGCAAACAGAATCATCCACAGCGCCAGTGCCAGTGCCGGCAAGGCAATTGGCAGCAGATCGTGAGGCGTCACGAGCAGCCCCAGCACCAGGAACATGCCGATCTGTGCCAGCCAGGCCATGCCGTCGAGCATGTGCAAAATGCCGTGACGGCTGCGCACCGGACGGTTGCCGATCATCAATCCACACAGGTACACCGCGAGGAAGCCGCTGCCGTGCAGGGCGTTGGTCAGGGCAAACACCACCAGGCCACCGGCGATGACCAGAATCGGATACAGGCCGGTGGCCAGGTTGATGCGATTGACCAGTTGCAGCATGAGCCAGCCACCGCCCAGGCCGATGACAGCACCAATGCCGAACTCGCGCAGCAGGTGGGTCAGCAGGCTCCAGTGCAGGCCGGTCTGGCCGCTGGCGAGCATGTCGATCAGGGTGACGGTGAGGAACACCGCCATCGGGTCGTTGCTGCCGGATTCGATTTCAAGGCTGGCGGTTACCCGCTCGTTCAGGCCTTTGCCACCCAATAGCGAGAACACCGCCGCGGCGTCGGTGGAGCCGACGATGGCGCCGATCAGCAGGCCCTGGATCAGGTTCAGGTTGAACAGCCATGCGGCCGCCATGCCGGTCAACCCGGTGGTAATCAGTACCCCGACGGTGGCGAGGGACAACGCCGGCCATAACGCCACGCGGAAACTCGACACCCGGGTGCGCAAGCCACCGTCGAGCAGGATCACCGCCAGCGCGAGGTTGCCGACCAGATAAGCCGTGGGATAGTTGTCGAAGATAATGCCGCCGCCATCGACGCCGGCCGCCATGCCGACGGCCAGGATGATCACCAGAATCGGGATGCCGAGGCGGGACGAAAGTGAGCTCACCAGAATGCTCGCACCTACCAGCAACGCGCCGATCAAGAACAGGCTGTTGATGGTCGTCGCATTCAAAGGCAGTACTCCAGAAAGCTGAAAGGCGGGCGCAAACTGACCATGCAGTCTGCGTGCCAGCGATTCTAACCTGTTGAAATGTGATGCTGTCAAAAAGCTTTTCACTAAGGCGAACGCAGGTTATCCCTGTAGCAGCTGGCGGAGCCTGCGTTCGGCTGCGAAGCAGTCGCTGAATCGGACACCGCGGTGTTTCAGGTGAATCGAGGACTCGAATTTTACGACTGCTTCGCAGCCGAACGCAGGCTCCGCCAGCTGCTACAGAGGGGCGTGGCCGTTAGAGGCTAAACCGCCCAACCAGGGTGTTCAGGTCCACCGCCAGGCGTGACAGCTCACTGCTCGCCGCGCTCGTCTGATTCGCCCCGGTGGCCGATTGCACCGACAGGTCGCGAATGTTCACCAGGTTGCGATCCACTTCACGGGCCACCTGCGCCTGTTCTTCGGCGGCGCTGGCGATCACCAGGTTGCGTTCGTTGATTTCGACGATGGCGCTGTTGATGGTATCCAGCGACATCCCGGCGCCGCGGGCGATGTTCAGGGTCGATTCGGCGCGCTCGGTGCTGTTGCGCATCGAATCCACCGCGTGCCCGGTGCCGCTCTGGATGCTGCCGATCATGCGTTCGATTTCACTGGTCGACTGCTGGGTGCGGTGAGCTAGGGCACGAACCTCGTCGGCCACCACCGCGAAACCTCGACCGGCCTCACCGGCGCGCGCGGCCTCGATGGCGGCGTTCAAGGCCAGCAGGTTGGTCTGGTCGGCCAGGCCACGGATCACATCCAGCACCTTGCCGATGTCGCGGGACTCATTGGCCAGGTCGCCGATCAGGGTCGCGGTACTTTGCACGTCGGCGCTCATGCGTTCGATTGCGCTGACGGTTTCCTGCACCAGATCACGACCGTCACCGGCAGACGTGGTGGCGTTCTTCGACGCTTCGGAGGTGCTGACCGCGTTGCGGGCGACTTCTTCCACGGCGCTGGTCATTTCATTGACCGCAGTGGCGGCCTGTTCGATTTCGTTGTTTTGCCGGGTCAGGCCGCGGGCACTTTCGTCGGTGACGCTGTTGAGTTCTTCGGCAGCGGACGCAAGCTGTGTGGCCGAGCCGGAAATGCGCTGCAGCGTGTCGCGCAGTTTTTCCTGCATCTTCGACATGGCCAGCAGCAAGCGGCCGGCTTCGTCTTCGCCGTCGACGGTGATCGGGCGTGTCAGGTTGCCTTCGGCAATTTGTTCGGCGGCGCTCAGGGCGTTGGCGATCGGTTGAGTGATGCTGTTGGTCAGCAACCAGGCGAACAGCAGCGTCAGCGCAGTGGCAATCACCAGCAGGGTGATCACCAGGTTGAACGCCGAATCATATTGGTCGGCGGCCTGCTGGTTGGTGTCTTGGGTCTGCTGGGTGTTGATCTCCAGCAGGCGGTTCAACACGGTGTTGATTGCCTCGGAGTTGCTCAGCAAGTCGGTGTTGAGCAGGTTGCGCAGTTCATCGACCTGATTGTTACGCGACAGGGTCTTCATCCGGTCTTCGATCTGGCGATATTGCCCCAGCAGTTGCACGTATTGATCGTAGGTTGCACGTTCCTGCGGGTTGGCGATCAGCCTTTCGTAGGTCACCTGGGCGGTGCGAATCTGCTGGTTGCGCAGTTCCAGCAGTTCCATGGTTTTCTGCTGCACGTCAGGTTCGCGGTTCACCAGCAAACGGTAGGACAGCACGCGCAGGCGCAAGGTGAGTTGGGTGAACTCGTCCAGGCTCTTGATGCTCGGCACACTGTTATTGGTGATGTTTTCGGCGGCGCCGCGGATCTTGCTCATCTGATTCAAGGCAAACACCCCCAGAATCATCATCAAGCCGCCGATCAGCGCAAAGCTGAGGAACGCTCGAGGGGCGATATTCATATTACGAAGGGACATGGCGTTCACCAAAAAAGAGCGCATCCGTGCGGGGCTTAGGCTGCTGTATGAATGACTTATCGGTCGCCGGACTGAAGTCTTGAGTCCTGCTTGTTTTAGCCGGTTGCACCTAATGGCGACGAAGTGCAGGAACCAGATCGGCCTGTCACAGTCTTTAAAACTCGCGAGGAAGGTCGCCCGTCAGCAAAATCAAGGCTTTGCGCCTGTATAACCCTGGCATCCACGGTGACTTTTCTTTATCGTACGCGCCCTTTGAAAAAGCCCGGAAAATCAAAATGTTGGAAGCATCTCTAAGCCAATTGGAACAACTGGTCAGCGATCTGGTGCAACAGAACCAGACCCTGCTCGGCACTAACCAGACCCTGACTGCAGAACTGGCCCAGGCCAAGGATGAAAACGAAAGCCTGCAACTGAGCCTGATGGAGCAGGAAGAGAAGCAAGGCGCCACGGCGGCTCGCATCCAGGCCCTGGTTGAGCGTGTCAGCGCGGGTCCTGTCAGCGCATGAGTTACAACGCCGCAGGGGTAAAAGTCGTCTCGATCCTGGGGGAGGACTATTCGATCAAGGCACCGGCCGGGGAAGAACAAACCCTGCTGGACGCCGCGATGATGTTGAAGGCAGCCCTGGCCGAAACCAAGAGAAAGTACCCGACGCTGATCGGTGACCGACTGCTGGTGCTGGCGGCGATGAATCTGTGTTCCCGGCAGATTGAAATGCAGAAGCAGCACAAGCTCGAACTCGACCGTTACCAAGAGCAAGTCAGCGCCACGGTTGAAGTGATCTCCAAGACGATCAATCAGGCCTGATCGGCTTTGCGCACAACCAAAGAATAGATTGTCGGTTGGTTTGTATACAATCGGCACGGCTGTTGCAGTGTTTCAGCCTCTTATTCTTTGGGGGTGCTCCATGCAGTTCTGGCGACGCAGTATTCAATGGCAATTGATCCTGAGTATGGGCACCGCCCTGCTGGTCAGTATCCTGATCGTGGTTGGCATTTATACCCTGGTGGTCAATCGTCTCGCCCAGAGCTATCTGGTCGAGCAAGCCTTGCCGTCGAGCATCGAAGCGATGCGCAACGACATCGAGCGGATCCTCGTCCAGCCCCTCACCGCCGCCAAGGACATCGCCAGCAACAGCATGGTGCGCGACTGGCTGGCCGGGGGTGAAGACAGTACCCGGACCGGCACGTTTGCTACTTATCTCGAAGGCCTGCGCGCCGAGCACAAAGCCTTTACCGCGCTGATTATCGGCACGGCGTCCAATCACTACTTCACCGAAAAAGGCCTGGACCGGACCCTTAGTCGTTCCAATCCCAAGGACGCCTGGTTCTATGCGTTCCTCGACAGCGACCAGCCGCGCACCCTCAATATCGACAACGACACGGCCACCGGAGAATTGGCGCTGTTCATCGACCTCAAGGTCGAGCAGGCCGGTAAAGTCGTGGGCGTTGCCGGGCTTGGTCTGAGCATGAAAGAACTGTCGGAGCTGATTCACAACTTCAGCTTTGGTGAGCGCGGCAAGGTCTATCTCGTGCGTTCCGACGGTTTGATCCAGGTTCATCCTGAAGCGCAATTCAGCGGCAAGCGCACGCTGGCTGAGCAGATTGGCGAGTCAGCGGCGCAAGCCGTCATTGGTCAGCTCTCTACCTTCAAGGCCGCTGCCACCAACAGCAGCTTCCAGCGCAACGGCGAAGACTTTCTCGCGTTGAGCCTGCCGCTTCGTGACCTCGGCTGGACCCTGGTGGCCGAAGTGCCGCAGTCGCAAATTTATGCCGAAGCCCGCCGCGCCATGTGGATGAGCAGCGGCATCGGTTTGGCGGTAGCGCTGGTGTGCCTGTTGCTGGTGGTGTTGCTGGCCCGTGGGTTGGTACGGCCGATTCGTCAGGTAACAGCGGCGCTGGTTGCCATCGGTAGCGGTGGTGGAGATTTGACCCACCGGTTAGATTCCAGTCGCGCCGATGAGTTGGGCGATCTGGCTCGCGGTTTCAATCGGTTCCTGGATAGCCAGCGCGACATGATCGGCGAAGTGCTGACCACCAGCGAACGCTTGCGCACGGCTGTGGGGCAAGTGGCCAGGGTTGTGGATAACACCGCCGAACGCTCCGGCCGCCAACAGGAAATGACCGATATGGTCGCCACTGCTGTCCATGAAATGGGCCTGACCGTTCAGGAGATCGCCCAGAACGCCGGCAATGCGGCGGTGGCTTCGCAAACGGCCCGGGACGAAGCGATGCAGGCGCGGGAAGTGGTGGGTGGTTCGATCCGCCACATTGAAAGCATGTCCCAGGAGATCGGCGTCGCGGCTACGGCGGTGGGTGAACTGGCCCTTCAAGTGGCGTCCATCGATCAGGTGCTGGCGGTGATTCGCGGGATTTCCGAGCAGACCAACCTGCTGGCGCTCAACGCCGCCATCGAAGCGGCGCGGGCCGGGGGCATGGGGCGTGGGTTTGCCGTGGTGGCCGATGAAGTGCGCACCCTGGCGCGACGCACGCAATCGTCCACCGATGAAATCCAGCAGATGATCGGCAGCCTCAAGCAAGGCGCGGAAAACGCGGTGTCGTCGATGCATTCCGGGCAAGCTGCGACGGGCACGGGTGTTGAGTCGAGCCAGCGTACCGGCGCCTCATTGACCGCGATCACCGGGCAAGTGGAGCGCATTAGCGACATGAACCATCAGGTGGCGACGGCGACGGAAGAGCAGTCGGCGGTGACCGAAGAAATCAATCGCAATGTGCAGGGGATTTCCGATCTGGCCCGGGCGACGGCGGGGGAGGTCAGGGCCTGTCGGGATGATTGCCAGACGTTGCAGCGGTTGGCGGATGATCTGGCGCGGCAGATGGGTGGGTTCAAGCTAGGGTGATGTGGCGTATGTTTTGACGCCATCGCGAGCAAGCTCGCTCCCACACTGGATCGCGTTGACCTGATGGACGCGGTCCCCTGTGGGAGCGAGCTTGCTCGCGATTGGATTTCAGTCAATCCACAAAGGCTGGATCAGAACCACTCATCCTGCATGCCCAGGCAAACATCATCCCGCGCCTCAAGAATCGCCAACTCATGGTGGCAACCCGGAACTTCCCATGTCAGGAAGTAGCGCGCCGCCTGCAGCTTGCCTTTATAGAAGCCGACATCCGCCGCATTGCCCTTGGCCAGGCCTTCCTCGGCGCGGATCGCCTGTTCCAGCCAGCGCCAGCCGATCACGGTGTGACCGAACACCTTCAGGTACAGCGCCGAGTTCGCCAGGCTGCTGTTGACCTTGCCCTGGGCCAGGTCTGTCAGCAGGCCGATGGTCACGGTTTGCAGGCGTGCCACCAGTTTCTCCAGCGGCTCGCGTAGCGGCGTCAGCGAATCAAACGACTGGGCGCGCTCGGCGGTGTCGGCGATCAAACGGATCAATTGCTTGAGCCCGGCGCCGCCGTTTTGCGCCAGTTTGCGGCCCAAAAGGTCCAGCGACTGAATGCCGTGGGTGCCTTCATGGATCGGATTCAGGCGGTTGTCGCGGTAGTACTGCTCCACTGGGTACTCGCGGGTGTAGCCGTGGCCGCCAAGGATCTGGATCGCCAGTTCGTTGGCCTTCAGGCAGAACTCTGATGGCCAGGATTTGACGATCGGCGTCAGCAGGTCCAGCAGTTCATGGGCCTGTTTGCGTTCGGCTTCGGTTTCCAGGGTGGTGGTGTCGTCAAACAGTCGCGCCGCGTACAGGCCGAGATCGAATGAACCTTCGACGTAGGCCTTCTGCGTCAGCAGCATGCGTTTGACGTCGGCGTGCTGGATGATCGCCACCGGTGCGGTGTTCGGGTCCTTGCTGTCCGGCACGCGACCCTGTGGACGTTCGCGGGCATATTCCAGCGAGTACAGGTAGCCGGCGTAGCCGAGCATCACCGCGCCCATGCCGACGCCGATTCGCGCTTCGTTCATCATCTGGAACATGTAGCTCAAGCCATGGTGCGGCTTGCCCACCAGATAGCCGACACATTCGCCGTTATCGCCGAAATTCAACGCGGTGGATGTGGTGCCGCGCCAGCCCATCTTGTGGAACAGCCCGGCCAGCAACACGTCATTGCGCTTGCCGAGGCTGCCATCGTCGTTGACCAGGAACTTGGGCACGATAAACAGCGAAATGCCTTTCACCCCGGCCGGTGCGTCCGGCAGCTTGGCCAGCACCATGTGCACGATGTTCTCCGACAGCGGGTGATCGCCACCGGAGATGAAGATCTTGTTGCCCTTGAGGCGATAAGTGCCGTCAGACGCAGGTTCTGCACGAGTACGAATATCCGACAGCGATGAGCCCGCGTGGGGTTCGGTCAGGGCCATGGTGCCAAAGAAACGGCCGTCGATCATCGGTTGCAGGAAGCGGCGCTTCTGCTCGTCAGTACCGAAGCTTTCGATCAGGTTGGCCGCGCCCATGGTCAGGAACGGATAAGACGTCGACGCGGCGTTGGCCGACTGGAAGTGGGAAAAGCAGGCCTGCGATAGCAAGGTAGGCAACTGCATGCCGCCGGCGTCAAAACTGCGCGCGGCATTGAGGAAGCCGGCCTCGAGGAAGGCGTCCACCGCCGGTTTCACTTCCGGAATCAAAATCGCCTGACCGTTTTCATAGCGCGGCTCGTTCTCGTCGCCCTTGCGGTTGTGCGGGGCGAAGAACTTCTCGGCGATGCTGCGGGCGGTGCCGATGGCCGCATCGAAGGTTTCGCGATTGTGTTCGGCGAAACGCTCACGCTGGGTCAGGCCCTCGGCATCGAGGACTTCATACAGCTCGAAAGCCAGATTACGGGAACTGAGCAACGTCTCGGACATGGCGGCCTACCTTTTATTGGGATGGGCCGAGTCTAGTCTTGTGAATTTATGCTGAATAGCATGATTGATGAGCGTGATAACTGGGCAGGGCGGCGACTTTGCAGGCACCACAAAACAAATGTGGGAGTGAGCCTGCTCGCGATGGCGGCGGCACATCCAAAACGGGTGTGACTGACAAACCGCTATCGCGAGCAGGCTCGCTCCCACAGGGATATTGCGAACCGGGCAACCATTGCGGCAGCCCGGCTTATCGGGTTTAGCCGATGGTCATCAAGCTCGCATTACCACCCGCCGCAGCGGTGTTGACGCTCAATGCACGCTCGATCACCAGACGCTCCAGCGCAATGTTGGTTTCGCCCTGCGACAGGCCCTGAACCCCAACAATCGCACCGGCACGCTTGGCCACCTGCTGGCACAGCGCACGCAACTGGTCGGAATGGCCATGATGCAGAACCGCATCAAACACCACTTCGTCCTTGTTCCAGTCGGAAACCAGTTTGATGCGTGCCTGAATATCCTTCGACAGACGTGCGAACAATGCCTTGGTCAAGTCAGTTTCCGGCCAGACCGCAGAACCGCCGACAGCCAGTACCGCCGCCAGTTGAGTCAGCAGGTCGCCTTCGACTTCCGCCAGGCACAGTACGTGTTCCCGTGGCAGGATCGCGTAGCTGTTGCGCTCGCCGGTCGGGCCAGCCAGCACGCGGGTGATCCCGCTTTGCGATTGTGCGGCGAACTGCACGCACAGGGTGCTCAGGTCGGCAAACTTGTGGCTGTCGGCCCAGGCTTTCAGGGCGGTCAGCGGTTTGCTCATGGCGTCGCGCAGACGAACGTCCGGTGCCGCGGCGGCATCACCGCGAGCGAAGGACTGTTCGATCGCATCCGCAGGACGCGTCGACAACAAGCGGTACAGGTACAGCGGGCCACCGGCTTTCGGGCCGGTACCCGACAGGCCTTCGCCGCCGAACGGCTGCACGCCGACCACGGCACCGACGATGTTGCGGTTGACGTAGACGTTACCGGCGTTGACGTTGTCGATCACCTTGGCGATCGTTTCGTCGATGCGGGTGTGCACGCCCAGCGTCAGGCCATAGCCGGAAGCGTTGATCTGACCGATCAGTTGATCGATGTCTTTGCGCTTGTAGCGAACCACGTGCAGCACCGGGCCGAAGATCTCCCGCTGCAGTTCGTCGAAGCTTTCCAGTTCGATCAGCGTCGGCATCACGAAGGTGCCGCGTTTGACTTCTTCGGCGTCGGCGATAGCCACCTGGTACACACTACGACCCTTGTCGCGCATGGCCTGGATGTGTTTCTCGATGCCAGCCTTGGCTTCGGCGTCGATCACCGGGCCGATGTCCACGGACAGACGCTCAGGGTTGCCGAGACGGCTTTCAGCCATCGCGCCCTTGAGCATTTCGATGACGCGATCAGCGGAATCTTCCTGCAAGCACAAGACTCGCAGGGCCGAGCAACGCTGACCAGCGCTGTCGAACGCCGAGGACACCACGTCGATCACCACCTGTTCGGTCAGGGCCGAAGAGTCGACGATCATCGCGTTCTGGCCGCCGGTTTCGGCGATCAGAGGAATCGGACGACCCTGGCTGTCCAGGCGGCCGGCGATGTTGCGTTGCAGCAAACGCGCGACTTCAGTGGAGCCGGTGAACATCACGCCTTTAACGCGCTCATCGCCCACCAGGCCGGCACCGACGGTTTCACCGCGACCCGGCAGCAGTTGCAGTACGCCTTGCGGAATGCCGGCTTCGAGCAGCAGGCGCACGGCTTGAGCGGCGACCAGCGGCGTTTGCTCCGCAGGCTTGGCCAATACCGGGTTACCGGCCGCCAGGGCAGCAGCCACCTGGCCACTGAAGATCGCCAGCGGGAAGTTCCACGGGCTGATGCATACAACCGGGCCCAACGGGCGGTGAGCATCATTGGTGAAATCGTTGCGTGCCTGCACCGCGTAGTAACGCAGAAAGTCCACGGCTTCACGCACTTCGGCGATGGCGTTGGCAAAGGTCTTGCCGGCTTCACGAGCCAGCAGGCCCATCAACGGCTGGATCTCGGCTTCCATCAGGTCGGCGGCACGTTCCAGGATCGCGGCGCGCTCGGCGGGCGGCGTGGCCTGCCAGATCGGTGCGGCGTTGAGGGCGCACTGGATCGCGTTGTCGACGTCTTCGACGGTGGCTTCTTGCACGTGGCCGACCACATCACGCAGGTCGGACGGATTCAAAACCTGCGCCGGGGCTTCGTTGCTGG
This sequence comes from Pseudomonas sp. KB_15, assembly GCF_052114525.1. NCBI lineage: Bacteria > Pseudomonadati > Pseudomonadota > Gammaproteobacteria > Pseudomonadales > Pseudomonadaceae > Pseudomonas > Pseudomonas sp. KB_15. Next base: position 218,067 of record NZ_JBFREX010000002.1, on the reverse strand, counting down.
ACGCGCAACCGAGCATCGGCGCCGCTTTCCAGTGGTTGTGTGCGGTAGCGAGAAGCGCGCAGGACAGCGATGCCAAACGATGTTCGTTGGCCATGTCGATGCCGCTGGAGTTGGCGCGTTCGGAACCGTAAAGATCACGCGGCAGAGGAATGCGCGGGTGCGGCAGGCCGAAACCACCTTCCACTGTCGCCATCTGCTCGATGCTCGCCACCGGGTCGGCCACCAGTTCCTGAATGGAAATCGACTGGTCGGCGATACGGTTGACGAACGAGGTGTTCGCGCCGTTTTCCAGCAGGCGACGCACCAGGTAGGCCAGCAGGGTTTCGTGGGTGCCGACCGGAGCGTACACACGGCACGGACGGTTCAGCTTGCCTTCGGAAACCTTGCCTACAACTTGTTCGTACAGTGGCTCACCCATGCCGTGCAGACACTGGAACTCGTACTGGCCCGGGTAATAGTTCTGACCGGCGATATGGTAAATGGCCGACAGGGTGTGGGCGTTGTGCGTGGCGAACTGCGGGTAGATGACTTCCGGCACCGACAGCAGTTTGCGTGCGCAAGCGATGTAGGAAACGTCGGTGTACACCTTGCGGGTGTAGACCGGGTAGCCTTCCAGGCCTTCAACCTGGGCGCGCTTGATTTCGCTATCCCAGTACGCACCTTTCACCAGGCGGATCATCAGGCGATGACGGCTGCGGCGTGCCAGGTCGATCACGTAGTCGATCACGTACGGGCAACGCTTCTGGTAAGCCTGGATCACGAAGCCGATGCCGTTCCAGCCGGTCAGTTGCGGCTCGAAGCACAGGCGCTCGAGCAGATCCAGCGACAGTTCGAGGCGGTCGGCTTCTTCGGCGTCGATGTTCAGGCCGATGTCGTATTGCTTGGCCAGCAGGGTCAGCGACAGCAGGCGCGGGTACAGCTCATCCATCACGCGTTCGTACTGGGCGCGGCTGTAACGCGGGTGCAGGGCGGACAGCTTGATCGAGATGCCAGGGCCTTCATAAATCCCACGACCGTGGGACGCTTTGCCGATCGAGTGGATGGCTTGTTCGTACGAGGCCAGGTACTTCTGCGCGTCGTGCTCGGTGAGTGCGGCCTCACCCAGCATGTCGTAGGAATAACGGAAGCCCTTGGCTTCGAACTTGCTGGCGTTGGCCAGGGCTTCGGCGATGGTTTCGCCGGTTACGAACTGCTCGCCCATCAGACGCATGGCCATGTCGACGCCCTTGCGGATCATCGGCTCGCCACTTTTGCCGATGATGCGGCTCAGGGACGAAGTCAGGCCGGCTTCGTTGTGGGTCGACACCAGTTTGCCGGTCAGCAGCAAGCCCCAGGTGGCGGCGTTGACGAACAGCGACGGGCTGTTGCCCAGGTGCGGCTGCCAGTTGCCGGTGCTGATCTTGTCGCGGATCAGTGCATCGCGGGTGCCTTTGTCCGGGATGCGCAGCAGCGCTTCGGCCAGGCACATCAGCGCCACGCCTTCCTGGGACGACAGGGAGAATTCCTGCAGCAGGCCCTGAACGATGCCGGCACGGCCGCCAGCGCTCTTCTGGTTGCGCAGTTTTTCAGCAATCGAGGCAGCGAGTTTGTTGGTGGCTTCGGCCATCGGAGCCGGCAGGCGTGCCTGCTCGATCAGCATCGGCACGACTTCCGGCTCAGGGCGACGGTAGGCGGCGGTGATCGATGCACGCAGTACCGATTGCGGCAGGATGCTTTCGGCGAATTCGAGGAAGCACTGGTGGGCGTGATCCAGAGGTGCGTCGACGGAGTCGTCGGAATCCTTGGTCAAACCGCTCAGCTCGGTCAGGGTTGCACCACCCTCGAGTTTTTCCAGGTAATTGAAGATTGCCTGCTTGATCAGCCAGTGCGGCGTGCGATCAATCGAGGTCGCGGCGGCCTTGAGGCGTTCGCGGGTCGGGTCGTCAAGTTTGACCCCAAGGGTGGTGGTAGCCATGTTTTTATCCTCATGTTTGCCACGACGGCGTGGCATCAGCTGGCGGCAAGATTAGCCGTGCGACTGTCGAGGTGCAACCTGGTGCAACCCTTTTTTTGCAGGAAAAATCGGCGCCTCGTCGGGAATTAAATTCTGGTACGAGCGTGCTGCTCCTGCTTGGTGCTTTTACTTCTAATGAAGCGCCTGAACTGCGTCAAAAGGGAACAAAAAACATTTGGATACGGGTAAATCACCTGGGTGCAACTTATTCTCGAAAAATGGGTTGCACCCGATTTGCTTTGTTGCATAGCATTCGCGCCCCAAGGTGCAACCCGTCGAAAAGGCAGGTGTGCCGGCTGATGGCTTTCCTGGGGAAACATCAGTCATAAATGCGCGGGATCCAGGATCGTCTGTCAAACGCATGCGTTTGCGAGCGGTTCACCAGCCGCTGCTACATAAAAACAAAGCCAGGGCGTAACTTAATGAGCGTTAGCAATCCAACCCTGATCACGTTCGTGATCTACATCGCAGCAATGGTGCTGATCGGCTTGATGGCCTATCGCTCCACCAACAACCTTTCCGACTACATTCTGGGCGGCCGTAGCCTGGGCAGCGTCGTGACCGCACTGTCCGCCGGTGCCTCCGACATGAGTGGCTGGTTGTTGATGGGCTTGCCCGGCGCGATCTACATGTCCGGTCTTTCCGAAAGCTGGATCGCCATCGGCCTGATCGTCGGCGCCTACCTGAACTGGCTGTTCGTCGCCGGCCGTCTGCGCGTGCAAACCGAGCACAACGGTGATGCACTGACCCTGCCGGACTACTTCGCCAGCCGTTTCGAAGACAAAAGCGGCCTGCTGCGGATCATCTCTGCAGTCGTGATCCTGGTGTTCTTCACCATCTATTGCGCTTCCGGCATCGTGGCCGGCGCCCGTCTGTTCGAAAGCACCTTCGGCATGTCCTACGAGACTGCGCTGTGGGCCGGTGCTGCGGCGACGATTGCCTACACCTTTATCGGCGGTTTCCTGGCCGTGAGCTGGACCGATACCGTACAAGCCACCCTGATGATCTTCGCGCTGATCCTGACGCCGATCATCGTGCTGCTGGCCACTGGCGGCGTCGACACCACTTTCCTGGCCATCGAAGCGCAAGATCCAGGCAACTTCGACATGCTCAAGGGCACCACTTTCATCGGCATCATCTCGCTGATGGGCTGGGGTCTGGGCTACTTCGGCCAGCCGCACATCCTGGCGCGTTTCATGGCTGCCGATTCGGTTAAATCGATCGCCAAGGCCCGTCGCATCTCCATGACCTGGATGATCCTGTGCCTGGGCGGCACCGTGGCAGTCGGCTTCTTCGGTATCGCCTACTTCTCGGCCAACCCGGCCGTGGCCATGCCAGTGAGTGAAAACCACGAGCGTGTGTTCATCGAACTGGCCAAAATCCTGTTCAACCCATGGATCGCGGGTATCCTGCTGTCGGCCATTCTGGCTGCCGTCATGAGCACCCTGAGCTGCCAGTTGCTGGTGTGCTCGAGCGCCCTGACCGAAGACTTCTACAAGACCTTCCTGCGTAAATCCGCTTCCCAGGTTGAATTGGTGTGGGTCGGTCGTGCCATGGTGCTGTTGGTGGCCCTGGTTGCTATCGCACTGGCGGCCAACCCGGAAAACCGTGTTCTGGGTCTGGTGAGCTACGCCTGGGCCGGTTTCGGTGCCGCATTCGGTCCGGTCGTACTGATCTCCGTGATCTGGAAAGACATGACCCGCAACGGCGCACTGGCCGGCATCCTGGTCGGCGCGATCACCGTGATCGTCTGGAAACACTTCGAACTGCTGGGCCTGTACGAAATCATCCCGGGTTTCATCTTCGCCAGCCTGGCGATCTACTTCGTCAGCAAGATGGGCACGCCGACTGCCGGCATGTTCCAGCGCTTTGCGGCTGCAGAGAGTGATTATCGTCTGAACAAGTGATGAGTGATGGGTTGAACTCTTCCCGGCTCTGATAAAAGAACGGCTCGCAGCTTTTGGTGCGGGCCGTTTTTTTTGCACACATGGTGCAGGGAACTGGCGTTGGTCCCCCCAATATCCGTGGTCCTTTTCAGTGTTGGTCGTGAGAAATTTCCTGATTTTCTCGGCCGTCTTGAGTTTCCTCTTCGCCCACGTACTTTGCGTTAGCCCACTCATTCCGAGTCGGTGTTACCCATCGTTAACAGTGGCGCGTTTCCCATGAAGGAGGCGCCGGTAGAGAGGGAAATCAGCAATGGCAAAGGGATACTTCATTCGTGAGGGTGACAAGACCACCTGCGGTGGCAAAGTTCTGGAAGCCGATACGCACATCTCGATGTTTGGCTTCGCGCACGCGCGCGACGGGGACCAGGTTTCCTGCGGAAAAGACAATAAAACCTACGTGATCGCTGGCGGTGTTTCATACATCAAAAGCAACGGCAGGATGGTGGCGGGATCGCTGGATAGCTTCAGTAGTTGTCCTTGCAAAGCCGGGCTTATCCCATCGCAGTCCACGGCGAAGTACGAGTCCAGCCGCAGTACGGAACCACACACCATGCGGACCACCACTGCGCAGGCTTCGCCCGCCGCAGCCAGCGCTCCGGCCGCGTCACGATCATCCAGCTACGCCCCTGTACCAGGCTCTCCCATGCCGATGCGTGACAACAGTGCACAGGCTGTAGAGCCCGGCTTTTACATCGTTCCAAAAAGCACCACCCGCGAACAACTCGAAGCCTCTTTGTTCACCCTGCGCGACCCGGCGGTGATGGGCAAATTCAAACTGCTCAATCCCAATCTGCGCGACGTCAAAGCCGGCTCGATGATCGTGCTGAGCGACCCCAATAACTACCAATGCTCCCGTGAAGAAGCCCTGCTCATGGATGTGGCGGCCAAGACCAATCGGGTGCTTGAAACGCTTAGCCCGGAGGAAGCGGATTTCATGGTGCAACACCGTGATGCCATCCAGACCTTCTTGACCTATGGCTCGAACGCTATCGGCATCGGTGCGAGCATTTTCAAGAACAACCTGGATAACGTCGATAAAACCTTGCGTGAAGTGGAGTCGCTGCATCAGCGTTCATTCCTGCGCGATGGACATCTGAACTCACCGACATTTCTGGCCGAGCGCCAAAAGCTGCTGGCACAACTCGATAGTCACCTGACAAGCCTGACGCGCAAAGGCATCGGTTTCCCACACCACCCCAATTTGAACCGTGCAATGTTCCTCTCTCCTCCCAGTCTGGTTCACCGCTGGACGGAAGCCGGCGGCGTGGGGCAGATACCGGGGTATGCGACTCATCTTGAAGGTGTGGCTAGGGCGTCCAAATATCTGAACTACGGTGGCTGGGTTGGCACGGCTATTGGTGGTGGGGCGTCGGTTATGAAAGTTCAGGATGTGTGTACAGCAGGAGATACGGAAGCTTGCAAAAGGGTGAAATTCACCGAGAGTGGATCTTTTATCGGGGAATTGGTCGGTGGTAGTGCTGCGGGCGTGATCTTTGGCGCTGGTACGACAGGTGTAATCTGCGCAGGGCTCGGGATAACTACTGCAGGCGCGGGAACCCTAATATGTGGGCTTGTAGTGGCAGGAGCTGGCTCTTTGGCTACAGGATTTGCCCTCGGCAAGACGGGTGAAAAAACAGGCGAACTAATCTACGAGACGCTGAAATGAGCGTGAGTTTCGCGCAAAAGTTATTTCTGTGCATCAGCATTACTGGTTTTGGCGGGCTTCTAGTTTTCCTTGGTATCGCGTTGCATTTGGCTTACGCCAAAATGGATGTAATGCTGGAGCATTTAAAAAACTGCCCGGCTATTATGGTGCGGGCGCCTTTCAAGAACGGCGGGGCTTGGGGAAGGTTGTTCGTACTTGGTGCAGTAATGGGTGTGATGACTATGCCAAATTTTTATCTTCGCGATGGTGGGGCCGATGCGAAAGATCTGGAAAGCTTTCCTGAAGGACTTAGGAAAAAACTAATAGTTTTGCACTGGGGTGGGGTTGCTTGTATTGCTTTATTGCTTGTGCTTTTTGCAGTCAACGCGCTTGGCTATATCCAGTAATGCCCCTGAACTAAATGTTGTCTGATTTGTAAAATTAAAATAAATCAGTCCTCTTTCGTCCTGTGTTGCACTAGCTGTAGCTACTGCCTGCGTTGCGCCATTGGCATGTAGTGTGTTGGTCGTTGGAGTTAGTTCTTATGCTGGAGGGGGATTTGGTGGTGTACTTGGCGAAATGGTCGGAGAACAGATTTACGAGGCAGTGAAGTGATTACAGCTAAACTAATCATCGGCGGTTTGGGTGGCGTGGTCATTATCTGCCAATTCATCTGCATTGGAGTAGCTTTGTATCTGAGCTATACGAAGGGTGACTTAATGTCGTCGCACTTCAAAAGCAGCTCGTCTCTGCTGGCTTTCGGGATATATAAGAGTACGAGTCTTCATGGCAGATTGCTGTTGGTAGGAAGCATTTCTAGCATTCTTACGTTTCCAGGGTTCTTCCTTAAGCGAGGTCTAGCCAATGCTGAGGATATAGATAGCTTCCCCCTCCCGCTTAAGCGCAAACTTGTAATTTTGCAATGGAGCTTTATTGGGCTTGTAGTTTCAATGATATTGCTTGTCGTGATAGGGAAAGCGGATCTCCTCCATTAGTCGAAAAGTGGGCAGCCGACCTGGTGGCGTGCCCATTATTTACACCCGTTCGCTGCTCGGCCTGAACAGATGGATCGAAAATAAATGAAGCCCAGAGTAAAGAAATGCAAAAAATGTGGAGTGCTGGATAGAGACGGCTTATCGCTAATAGAAGGTGGGTGCTGTCTTTCGTGCCGATTAAAAAAATATGAGATGGGAAGCTTTAATATTTTGAAGGAGGCACCACTTCGATTAAAAATCCTACTTGGTGGGGTTTCGTTGATTTTTATAATGCTTTCAATTTACGCTATATATCATCAACATCTACTTTTGCCTGGAGGCGCTCGTGGTCAACCATTTCTGGTAGAGTTTTCAGGGCTTGGAGTGCTGATGCCGGTGTTTTCATTAACGACGTTTTCAATAAGCTTTTTGTCGTTAATTATTTCCAATTGCCATCGGCATTCTAGCGACCATATTTATAAAAAAATAATAAAGTACAGCTTTCACGCTGGTTGGATTTTGTACTTGATTTCGATATTCTTTTTTCGGAAATAATCAGGAAACTAATATTTGGCGATTTACAAACGCATCGCAAGTCGATCGACAAGGTTCTCCCTTTGCGCCTTTCAGCCTCAAATTAATTTGATAAATTGTAGCTGTTACGGCTTTTTCGGGTGAGGTCCTAGGACGTTTCCTTCAAAACGTAGCGGTTTTCATGAAGTGGTGCGATGTGAGTTCCATCGATAGTCTTTGGCGGTCACTGACCATTCAGTGGTGGGGTGTAGGAACCTCTCAAGACCGTTAGAGCTATATTGGCGTCACTGCCTGGTTTGCGGCCGTTTGCATGCGGCCGTAAGATCAGTTGCGGCGGCTATGCGCGGGCACGCTTCGGTGTGGTCGAGTTTTGCTCTCAGGTCTCGATATTCCTACCCCGTGCATAGCTGCCACCCTAGCCCGTAGGAAGGCTAATGGCAGGTCCATTTCCTCCCTGGAGCGTTAAAAATGAAATCAATACATCCCGACCCACCCTACGAAAAACCAATCCCCCATCCCGACAACCGTTTCATGGCATTGACCAGCAACTGCAACGACATGCCCACCCTGTTCGTCGACACCCACGCGCCACTCGACATTCTCACCGACGCTGCCAACTACAGAATCCGTGCGGTTACCCAAGTGCTTGAGAACCTGTCCATGCGCGGTTCGATCGAGTGCGAGTCGTTCATCCTCAGTGATTTCGCCTTGCTCTGCGCCATTCCGTTGCGCGATGGCTGTGATGTGCTGGATGTGGTTGGGCGGCGGTTGCGGGCGCGGCCATCTGCGTAGCGGCAGAGGGCTTTTGTGGCGAGGGAGCTTGCTCCCGCTCGGCTGCGCAGCAGTCGTCACCGGGGGAGTGCGGTGTGTCAGGCCAGGCCGGGGTTCAGGTTTTGGGGCCGCTTCGCAGCCCAGCGGGAGCAAGCTCCCTCGCCACAGGAGGTGGCGGTTGCGCCCACTCAGCCGCGAACCCCTGACTTGCCGGCCGGTAAAAGGTAAACTTCCCGGCCTTCGCAGGAGCAGCCATGAATTATCGTCACGCCTTCCATGCCGGCAATCACGCCGATGTGTTCAAACACCTGACCTTGACCCGCCTCATCGCCCTGATGTCGCGCAAGGAGCAGCCGTTTGCCTATCTCGACACCCACGCCGGCATCGGTTTGTATGATCTTCAGGGTGACCAGGCCAGCCGTACCGGTGAGTACCTGGAAGGCATTGCGCGTTTGTGGGATCAGCCGGATCTGCCGATCCTGACCGCGGATTACATGCAAGTGCTGCACGAGATGAACCCGGATGGCCAGTTGCGCTATTACCCGGGGTCGCCGGAGCTGGCGCGACGTTTGACCCGTCCGCAGGATCGCGTGTTGCTCAACGAGAAGCACCCGGAAGACGGCGTGTTGCTCAAGGACAACATGGCCGGTGATCGCCGGGTCAAGGTGCACCTGGGTGAAGGCTGGCACGTGTCGCGGGCCTTGCTGCCGGTGCCGGAGAAGCGTGCGGTGATGTTGATCGATCCGCCATTCGAAAAACTCGACGAGATGCAGCGTTGTGCCGCGTCGCTCAAAGAAGCGATTGGCCGGATGCGCCAGACCGTGGCGGCGATCTGGTATCCGGTGAAGGATCAGCGTGCGCTGCGTCGTTTTTACCAGGACCTGGCCGGTACCGGGGCGCCGAAGTTGCTGCGGGTGGAGTTGCTGGTGCATCCGCTGGATACGCCGAACAGCCTGAACGGCTCCGGGTTGGCGATTGCCAATCCGCCGTGGGGGCTGGAGGAAGAGTTGCGTGAGTTGTTGCCGTGGTTGTCCGAGAAGCTGGGGCAGACCCAGGGTGGGTGGCGGATGGATTGGTTGATTGCCGAGAGTTGATCAGTTATTTCATTGGCGTCTGATCTGACGCCTTCGCGGGCAAGTCGAATCGTCGCACCGCCGCTCCCACAGGGTCTTGTGTCGATCACAGAACCCGTGGGAGCCTGAAAGCCTTCGCTGGCGTGCCAGCTCCTACATTCGATCCTGTCGATCAGATCGGGCAGGTCACGCCAGTCCCGCCAATCCCGCAGTAGCCTTCCGGATTCTTGGCCAGGTATTGCTGGTGATACGTCTCGGCAAAATAGACGGTTGGGGCCTGGTCGATTTCGGTGCTGATTTCACCGAGGCCGGCCTTGGACAGTTCAGCCTGGTACGCTTCTTTGCTCTTGAGTGCGGCTTCCAGTTGTTCTGGCGAGGTGGCGTAGATCACCGAGCGGTACTGGGTGCCGATGTCGTTGCCCTGACGCATGCCCTGAGTCGGGTTGTGCAGTTCCCAGAACATCGCCAGCAGCTCCTGGTAGCTGACTTTGGCCTTGTCATACACCACCAGCACCACTTCGGCGTGGCCGGTCAGGCCCGAGCAGACTTCTTCGTAGGTAGGGTTCGGCGTGAAGCCGCCGGCGTAACCCACAACAGTGCTGACCACGCCTTCACGCTGCCAGAAGCGGCGTTCCGCGCCCCAGAAGCAGCCGAGGCCGAAGATCGCGAAGTCGACATCTTCGAAGAACGGGCCGAGCAAGGGGGTGTCTTTAAACACAAAGTGCTTTTCAGGCAGGGTCATCGCGGTTTCGCGGCCAGGCAGAGCTTGTTCTTTAGTAGGGAGCACGTTTTTGTTCACCAGAATTTCCGAGCGCAGAACCATGATCAGTCCTCTCAGTCAGGTTGAGTTGTAAATAAACAGGCTGCCAGTGTGCCCAAATACTGCCGGTTAAGCACTATCAAGGTGGGAGCGGGCTTGCTCGCGAAGGCGTTGGGAAAGTCGACATCAAATTTGCCTGATCTACCGCTTTCGCGAGCAAGTCGAATCGTCGCACCGCCGCTCCCACAGGTTTTGTGTCATCCACAGGTTTTGTGTCTGTCAGGCGATTGGGCCACGCGGGTAGCGTTTGAGCTTTTCGATCAGCTCATTGCCCGGGATCGGACGGTCGAACAGGTAGCCCTGGCCGACGTCGCAGCGGTGACGGCGCAGGAACGACAACTGCTGGGCAGTTTCGATGCCTTCAGCCACGACCTTGAGTTTCAGGTTGTGGGCCATGGCGATCACCGCGGAGGTGATTTCCATGTCGTCCTGGTTGTCCGGGATTTCGTGGATGAAGCTTCGATCGATCTTGATGATGTCGATGGGGAATTTTTTCAAGTAACTGAGCGACGAGTAACCGGTGCCGAAGTCGTCCATGGCCAGGGTCAGGCCCAGGCGCTTGAGCTGGTCGAGTTGCAAGTGGGTGTCTTCGGTGGCTTCCAGCAGCAGGCCTTCGGTCAGCTCCAGCTCCAGCAAATGAGCCGGCAGGGCTTCTTCCTTGAGGATGTTGGCAATGGAGGCCACCAGGTCCGGATCGGAGAACTGCTTGGGCGACAGGTTGATCGCCACTTGCAGGTTGCCCAGGCCGTAGGCGGTCAGCGCTTTGCTCATGCGGCATGCCTGGCGGGCGATCCATTTGCCGATCGGAATGATCAAGCCGGTTTCTTCGGCGACGCTGATGAACTGATCCGGGCGGATCATGCCCTTTTCTGGATGATCCCAGCGCAGCAGTGCTTCCATACCCAGCAGGCGCCCGCTGCGCAGGCACAGTTTGGGCTGGTAGAACACGTCGAGTTCGTTCTGGGTCAGGGCGCGGCGCAGGTTGTTTTCGACGAACAGCTTGTAGCTGGCCTCGGCGTTCAGTGCTTCGGTGAACACCTGCACCTGATGTTTGCCGTTGGCCTTGGCCTTGTGCAGTGCCAGTCCGGCGTTACGCATCAGGGTTTGCGGGTCGCGCCCGTGCAGCGGGGCACAGGCCAGGCCCACAGAGCCGGTGACGCTGATCAACTGGTTGTCGACGAACATCGGTTTGTCGAGGGTCGCCAGCAACTGGTTGGCCACTTGCTGGCCCACCGTGAGATCGCTGTTGTCCAGCAACACGGCGAATTCGTTACTGGCGAATCGCGCCAGGCTGCCGCTCGGGATCAAGCTGTTGCGCAGGCGCCGGGCCAGGCTGATCAGCAGTTTGTCGCCGGTCTGGTGGCCGAGGCTGTCGTTGATCCGCTTGAAGTTGTCGATGTCCACCAGCAACAGGCTGATCGGCGCGTCGCTGTCCCGGGCGAAGCGTTCATCGAGGTTGCGGATGAAGGCCGGGCGGTTGCCGAGGTTGGTCAGGTTGTCGGTGTAGGCCAGACGCTCGATACGCTGCTGAGCGAGCTTGGTCTGGGTGATGTCTTCGTAAATGCCGATGTAGTGAGTCAGCTCGCGGTTGTCGCCGTAAACCTTGGAGATCGACAATTGGCCCCAGTAGGGTTCGAGGTTTTTCCGGCGGCTCTTGAATTCGCCCTGCCAACTGTTGCTCTTGACCAGCGCCGAAGGCGCGTCGAACAGCAGTTCGCTGAGGTTCTCCAGGGCCGGCAGTTCCGACAGGCGCTGACCGTGCACTTCTTCGGTGGAGTACTGGGTGATCGCGGTGAAACTCGGGTTGACGTATTCCACCACGCCGTCGCAGTTGACCAGCAGAAAGGCGTTGGCACTTTGTTCGACCGCACGCTGGAACAGGTGCAGGGCGCTGGTGGCGGTACGCCGGTTGTGGTTGCTGATGACCTGGGCAAACTGGTCCGCCAGTTCGCCGGCGAAGGCGATTTCATCCGACTGCCAGGCGCGGGTCGCCCCGGTTTGCTCCAGGCACAGCACGCCGACCACCTGGCCATCGACGCGGATACTGGCGTCTAGCATCGCGTTGACGTCGCGCGGGCGCAGGCTTTCGGCCATCTCCCGGGTGCGTGGGTCGCGCATGGCGTTATGGGCGTCGATGGCGCGGCCGGTGTGCAAGGCGTCGAGGTAATCGGGGAAAACACTGACGTCGATCGGCTGCGGCAGCAGGTATTCCTGATTCGTGCGGTGATAGGCCGAGATCGGCACTAGCATCGAGCCTTCGAGGTGCCACAGACTGGCGCAGTCGATTTCGTAAATGTTACAGGCGCTGCGGGTGATCAGCTCGGCGGCTTCGCGCAAGGAATTGTTGCTGCTGTAGCGTTGACGGGTGAGCAGCAGGATGAGGTCCTGCTGGGCACGCACCCGGTCCAGATGCAGCAGTTGCTCCTGCTGGGCTCGCTGATTGAGTTCCAGGGCGATTTGCAGGCGTGAGTTCTGGGTTTCCAGATCCAGGGCTGGTTGCAGCGGGTCATCCTCGAACAGGCCGTCAATGACCAACAGGTAGCCGCGTAACAGATGTCGATTGTGTTGTTTGTAGGCTTCGCCCAGTTCCAGCAGATTCAGGGAGCCCGAGGCGGTGTGCAGGGTGTAGCGGATCAGGTAATGCGTGCTTTCAGTCAGCTGTTGCTGGATCGCGTCGTGCAGTTGATAGCGTGCTTGCGGCTCCATCAGGCTGGCGTAGGGCGAGCCAACCAGCGCACACAGCTCAACGGCGGGCAGGCCGAACTGGCGTTCGCAATTGGGATCAAGAAACAGCAGCGCCCAGCTGGGTTCATTAAGCCGTTCGAAACGCAGCATGCCGAGCCGCGAGGGCACAGGCAACTGCGTCACTACCTCGGCCACCATACGGCTGGCGGCATCGGGTTGGCTTTTCATGGAGGGGAACTCGCTTCGAATATGCTGAACGCGCTGGGCTCTCGCCCTCTTTACTGTTGCCTGCGGCAAGGTTGCATCATTGCGACACCGACTGACAAGAGAGATGAAGGCCAAGTGCTATAAGAATATGTCGGCAGGCGTGAAGATTTCTGCAGTGCCCGGCAAAAAGTATTGCTATTGATCAGATTGCAGCCTTTGGGGTCGTCCCGAAGGCTGCGATTTTTTGCCATTACCGCAAATCAATGCCTGTCGATTGCAGCAACTTGCCATCCCGATCGTGGTAATTCACCTGAATGCGTTTTGCATCGATGACCAGATGCGCGAAGTTATCCTGACTGATGACTTTGCCGGTCAATTCTTGCCGATATTCGCCTGCGGCGTTCCGGGCCAGCGGCCGGTCGAGGATAAAGCTGGATTGAGTGGCATAGGGCAGCAGTCTGGTGTTGCACAATGGCGACGACACGATGGTGTGCACTTCGAAGTCCTGGTCTTCACTGTGGGTTAACCGACTGGTCAGCGAACCGTGAACATCACCGGAAATGAAGATGACATTCCTGATGCGGTGCGTACGAATGGTCTCCAGCAAACGCAGCCGTTGCCCGGGAAAACCGCCCCAGGCGTCATCCCCGTCGCGTTTGGCGTCAGGAAAGAACATCACGCTGGTGACTACCATCCTGACCCGGGCGGGGCTGTGGGTCAGCCATTGGCACAAGGCATGTTCCTGTTCAACATCAAGGATGCGTCGATCATCGGCGGACAGATTGCGCCGGGTGCGACTATCGGTGACGAACCATTCGATATCGCCATCGATGAATTGATACCAATAGTGCTTCGGATGGCGGCCGATCCGGCCATCGTCAAATACCGGGCTGTGGCTGGCCTGATATAACTCATAAGCAGTGATGGCGTTTTTATACAGAACATCATCGCCTGATCTTTTCTTCTTTGGCCAGTTATCTTCAATTTCGTGATCGTCGAGGATCATGTAAGTCGATACGTTGGCCATTAACCTGGAAATATGTGGCTGGGAGAACGCCGCACGGTATTTTGCGAGTATTTGCTGATATTCGCGGTCAGGCGCGAAAAAGTTCAAATCGTCGACATAGATCTGGTCGCCAGTCATCAACATCGCGCTGACCGGCGGGTTGGCTTGCTGTGCCAATTGTGCCATCGAGGCAAATATCCGGTCGCCCAGTTGTGGCGCCGACGGGATACCGGCGGTCATCCGCAAGTAACGACATGAGCCGACAATATAGGCTCGCGGCGTGCCGACAGTGCCGGACCGGGTGCGCAAGCGATAGAGTTCTTGCGGCCATTGCAGCGGCAGTTCTTGCAGCGACTCCTCGGTGTGCCCGGTACTCGTGGTGCTGAACCAGCCGGCCTGGTATTCGTATTCGGTATCGGCCGCCAGGTTATTGAGAACAATGACATCGGACATGTCTTGCAGGCTTGTCAGCCTTATAAAGATACTTTTAAGCCATTGTTCATGCCCTGGCTGCCGATAACGAATTCCGGCAAATACGGGGGCATCTTTTTGCGCTACGCCGCGCACAAAGATACGCGCGTGATTAGTTGTGGTGTGGCCAATAATCGGGCCGACAGTTGGTTTGAGCATGTTTGAGTCCATTCGCTGCCAGTTAATCAGGCAGTTGGTTGTTTTGGCTGTAATAGGGGGCATTCAGCCAAGACTAGTTATTTGGCCCGAATAAATAACTGGCAGAAATGGATTCGAGTTGTGGGCTATATCAGCCACAATTGTAGGAAGGCGTTTTAAATAAGAACTTCAGGTAAAAAAAAAGCCCCGCCAAATTGGCGGGGTTGAGGTACGAGCGTGGCGCTCGGAAACGTGGAACGCGACAGGCCCTCCAGTGAAGGAGGGCTTGTCGGTGTTACAGGAGCATGGTGCGGATGTCGCCCAGCAGGTCGCTCAGACGCTTGGTGAAGCGTGCAGCGGCGGCGCCGTTGATCACACGGTGATCGTAGGACAGCGACAGCGGCAGCATCAGCTTCGGCTGGAAGGCTTTGCCGTCCCAGACTGGCTGGATGGTTGCCTTGGAAACACCGAGGATCGCCACTTCCGGCGCGTTGACGATCGGCGTGAAGCCGGTGCCGCCAATGTGCCCGAGGCTGGAAATGGTGAAGCAGGCGCCTTGCATCTCGTCCGACGAGAGCTTCTTGGTCCGGGCTTTTTCAGCCAGGGAAGCAGCCTCGGCGGCCAGTTGCAGCAGGCTCTTCTGGTCGACGTTCTTGATGACCGGTACCAGCAGGCCATCCGGGGTGTCGACGGCGAAGCCGATGTTCACGTATTTCTTGCGGATGATCGCTTTGCCGCTTGGCGCCAGCGAGCTGTTGAAGTCCGGCAGTTCCTTGAGCAGGTGCGCGCAGGACTTGAGCAGCAACGGCAGGACGGTCAGCTTGACGCCGGCCTTCTCTGCAACGGCTTTCTGGGCAACACGGAACGCTTCGAGTTCGGTGATATCCGCCGAGTCGAATTGCGTGACGTGTGGCACGTTCAGCCAGCTGCGGTGCAGGTTGGCGGCGCCGACCTGCATCAGGCGGGTCATCGGCACTTCTTCGATTTCACCGAAGCGGCTGAAGTCCACGACCGGAATCGGCGGGATGCCCGCGCCACCGGTTGCGCCAGCAGCAGCGGCAGGTGCTTCCTTGGCCTTCTGCATCATGGCCTTGACGTAAACCTGCACGTCTTCTTTCAGGATGCGACCGTGCGGACCGCTGGCGCCAACGGCGCTCAGCTCGACGCCGAATTCGCGGGCCAGTTGACGCACGGCAGGGCCGGCGTGAACTTTTGCACCAGGCTTGGCTGGAGCAGCGGCCGGCGTTGCAGCAGGTGCAGCGGCGGCAGGGGCAGCAGGTGCGCTCGGAGCAGCAGCGGCAGGTGCGGTCGCAGCAACAGGTGCAGCCGGAGCGGCGCCTTTGACTTTCAGTTTCAGGATCAGGTCGCCGGTACCGACTTCGTCATCGAGCTTGATGGAAACGCTTTCCACCACGCCAGCGGCTGGCGATGGAATTTCCATGCTCGCCTTGTCGGACTCCAGGGTGATCAGCGACTGGTCGGCCACAACGGTGTCGCCGGCCTTGACCAGGACTTCGATGATCTTGGCCTTGCCCGCCGAACCGATGTCCGGAACGTGGATATCCTGAACGCTGTCGGCCACTGGAGCAGCCTGGGCTGCCGCAGGTGCAGGTGCAGCAGCAGGTGCCGGAGCGGCAGCCTGGGCCGGAGCAGCAGCCGGTGCCGCAGCACCCGCCACTTCCAGATCCAGGATCAGGTCGCCGGTGCCGACTTCGTCGTTGAGCTTGACGCTGATGGCCTTGACCACGCCAGCGGCAGGCGAAGGGATTTCCATGCTGGCCTTGTCGGACTCCAGGGTGATCAGCGATTGATCAGCCGCGACGGTGTCGCCGACCTTGACCTGGATTTCGATGATCTGGGCCTTGCCTGACGAACCGATGTCCGGCACGTGCACTTGCTGAACGCTGGCGGCAGCCGGCGCAGCAGCAGGAGCGGCGGCAGGAGCAGCAGCCGGTTTGGCTTCAGCCTTGGCAGCCGGCGCAGCGGCACCTTCGACTTCCAGCTCCAGCAGTTCGTCGCCTTCTTTCAGGCGATCGCCCAGCTTCACTTTCAGGCTCTTGATGATACCGGCCTTCGGCGCAGGCACTTCCATGCTCGCCTTGTCCGATTCCAGTGTCAGGATGCTCTGGTCGGCTTCGATACGGTCGCCGACCTTTACAAACAGTTCAATTACTTCACCTTCACCGCTGCCGATGTCAGGTACGCGAATGAGTTCGCTCACAGAATCTCTCCTCAGCAGTCCAGTGGGTTGCGTTTTTCCGGGTTGATACCGAACTTGGCGATGGCCTCGGCCACCACTTTAGGTTCGATGTCACCACGGTCAGCCAGTGCTTCCAGGGCTGCCAACACCACGAAATGACGGTCGACTTCGAAGAAATGACGCAGTTTCTTGCGGCTGTCGCTGCGGCCGAAACCGTCGGTGCCCAGGACTTTGAATTCCTTGGACGGTACCCACTGACGGATCTGCTCGGCGAACAGTTTCATGTAGTCGGTCGAGGCGATGACCGGACCTTTACGGCCGTTCAGGCACTCTTCGACGTAGCTCAGCTTAGGCTTCTGGCCCGGGTGCAGACGGTTGGTGCGCTCAACGGCCAGGCCGTCGCGACGCAGTTCGTTGAAGCTGGTAACGCTCCACACGTCGGCGCCGACGTTGAACTCTTCACGCAGAATCTTCGCCGCTTCACGGACTTCACGCAGGATGGTGCCGGAGCCCATCAGCTGAACGTGGTGCGCCGCTTCGCGGGTGTCTTCTTCGAGCAGGTACATGCCTTTCTTGATGCCTTCTTCGGCACCGGCCGGCATGGCTGGCTGCTGGTACGACTCGTTCATCACGGTGATGTAGTAGAAGACGTCCTGTTGCTCTTCGGTCATCTTCTTCATGCCGTCCTGAATGATCACCGCCAGCTCGTAGCCGTAGGTTGGATCGTAGGTGCGGCAGTTCGGGATGGTCGCGGCCAGCAGGTGGCTGTGACCGTCTTCGTGTTGCAGGCCTTCACCGTTCAGGGTGGTACGGCCGGCGGTGCCGCCGATCAGGAAACCACGGGTGCGGCTGTCGCCAGCGGCCCAGGCCAGGTCGCCGATACGCTGGAAGCCGAACATCGAGTAGAAGATGTAGAACGGCAGCATCGGCTGGTTGTGGCTGGAGTACGAAGTACCGGCAGCGATGAAGGAGCTCATGGCGCCCGCTTCGTTGATGCCTTCTTCGAGGATCTGGCCCTTCTGGTCTTCCTTGTAGAACATCACCTGGTCTTTATCGACTGGCTCGTAGAGCTGGCCGACGGAGGAGTAGATGCCCAGCTGGCGGAACATGCCTTCCATACCGAAGGTACGGGCTTCGTCCGGGATGATCGGCACGATGCGCGGGCCGATTTCCTTGTCCTTGACCAGTTGCGCGAGGATCCGCACGAAGGCCATGGTGGTGGAGATTTCGCGGTCGCCCGAGCCGTCCAGGATCGCCTTGAGGGTGTCCAGTGGCGGAGTCGGGATGTTGAAGCTCTTGGCGCGACGCTGAGGTACGAAGCCGCCCAGTGCGGTACGGCGCTCGCTCAGGTAACGGGCTTCGGCGCTGCCTTCTTCCGGTTTGAAGAATGGCAGGTTTTCCAGCTCGTCGTCCTTGACCGGGATGTCGAAGCGGTCGCGGAACAACTTCAGGCTGTCGACATCGACTTTCTTGGTGTTGTGCGCAGTGTTTTTCGCTTCGCCTGCACCGGTGCCATAACCCTTGATGGTCTTGGCCAGGATGACGGTCGGTTGTTCTTTGTGGTTGACCGCTTCGTGGTACGCCGCGTAGACCTTGTACGGGTCGTGGCCGCCACGGTTGAGCTTCCAGATCTCGTCGTCGGACAGATCGGCAACCATCGCCTTGAGTTCTGGCGTGTTGAAGAAGTGTTCACGCACGAACGCGCCGTCTTTGGCCTTGTAGTTCTGGTACTCGCCGTCGATGACTTCGTCCATGCGGCGTTGCAGGATGCCGTCGACGTCCTTGGCCAGCAGTGGGTCCCAGAAACGACCCCAGATGACTTTGGTCACGTTCCACTGAGCACCGCGGAACACGCCTTCGAGTTCCTGGATGATCTTGCCGTTGCCGCGAACCGGGCCGTCGAGGCGCTGCAGGTTGCAGTTGATGACGAAGATCAGGTTGTCCAGCTTCTCGCGGCCGGCCAGGGAGATCGCGCCCAGGGATTCCGGCTCGTCGCACTCGCCGTCGCCCAGGAAGCACCAGACTTTCTGCTTGCCTGGCTGGATAAAGCCACGGTGTTCCAGGTACTTCATGAAGCGAGCCTGGTAGATCGCCTGGATCGGACCCAGACCCATGGATACGGTCGGGAACTGCCAGAAGTCAGGCATCAGCCAAGGGTGCGGGTAGGACGACAGGCCCTGACCGTCGACTTCCTGGCGGAAGTTGTTCATCTGGTCTTCGGTGATGCGGCCTTCCATGAATGCACGGGCGTAAACGCCTGGCGAGGTGTGGCCCTGGAAGTAGATCAGGTCGCCGCCGTGTTCGTCGCTCGGGGCCTGGAAGAAGTAGTTGAAGCCGATGTCATACAGGGTCGCACTGGAAGCGAAGCTGGAGATGTGACCGCCGAGGTCAGAATCTTTCAGGTTGGTACGCATTACCATGGCCATCGCGTTCCAGCGTACCAGCGAGCGAATGCGGCGTTCCATGAACAGGTCGCCAGGCATGCGTGCTTCGTGGGTAACGGGGATCGTGTTGCGGTAAGGCGTGGTGATGGCGTAAGGCAATTGCGAACCGCTGCGGGTCGCGAGTTCACCCATACGGGTCATCAGATAGTGAGCACGGTCTTCGCCTTCTTTGTCGAGAACCGATTCCAGGGCGTCCAGCCATTCCTGGGTTTCGACGGGATCGAGGTCTTGCATGGCTTGCTCCAGGGCGGAAAGGCTACCAGAATCGGTTGCCTGAGTTAGCGACTGGCCTTGTGGGCAGACGTTATGAATTCTTGGATTGCCGACAGGTTGTTCCGGCGGCGTGTAGTTTTACTACAAATCTTCCGGCATTTCAGCCCGGCTAATGTATATACGAGTAGTAAAACTACAGATGAGCGGCTTGTGGCCCCCGGCTGCGTTGTGAGAATAATCGTTAAGGTTGGTCTTTTTCCAACTACAAAAGGTAAAAGCTTGATGCTGGCTGCCAAAATTAAAGAAATTTCAGCTATTTCTAACTTTTGTTCGACAGTTCCTCAGGTAGTGGGTTTTCGAAAACCACTACATGCAGTCCGTTGTACGCCGATCAAGGATAGACCATGAGCCTCCCTTCGCTTGCCGAACTGCCTGCCATTCTTCAGCCGTTTGTCACCCGCGCCGAGCAATCATTCCGGGCTGCCGTCGCCGCTTTGGGTGACGATCACGGGTTGTCTGCCTGGACACCTGAGCGCTGGGCGCAATTTGCCCGCGTCACCGCCGCCAGCGATTTCGTGATTGAACAGTGTGTTCGTGACCCTTTGATGTTGCTGGAGCTGGTTCGGTCCGGCGAACTGGACCGCCGCTTCGCTCCCGGTGAGTTGTGCGGGCAGATTGCCGCCGCCGTGAGCGCGGCCGAGACCGACGATCAGCTTGGCCGCGCCTTGCGCCGTCAGCGTGCGCGCCACCAGGTGCGGATCATCTGGCGCGACCTGACCCGCCAGGCTGACCTGGTCCAAACCTGCCGCGACCTCTCGGACATGGCCGATGCCAGCATCGATCAGGCTTACCAGTGGTTGTACACGAGGCATTGCCAGCAGTTCGGCGTGCCAACCGGGCGGCGCAGCGGCGAGCCGCAGCAGATGGTCATCCTCGGCATGGGCAAGCTCGGCGCGGTGGAGCTGAACCTGTCCTCGGACATCGACCTGATTTTCGCCTACCCCGAGGGCGGCGAAACCGTCGGCGCAAAGCGTCCATTGGATAACCAGGAGTTCTTCATTCGTCTGGGCCAGCGGCTGATCAAGGCCCTGGACCCGATGACCGTCGACGGCTTTGTGTTTCGCGTCGACATGCGCTTGCGTCCCTACGGTTCGGCGGGTGCGCTGGTGCTGAGCTTCAATGCGCTGGAGCAGTATTACCAGGATCAGGGTCGCGACTGGGAACGCTACGCGATGATCAAGTCGCGGGTGGTGGCCGGCGACCAGGTGGCCGGCGCGCAACTGCAGGACATGCTGCGACCGTTCGTTTATCGGCGTTATCTGGACTTTTCGGCCATCGAAGCGCTGCGCACCATGAAGCAGCTGATTCAGCAGGAAGTGCGGCGCAAGGGCATGGCCGACAACATCAAGCTCGGTTCCGGCGGAATTCGCGAGGTCGAGTTCATTGCCCAGGCGTTCCAGCTGATCCACGGCGGCCGCGATTTGAGCTTGCAACAGCGCCCACTATTAAAGGTGCTGGGCACATTGGAAGGTCAGGGTTACCTGCCGCCAGCCGTGATCAGCGAGCTGCGTGAAGGCTACGAATTCCTGCGTTACACCGAACACGCGATTCAGGCGATTGCCGACCGCCAGACGCAAATGTTGCCCGATGGCGAGCAGGATCAGGCGCGTATTGCCTTTATGCTGGGTTTCGCCAACTGGACGGCCTTCCACGAACAATTGATGTATTGGCGCGGCCGCGTGGCCTGGCACTTCGGGCAGGTGATCGCCGATCCCGACGAAGAGCAGGGCGCCGAAAGCGAAGTGGTGGTCGGCGGCGAGTGGTTGCCGCTATGGGAGGAGGCTCAGGACGATGAGGCCGCTTGCCGCCAACTGGAAGAGGGTGGTTTCAAGGATGCGCCCAAGGCCTTGAAAGCCTTGGCTGGCTTGCGCAGCAGTCCGCAATTGCGGGCGATGCAGCGTCTGGGACGTGAACGACTCGATGCGTTTATTCCGCGTTTGCTGGCGCAGGCCGTGGAACATGCCAATCCGGATCTGGTGCTGGAACGGGTGTTGCCGCTGGTTGAGGCCGTGGCCCGTCGTTCCGCATACCTGGTACTGCTGACCGAGAACCCCGGTGCGTTGCGGCGTTTGCTGACGCTGTGCGCGGCGAGCCCGTGGATCGCCGAGCAAATCACCCGTTTCCCGCTGCTGCTCGACGAATTGCTCAACGAAGGCCGACTGTTCAAGCCGCCACTGGCGCCAGAACTGGCAGCCGAGTTGCGCGAGCGCCTGACGCGGATTCCCGAGGACGACCTCGAACAGCAAATGGAAGCCCTGCGCCACTTCAAGCTGGCGCACCGCTTGCGGGTGGCCGCTTCGGAAATCGCCGGCAGCCTGCCGCTGATGAAAGTCAGCGATTACCTGACCTGGCTCGCCGAAGCGATCCTGGAACAAGTGCTGGCACTGGCCTGGCGCCAGACCGTGGCCAAGTACGGCACGCCGCTGCGCACCGATGGCACCTTGTGCGATCCCGGCTTCATCATTGTCGGTTATGGGAAAGTCGGCGGCCTGGAACTCGGGCATGGTTCGGACCTGGACCTGGTGTTCATCCACGACGGCGATCCGCAGGCTGAAACCGATGGGCCGAAACCCATCGATGGCGCGCAATTTTTCACCCGGCTGGGGCAACGGATCATTCACTTGCTGACGGCGCAGACCAACTCCGGTCAGTTGTACGAAGTGGACATGCGTCTGCGGCCGTCCGGTGCGTCGGGGTTGCTGGTGAGTTCCCTGGGGGCGTTTGCCCGTTATCAGGAGAACGAGGCCTGGACTTGGGAGCATCAGGCGCTGGTGCGGGCGCGAGTGTTGGTGGGCAGTCAGGATGTCGGCCAGGCATTCGAGAAAGTCCGTGCCTCGATATTGGGCAAAACGCGTGATCTACCGACCCTGCGCCAGGAGGTCAGCGAGATGCGCGCCAAGATGCGCGATAACCTCGGCAGCAAGAGCACCGCGGCCGGTACCGGGGCAAATGCCTTTGAAGCCACGGCGCCGTTCGATATCAAGCAGGACGCCGGAGGTATCGTCGATATTGAATTTATGGTGCAATACGCGGCCCTGGCGTGGTCCGAAACACACCCGCCATTGCTGCGCTGGACGGATAACATCCGCATTCTGGAAGAGCTGGAGCATGAAGGGCTGATGCCTGTCGAAGATGCCAGCCTGTTGCGTGAAGCGTATAAAGCGTACCGTTCCGCCGCCCACCGGCAGGCCTTGCAGAAGGACCCCGGGGTGATTCCGGGCGACCAGTTCACGGACGAACGGCAGCAGGTCATGCGGATCTGGCGTGAGCTGGGGCTAAACTGACACGGGATTTTTGATACGCCCGATACCCCTGTGGGAGCGAGCTTGCTCGCGATAGCGGAGGCACAGTCACCATTGATGTTCGGATGTGACGCCCTCATCGCGAGCAAGCTCGCTCCCACAGTAGATCTGCAGTGTCAGGCAGATCGAGGTACACCAATACCCAATGTGGGAGCGAGCCTGCTCGCGATAGCGGAGTGACAGTCGACAGCAATGTTGAAGGTGATGACCCCATCGCGAGCAGAGCGCTTCCACAGTGATTTTCGAGGCGGGGAGGCGTAGGCCTCCCCGGTTCGTTTATGGAAACCACATGAAAATTCTGATCGTTGGGCCCAGTTGGGTCGGTGACATGGTGATGGCGCAGACACTTTTCCAGTGTCTTAAGCAACGCCACCCGCAATGCGAAATCGACGTGCTGGCCCCCGAGTGGAGCCGGCCGATTCTTGAGCGCATGCCCGAAGTTCGCCAGGCCTTGAGCTTTCCGCTCGGTCACGGCGTTCTGGATCTGGCGACGCGTCGGCGCATCGGTAAATCCCTGGTCGGCCAGTACGACCAGGCGATCCTGTTGCCCAACTCCCTGAAGTCGGCGCTGGTGCCGTTCTTTGCCGGCATCCCGAAACGCACCGGCTGGCGCGGCGAGTTCCGCTATGGCCTGCTCAATGACGTGCGCACGCTGGACAAAGATCGTTACCCGCTGATGATCGAACGCTTCATGGCCCTGGCTTACGAGCCGGGCGTTGAATTGCCAAAACCCTATCCGCGCCCGACGCTGCAGATCGACCCGGTTACCCGCGAAGCTGCGCTGGCCAAATTCGGTCTGGTCCTCGACCGTCCGGTGTTGGCCCTGTGCCCCGGCGCCGAGTTCGGCGAGTCCAAGCGCTGGCCGTCCGAGCATTACGCCAAGGTTGCCGAAACGAAGATCCGCGAAGGCTGGCAAGTCTGGCTGTTCGGTTCGAAAAACGACCATGCCGTGGGCGAAGACATCCGCGCGCGGCTGATTCCCGGTCTGCGTGAAGAGTCAGTGAACCTCAGTGGCGGCACCTCGCTGGCCGAAGCCATCGACTTGATGTCCTGTGCAGATTCGGTGGTGTCCAACGACTCCGGCCTGATGCACGTCGCTGCCGCGCTGAACCGCCCGCTGGTCGCGGTCTACGGGTCGACGTCGCCGGGTTTCACGCCACCGTTGGCCGAGCATGTCGAAATCGTACGCCTGGGCATCGAATGCAGCCCATGCTTCGACCGCACCTGCCGTTTCGGCCATTACAACTGTTTGCGCCAGCTCATGCCGCAGGCCGTGAACGAAGCCTTGCAGCGGTTGCAAGGCACTGTGGTCGAGGTCAAATAGCTTGCGGGTTCTGTTGATCAAGACTTCTTCGCTGGGCGATGTCATTCACGCGTTGCCGGCGTTGACCGACGCAGCGCGGGCGATTCCCGGCATCAAATTCGACTGGGTGGTGGAAGAAGGCTTTGCCGAGATCCCGACCTGGCATCCGGCGGTGGGCAAAGTGATTCCAGTGGCGATCCGTCGCTGGCGCAAAAACATCTGGCAGACCATCAAGAGCGGTGAATGGAAGCGCTTCAAACAAAGCGTTCGCGCCACGAAATACGACTTGGTGATCGACGCCCAGGGCTTGCTGAAAAGCGCCTGGCTGACCCGTTACGTCAAGGCTCCGGTGGCCGGCCTCGATAAGAGCTCGGCGCGCGAGCCCATCGCGGCGCGCTTTTACAATCGACGTCTGGCTGTTGCCCGCGGGCAGCACGCGGTGGAGCGAGTGCGTCAGTTGTTCGCTATCGCTTTGGGCTATGACTTGCCCAATGGCCTGGGCGACTACGGTTTGAATGTCGAGCGCCTGGTGGAATTGCCGCGCAAGAATCCTTACGTGGTGTTTCTGCATGGCACCACCTGGGATACCAAGCACTGGCCTGAAGCCTATTGGCGCGAGCTGACCGAGCGGGTCGGTTACCTTGGCGTAGGGGTGAAGTTGCCTTGGGGCAATGCCCTGGAGAAAGCCCGCGCCGAGCGCATCGCCGCGGATTTCAAGCACGCCGAAGTGTTGCCAAAATTGAATCTGGCGGGTGTCGGCAAGGTGCTGGCCGGCGCGCAAGCCTGCGTGGCCGTGGACACCGGTCTTGGTCATCTGGCCGCTGCGCTGGATGTGCCGACGCTGTCGCTGTTCGGCCCGACCAATCCGGGCCTGACCGGTGCCTATGGCAAATCGCAGATTCACCTGGCCAGCGACTTCCCCTGTGCGCCGTGCCTGCAAAAGAAATGCACTTACCAACCGACGGCCGAAGATGCCCGTCAGTTTGACCTGAAGCGCGAGTGGCCATTGTGCTTCACGCGACTGAATCCCGAGCGTGTCGCCAGCCGACTGAGCACGTTGTTACTGGCTGAGGAGCTGCGCTGATGCAATTGGCATTTGTCCTGTACAAATATTTCCCGTTCGGCGGCCTGCAGCGCGATTTCATGCGCATCGCCCTCGAATGCCAGAAGCGCGGCCATCAGATTCGTGTCTACACGCTGATCTGGGAGGGCGACGTGCCGCCGGGCTTCGAAGTGCTGGTGGCGCCGGTCAAGGCGTTCTTCAACCATCGGCGCAACGAAAAGCTCAGCGAGTGGATGGAAGCGGACCTGGCCAAGCGCCCGGTCGATCGCCTGATCGGCTTCAACAAGATGCCGGGCCTGGACGTCTACTACGCCGCCGATGGCTGCTTCGAAGACAAGGCGCAGAACCTGCGCAATTCGCTGTATCGCCGCTGGGGCCGCTATCGCCACTTCGCCGAATACGAGCGGGCGGTGTTCGCCAAGGACGCCAAGACCGAAGTGTTGATGATTTCCGAGGTCCAGCAGCCGTTGTTCATCAAGCATTACGACACGCCG
Organism: Pseudomonas sp. KB_15; assembly: GCF_052114525.1. Lineage (NCBI taxonomy): Bacteria > Pseudomonadati > Pseudomonadota > Gammaproteobacteria > Pseudomonadales > Pseudomonadaceae > Pseudomonas > Pseudomonas sp. KB_15. The sequence continues at coordinate 192,725 of NZ_JBFREX010000002.1, read as the reverse complement.
CTGGAGCGTTTCCACCTGCTGCCGCCGGGCATTGCCCAGGATCGTCGCCGGCCGGCCGATGCCGATGAAATTCGTGCAGGGTTCCGCGCGGAATTCGACCTCAAGGACGACGAACTGCTGCTGGTGCAGATCGGCTCCGGGTTCAAGACCAAGGGTGTCGATCGCAGCCTCAAGGCACTGGCGGCATTGCCTGCCGAGTTGAAGAAGCGCACCCGGTTGTTTGTAATTGGCCAGGATGACCCCAAGTTATTCCAGATGCAGAGTGCGACCTTGGGGCTGGGCGACAACGTTACGTTCCTCAAGGGACGCAGCGATATCCCGCGTTTTCTGTTGGGTGCCGATCTGTTGATCCACCCGGCGTACAACGAAAATACCGGCACCGTGCTGCTCGAAGCACTGGTGGCCGGCTTGCCGGTGCTGGTGAGCGCGGTGTGCGGTTACGCCCACTACATCGCCGAGGCCGATGCGGGCCTGGTGCTGGACGAACCGTTCGATCAGGCACAACTGACACAGTATCTGACCGGCATGTTGAACGACGCTCTGGCAAGGGCGGCCTGGAGCCGCAATGGTCTGGCCTTCGCCGAAACGGCCGACCTCTACAGCATGCCGCAGCACGCGGCCGATGTGATTCTGGCGGAGCACGCTTAAATGAAGTTGATGCTGGCTGAACCGTTCAAAAGCCTCTGGGCCGGACGCGACCCGTTCGCCGAAGTCGAGGGGCTTGAGGGCGAGGTGTACCGCGAGCTGGAAGCACGCCGGACATTACGCACGGAAGTCGACGGCAACGGGTTTTTCGTGAAAATCCACCGTGGCATCGGCTGGGGCGAAATCTTCAAGAACCTGCTTACAGCCAAGCTTCCTGTACTGGGCGCGGGTCAAGAGTGGAGGGCCATCCAGCGCCTGCAGGAAGTCGGCGTGCCGACCATGACCGCCGTGGCGTACGGCGAGAGGGGCAGCAACCCGGCCGACCAGCACTCGTTCATCGTCACCGAAGAGCTGGCGCCTACGGTCAGCCTCGAAGATTTCAGCATCAACTGGATCAAGCAGCCGCCCGAGCCAAGACTCAAGCGCGCGCTGATCGCCGAAGTCGCACGCATGACCGGCATGATGCACCGCGCCGGTGTCAACCACCGCGACTGCTACATCTGCCATTTCCTGCTGCACACCGACAAGCCGGTGACCGCCGATGACTTCAAACTCTCGGTGATCGACCTGCACCGCGCCCAGACCCGCCCGGCGATCACCTCGCGCTGGCGCAACAAGGACCTCGCCGCGCTGTACTTTTCGGCGCTGGACATCGGCCTGACCCGCCGCGACAAGCTGCGTTTCCTCAAAGGCTATTTCCAGCAGCCGCTGCGTCAGATCCTGAGTGAAGAGGCGGCTTTGCTGGCGTGGCTCGACGGCAAGGCCAACAAGCTCTATGAGCGTAAACAGCGATACGGGGATGCGCTCTGATGTCGGGTTGGAGACTGGAACCGGCCTACAGCGACCTGGCCGATGACTTCGGCAGCCTCGAGGCTGTGTTTGCATTGCAGGGCGAGCAATTGACCAGTGACCTGCTTTCGGAGGTCATCCGTGTCGAGCGCAATGGCGTCAACTATTATGTCAAACGGTATGTGGGCGCCGGCAAAGGCTTGCGTCGTTACCTCGGCAAGCCTCGGGTGAAGATGGAATGGCAGAACCTCAAGCGTTTCGCCAAGTGGGGCATCCCCACCGCCGAAGTGGTGGCCTGGGGGCTGGAGCGGCGCGGTGCGGCCTACGCTCGCGGCGCGATGATTACCCGGGAACTGCCGAATACCGAAGACTTGTCGGCGCTGGCCGAGCGACGCGACCCGAAACTTTCGGATCGCGCCTGGGTCGATACTGTCAGTCGTCAGTTGGCTGAATACACCCGGACCATGCACGACCACCGCTTCACTCATAACGATTTGAAGTGGCGCAACTTGCTGATCGACGATGAGGCTCGAGTGTTTTTGATCGACTGCCCCAATGGCGATTTCTGGCGCGGCTTCTGGCTCAAGTACCGCATCACCAAGGATCTGGCGTGCCTGGACAAGGTCGCCAAGTATCAACTGTCGGCGACCCAGCGCCTGCGCTTTTACCTGCAATACCGCAACCGGACCCGGCTTAATGCTGCGGACAAAAAACGCATCCGGCACGTGGTGAGATTTTTCGAGGGGCGCGAATGACTGATTTTCTGGCTGCTGAGGACCGTGCGCTGCTTGAGCGCCATGGTCTCGGCACGTTCGAGGCACTCTGGGCCAAGCAGCTCGATGCGGTGGATGAACCCAACACCGGTCGCGGCGGCTGGAGCAGCGTGTTTCGGCTGGATCTGGAAGGTCATGGTTTCTACCTCAAACGCCAAAGCAATTACCTGACCCGCACCTTGCGCGCCCCGTTCGGCGAGCCAAGTTTTGCACGCGAGTTTCGCAACATCTCCCACTACCAGAAACTGGGGATTCCGGCGCTGGAAGCGGTTTTTTACGGTGAGCGCAAGGTCGATGGCGAAGTCCGGGCGATCCTGCTGACCCGTGCCCTGGATGGTTGGGACGACCTCGACTCGCTGTTGCAGCGCTGGGATGAATTGAGCCCCGAGCAGCACTCGGAAATCCTCAGGGCCAGTGGTGAGCTGGCCCGGCATCTGCACGCTGCACGACAGGTGCACGGTTGCTTCTATCCCAAGCACATTTTCATGCGCGCCACCGGCAATGGCTATCAGGCGCAATTGATCGACCTGGAAAAGACCCGGCCGCTGCTGTACGGGCAGCGTGACCGAATCAAGGACCTGGAACCGCTGACGCGCCGTGCGTCCGAGTGGGGCGAGTCGCAACTGCGGGAATTACTGGCCGCCTATCTGGATCAACCGCAGGAAAGCTCATTGATCGACAGCTGGCTGCAGCGCTTGACGGCGCGGCGCAGCCAGAAGAGGCCGCGCTGATGCAATTGTCTGAATTGAAGTCCGCCGGCCGCAATCCGGTTTTGCCGCTGAGCATATCGCTGGCCGATGCTGCCGGCCCCGCCGATTTACAACTGCTGAGCCTGTTGCGGGTGTTGCCGGGGCAGCGTTATGTCGGTGCTGGTGTCTGGCGTGGTCGGCCGGTGTTGGCCAAGTTGCTGGTCGGCAGCAAGGCTGCGCGGCACTTCCAGCGTGAACTGGACGGCGTGCGCTTGCTTGCCGCTCAAGGATTGACCACGCCGCAACTGTTGGCCGATGGCCTGAAAGAAGGCGAGGGTGGCTGGCTGCTGTTCGAGTTTCTGGAGGGCGCCGAAAGCCTGGGTGATACCTGGAAGCAGGTTGAGCAGCAACCGGTACTGTCCGATGGGCAAGGGGCAGTGCTGGCCGAGGCGTTGGGCGCAATCGGTCAGATGCATCGCAAGGGCCTGTGGCAGGAAGACCTGCACCTGGACAACCTGCTGCGTCAGCGTGGTCGACTGTACTTGATCGACGGCGCCGGGATTTGCTCCGAAACACCGGGGCAGCCGCTGTCGCGGCAGAAAGTCCTGGAAAACCTCGGGGTGTTCTTCGCCCAGTTGCCGAAGTCGCTGGAACCCTTCATTGAAGAGTTGCTGGTGTATTACCTGCTCAGCAACGGCGAACACGCGTTGCCCATGGAAGCGTTGCAGAAGCAGATCGACAAGGTCCGCAGCTGGCGCCTCAAGGACTTCCTGATCAAGGTCGGCCGCGAGTGCACGCTGTTCAGCGTCCAGCGCGGGGCCTTCGGATTGCGGGCTATCCGCCGCGAGGAAGAGTCGTCGATGGTGCCGGTGCTGGAGCGGGCCGACGCCTTGCTCGATCAGGGGCATCTGTACAAGACCGGCGGTGCGGCGAGCGTTGGCAAGGTCGAGGTGGATGGCCGTACGCTGGTGATCAAGCGCTACAACATCAAGGGTTTTGCCCACTGGCTCAAGCGTTTCTGGCGCCCGAGCCGGGCCTGGCATTCATGGCGTGAAGGCAACCGCCTGGCGTTCCTCGGGATTGCCACGCCCAAGCCGCTGGCGTTGCTGGAGATGCGTTTTCTATGGCTGCGCAGCCGTGCCTACTTGATCACCGAGTATCTGCCGGGGCCGGACATCATCGAACGTTTTGCGCCGTATGTTGAGCGTGGCGATGCACCGGAAGCCGAGCTGGCGGCGCTGGATCATCTGTTTGCCGAGTTGATTCGCGAACGCATCAGCCATGGCGACTTCAAGGGGCATAACCTGTTCTGGCAGCAGGATCGCTGGGCGTTGATCGACCTCGACGCGATGTGCCAGCACGGCTCCCTCGGCAGCTTCGCCCCGGCGTACGCAAGGGACCGCGCGCGGTTCATGCGCAATTGGCCCGAAAGCAGTGCGCTGTATCAGGTCATCGATCAGCGTCTTCCCAAGGACCTCTCCAGCGCGACCTGAATCGGACCTTTGGTCCTTTCGCGAGCAAGCTCGCTCCTACAGTGGGTCTATGTCGCACATATTTTGTGTGCGGCCGAGAACCACTGTGGGAGCGAGCTTGCTCGCGATGGCGGACTACCCGTCAACCCATGATTGGCTAGTGTCCCGGATTTTATGGGCGCCCAAGAGCTTGCCTCTTGCGGCTAGAGGCTTGCCGCTGCTTTTACGCTATAATCCCGCCCTTTAGCTGTCTCTCGCCCCTTGCGAGGGCACATTAATTTTTGAGGCGCTTGCGCCTGTATGCAGACTAAAGAGGCTAGACCCCTGTGGCATTGACGATTCTTGGCCTGTCCGGCGCCCTTAGCCATGATCCTTCCGCAGCCCTGTATATCGACGGCAAGCTGGTCGCGGCGGCTGAAGAGGAGCGCTTCGTACGCGATAAACATGCAAAGAACCGCATGCCCTACGAATCGGCGAAATTCTGCCTGGAACAGGCCGGTATCAAGCCGTCCGACGTTGACGTAGTAGCGATTCCATTCGCCCCGATCAGCCTGTTCGGCAAGGCCCGCTGGCAGTACGCCAAGCGTTACTGGTACGCCCCGGACCGTGCACTCGACGCGATCCTGATGGGCAACCGTCGCTACAAGCGCTATCGCAACAAGATCGTCTGGTGCCTGGAGCAACTGGGTTTTGATCCGAAGAAGATCAAGATCGAGCCGGTCGAACACCACCTGGCCCACGCCTCCAGCGCTTATCACTGCTCCGGTTTCAAAGAGAAAACCGCGATCCTGGGCATCGACGGCAAGGGCGAGTACGCCACGACCTTCTTCGGTTATGGCGAAAACGGCAAGATCCACAAGATCAAGGAATTCTTCGACCCGGACTCCCTCGGCGGCCTGTACGGCGCGATCACCGAGTTCCTCGGTTTCGATATGCTCGACGGTGAGTTCAAGGTCATGGGCATGGCGCCGTACGGCGACGCCAGCAAATACGATTTCTCGCGCCTGGCTTCGTTCGAAAACGGCGAGCTGGTGATCAACACCGACTACGCCAACGTCATCGGCCTGCGTCGCTATAAAGAGAAGGGCAAGGGTTATTACTTCTCGCCGAAGCTGATCGAGTGGCTGGGTCCCAAGCGCGAAGGCGACATCGCCGACGAGCCTTACATCCACTACGCCGCGAGCATTCAAGCGCTGTTCGAAAAAATTGCGCTGCAGATGATCGACTACTACCTGGGCGACGTGCTCAAGGAAACCGGCAAACTGGCCTATGCTGGTGGCTGTGCGTTGAACGTCAAGCTGAACCAGAAAATCATTGCCCGCGACGACGTCAAAGAGCTGTTCGTACAGCCTGCATCCGGCGACGCCGGTACCGCGGTGGGCGCGGCAGCCTATGTGTCCCACGCCCGTGGCGTACCGGTCGAGAAGATGGAACACGTCTACCTCGGCCCGTCGTACAGCAACGAAGATGTTATCGCTGCGTGCGCCCGTCACGAGAATCAGCCAACCTGGCGCAAGCTCGACAACATGCCGGAGCAGATCGCCAAGATTATGGTCGACGGCAACCCGGTGGCCTGGTTCCAGGGCCGCATGGAGTTCGGTCCGCGTGCATTGGGTGGTCGCTCGATCATCGGCTGCCCGAGCGTGCCGGGCGTGGCGGATCGCATCAACCACCAGATCAAGTTCCGCGAGCGCTGGAGGCCTTTCTGCCCGTCGATGCTCGACACCGTGGCGCCGCAGATGATCAAGATCGATCACCCGGCTCCGTTCATGACCTTCACCTTCGAAGTGGCGGAAGAATGGAAAACCCGCGTGCCGGAAGTCGTCCACGAAGACGGCACCTCCCGTGCCCAGGTGCTCAAGCGCGAATACAACCCGCGCTACTACGACATGATGAAAGCGCTGGAAGTGCTCACCGGCAACGGCGTGTCGCTCAATACCTCGCTCAACCGTCGCGGCGAACCGATGATCTGCTCGCCGACCGATGCGCTGAACATGTTCTTCGGTTCGGATCTACAGTATCTGATCATGGAAGACATCCTGGTGGTCAAAGAGGGCGCGAACGCCTATGACACGTTCGGCTGAACGTCATGTGCTGCAGTTCTGCCACGGCTATGACGGGCCGTTCCTGGACTGCGCACGACAGTACGCCAGCCTGTTCGCGGGGACCGGTTATCGAGTGACCACGGTGTTCCTCACCGGGGTCGCCGATGCCGAAGTCGCCGCGAGCTGTGCCTCCGATGAAGTGCTGTTCATGGAGTACAGCTCCAAGGCCATTCGTGGCCTGAAGCTGGGAGCCATCGGCGATCTGCGCAAGATCGCCGTGTCGCGCAACTTCAGTTTCTGCATCGCTCACCGCTTCAAACCGATCTATATCGCCTTGCTCGGTACGTCGTTGCCGGTCATTGGCGTGCATCACGGGTTTGAAGACTACAAGCGCGGCAGCCGCAAACTGTTCGCCCATATATTCCGCAAGCGTTTGAGCCTGCTCGGTGTGTCCGACGCGGTGCGCGACGACATGCGCAGTTGCCTGCCGAAGTGGCCGGCTTCGCGAATTCAGACGTTGTACAACCGCATCGACGTCGATGCCTTGCAAGCCACGCAGGTGTCGGCTCGCGAGGCCCGGGAAACCCTCGGTCTGGCGGCGGATGCCTGGATCGTCGGCAACGTCGGACGGCTGCATCCGGACAAGGACCAGGCCACGCTGCTGCACGGTTTCGCCGAAGCGTTGCCGGGGTTGCCGGCCAACAGCCAGCTGGTCATTCTCGGTAAAGGGCGTCTGGAAGAAAACCTCAAGGCTTTGGCCCGGGAACTGGGTATCGGTGACCGGGTGCTGTTTCTTGGGCAGGTGCCGGATGCGCGCAACTACTTCCGCGCCTTCGATGTGTTCGCCCTGAGTTCCGATCACGAACCGTTCGGCATGGTGCTGCTGGAGGCCATGGCCGCCGGTGTACCGTTGCTGGCCACCGCCTGCGGCGGAGCGAAGGAAGTGGTCGAAGGCGTGGGTATCCTGTTTCCGTTGGGCGATGCCGAACATCTGGCGAAGGGGCTGCAACATTTGGCCGCCATGGATGAGCAGCAACGCCGACAGTGTGCCGAGTTGATGCTTGAGCGCCTGCGCGAACGCTTTTCCGACCGCGCCGTGCGCGATGCTTTCTGGCACTTGCCGCACGTTACCGAACTGGCACAGAGGGGCTGATGCTCAACCGATTTCAAGGCTGGCGCGAGCGTGGCTGGGCGGTAGTCGACGCCTCGACTTACGCCGAAACCTGGCAGCGTTATGGCGGCAGCGTCGCGACTCATCCCATGGTGGTCGAGCGGCTGGCGAAACTGGCCGACATTCCTGTGCGTTACCTGGCCTGGGTGCAGGCTGACGAGATCAAGGCGGCGATCCCGACCTGGGGCCGCGACCTTGCCTTGTCCAAGGACGTACTCAAGCGTCGCGGCAAGAAAGGGCTGTTCGATCTGGGTAACGCCGAGATCATCCTGCCGGCTGCTGCCGATGCCCAGGCGCCTTTGCGCCATCGCGGGCGCTATCTGTCGGCGTTGAACGAGGGGCGGTTCACCGGCATCAGGTTACAGGCCGAGCAGCTGGCCATGGCTCGCACACCCGAAGAACTGTCGAAAAAATTTCGCTATAACCAGCGTCGCGAATTGCGCCTGCTTGAAGAGGCCGGTGGCGTGGTGCGGCCGGTGTCCGAGTTTTCCAGCTTCGATCTGGCGGCGATTTACTGCGTCCTGTTCCAGCGCCGCTGGGGCTTCCCGGCGACGGGCGCCGAACGCATGGCCGAGGTCATCGAGCTGCTGCGCGAGTGGCTGATCGGTTCGGTGATTTTCCTCAACGATGCACCGATTGCGATTCAACTGGTGTACCGCGTCGAAACACCGCACTGGATCAGCGTCGAGTACATCAACGGTGGGGTCGATCCCGAAACCCGTGAGTTCAGCCCCGGCAGTGTGCTGAGTTTTCTCAATACGCAAAGCGCCTGGGAACATGCCCGGGCACAGGACAAGCCGTTGCGCTTTTCCTTCGGGCGCGCCGACCGTGAATACAAGGATCGCTGGTGCAACCCTGTGCCGGTTTTCACCGTATGAGCCAAGCCATGAGCCGCAAACAGCAACTGCTCAAGCGCCATCGGCGCAATAAACGTATCGGCCTGTTGATTGCGCTGGTGCTGTTGATTGTCATCGGTGTGCTGGTGGCCTGGTGGTTGCCGCTGGTGCTGGCGGTTCTCGGCTGGATTGCCCACGAAGCCTGGTTTGCAGATCATCTGTTCTACTCACCGAAAGACGATTACCAATACAGCTTTCCCCCCTACACGCCACAGCCCAAGGTGCACCTGAACGGTGAACATTTGCGGCTGGACGAAGGCGTGATGCTGGTCGACGACGCGACGCTGGTGTTGGCCCTGCGGGTAAAAAGCACCTGGCTGGGACGGTTTATCGATCCGGTGGTCGAGTTGGCGGGGGGCGAAAATCCTGACCGGCAAACCTTCGAGCGGGGCGTGAACGGCCTGCGTTACCTCAATCTCAGTGGTCAGGCCCAGGCGCTGTCCCGTGGTGACCTGCGCTTGCGAGGGCGTTTCTGTCGAGTGTTCGGTGAGCCTGTGCTGTGGGCGTTCGAGCATCCGGATTACCGGCGTCAGCGGGTGATGGTCATCGCGCCCCACGCCGATGACGCCGAGCTGGCGGCCTACGGTTTGTACAGCCAGGCCGACGAAACCTGGATCGTCACGCTGACCGCCGGTGAAATCGAAGCCGAACACTATCGGCAGATGGGTCTGAACAAGGTCGATGCGGCCCGCTTGAAAGGCCGCCTGCGTACCTGGGACAGCATTGCCGTGCCGCGTTGGGCCGGTGTGCCCGAGGCTCACTGCGTACAGCTGGGTTATTTCTGTCTGCAACTGGCGAGCATGCAGGCCGCGCCAGCCGTGGCGGCGGGATCGCGGGAAGCCGACCTGAGTGACACCCGGCTGTTCCGCCAGTTGAATCCTTTCGTGCTACCGGGCGATGCCGATGGCGCGCCGACCTGGAGCAATCTGCTGGCGGATCTGCGCGAGTTGCTGCTGCGGGCCCGGCCCGAGGTCATCGTCCTGCCGCACCCGACCCTGGATCCGCATCCCGATCATATCTGCGCCCAGGCAGCAGTCCTCGAAGCCTTGCAAGGCCTGGACTGGCAACCGACCACGCTGCTGGGCTATGCCAACCACTTGCACGACAACGACCGCTGGCCGATGGGCGATACCGGTGATGGCATCGCCTTGCCGCCGGCCTTCGACGCGGCCCAACCGATGCAGCCTTATTGCCTGCCGATACCGCTGGAACAACAGCGAGACAAAGCCATGGCGCTGGGCATGATGCACGACCTGCAACCGCAGATGCCGTTCAAGCGTCGCTTGCGTCGGTTGATACAACGGTTGTTGGCCGGCCGGTTGCCGCCCACCTATGGCGAGAACGAATTCTTTCGCAAGGCAGTCCGGCGCCACGAGCTTTTGTGGTCCCTCAAGCACACACCAGGCAATGTTTCTCAGCGGGGAGAGTTATGAGTCAGCGGTTAAAGGTCCTGCAGCTGCAGCCTGACTACAATGTCAAAGCCCATGATTTCGCCGACCTCGCGGAGCAAATCGTCAAGGCCCTGCCCAGTGACCGCTATGAAGTGACTGCCGCGTTTTTGCGTGGCAAACCCGGGCCGGGCGAAGCGGTGAGCCGAGCCGACCGTTCGGTGTACTTCGAATTTTCCGACAAGTCCCTCAAGGGCATGCGCCTGCGGGCCATGTGGCGGCTGTATCAGTTCTGCCGTCGGGAAAAATTCGATGTGGTGATCTGCAACCGCTTCAAACCGGTCAACATGATGCTGGCACTCAACCGCTGGTTGAAAGTGCCGCTGTGCATCGGCATTTCCCACGGTTTTGGCGAGTACGACCGTTTTTACCGGCGCCGCCAGACCCAGCGCCTGATCGATCGTCACTGGCGCTTCGTTGGTGTGTCGCCTGCGGTGAAACAGTATCTGCTGGATTGCGACTGTGGCTTCACTGACCAGAATACCTACGCCATCACCAATGCCATCGACATCGAGCAAGCCGAAGGCCTGCAACACAGTCGTGAAAAGGCCCGTGAAATGCTGGGCATCGATCCGTCGGTGCGGCTGATCGGTGCGTTGGGGCGACTGGTGCCGGTCAAAGGCCATATCTATTTGCTGCAGGCCTTTGCCGCGCTCAAGGACAAATACCCGAATACCCAGCTGGCGATCATCGGTGCCGGTCGCGAAGAGTCGCGCCTGGCTGCGGAAATCGACCGCCTCGGCCTCAGCGGTCGTGCCCATTTGCTGGGGTTCAAGGAAATCGCCCTGCAGTACATTCGCGCTTTCGACATCTGGACCATGCCATCCCTGGCCGAAGGCCTCGGGCTGGCGCTGCTTGAAGGCATGAGCGGGCATTTGCCGGTGATTGCCTCGAACGTGCCGGCCATGTTGCCGCTCATCGAGGGGGCCGGTGGCCTGGCGATTACGCCGAAAGATGTGCCGACGCTGCAGGCTGCGCTGGACACCTACCTCGGGCTGTCGGATGACGAGCTCAAGGCCAGGGGCGAGCAGGCCTTCCGTTATCTGCAACAACACCATGACATCGAGGTATTCCGCCAGGAATACCTGAACCTGATCGACTCCGGCCTGGAACAGGCCCGCAAGGAACAGCCATGAACGACGCGCAACCCATCGTCACGGTCATCATCGCGTCGTATAACCACGCCCCTTACATCGAGGAAAGCATTCTCAGCGTCCTCAACCAGACCTATCGGAACATTGAGTTGCTGGTGGTCGACGATGGCTCGAAAGACGACAGCGTCGAGCGGATCAAGGCGTTGCAGGCCATCCATGGTTTCGACTTCCGGGTTCAGGAGAACCAGGGGCTGACCAATACTCTCAATGGTGCGATTGCCCGGGCAAAGGGCAGTCTGATCGTGCCGTTCGGTTCGGATGACATCATGTTGCCGGAGCGGATCGCCACGCAGGTCGCTCATATGGACGGCAAGCCCGAGGTCGGCATTTGCGCCGGCAATATCGAGCTGATCGATGCCGATGGCAATCTCTACCCCGAGAAGCGCCAGCGCCGGGATGTCCCGTTCCGCCGCCTGGACTTTGACGACATGTTCCTGGAGCGCAAGCCCTATCCTCCGGCACCCACCCTGATGATCCGTCGCGAAGCGCTGGACAAGGTGGGCGGTTTCGACCCGACCATTCGCCTGGAAGACTTGCTGATCGAGTTGAAGGTGACCCATGCCGGTTACTTCATCGATGGTCTGAACGTGTTGATGGCGCGCTATCGCAAGCACGCCACCAACTCCTACAAGAACCACCGCTTCATGATCGACAGCATCCTGCGTACCTACGCGCTATTCAGCGATCACCCGCTGTATGACGAGGTGCGCTACAAGTTTCTCAATTCCATGTTCCTCAAGACCGCCAACCGTGATCGCAAGCTGGCGCGGGAGTTGCTGGCGCAGATTCCGTTCAAGGCCTGGAACAAGAAGACCTGGCGTGGGCTGGGCCGGATGTATTTCTCACGGTTGGAGAAAGACTGAGCCGCAGGCGGGACTCAAATGGATATCGGGACGGCATGACAGATCCGCGGGACCTGCCCCGGCGATTGCTCAGGGTTGTTGAACCATATTCTCCGAGAGCTCTTTGCGGGCATTCCTGTTTTGGCGTAGCCAGTGCAGGGTTTTCTTGCCGGCGTCGATCCCGGGTTTTTCGATATACAGGTAAGTCAGGCTGCTGATGATGATCAGCAGGCAGCTGCACACTGCCAGCAACGGCAGGAAGACCCAGGCTTCCCGACTGTCGAGATGCAATAGCAGTGGCAGTCGCTGTACCAGTACCCAAAGCACGAAACCGTGCAGCAAATACGTGCTGTAGCTGATTTCCCCCAGCCAGCGGATGCTGTGTGGCTTCAGGGCGCCGAACAAGGTATTGCCAGACGCCACGATCACAAAAAACAGTGAAAGCAGCAGCAATGCTCCCAGGTTGAATGCGCGGTTGAATGCCGTGAAGGCGATCGCCAATGCGAGCAGGGCGATGATGCCCGCCAGCGGAGACAGGCTCCAGGCGACCCATTGTGGCCGGCGAATCCAGTACGCCGCAGCGATGCCGCCGAGGAAACTGGCCATGTAGTGCTTTTTCAGCGAGTGTTCCCAGCCGACCACCTCGTAAAGGGCATAGATGCCCACCAGGCACAGCACCGTCGACATCCAGCCGCCGCGATAAATGAACACCATGGTGACCAGTGGCAGGGCCAGGTAGAAAAACACCTCGTAACTCAGCGTCCAGGTAACATTGGAGATCAACATGCCGGTCTGATGGTACTGGTTGACGTCCGGCCGGTCGAAGGTCAGCCAGGCCAGGGTCTGGCCAATGAGCTGGGTCGCGGGATCCTTGAGTTCCCAGTCTTGCAGATAGAACACGGTGACAAACACGGCCAACATCAGCGGCAGATAGAGCGGGTAGAGGCGAAACAGCCGCGATACCGCAAACGCCAACCAATCGTGTTTCTGTCCGTGGGTGAGCAAGCGGTCCCAGAACAGAAAGCCGGTGATCATGAAAAACAGGGCAACGCTGCCTTGGCCGAGCTGCGAATAGAAATTGCTCGGCGGAAAATCGATCACGCCGGTTTGCAGGAAGATCCAGGTAATGATTGCGTGGTGCACGAACACGCCGAAGGCCAGGTACCCGCGCAAGCCGTCGATGCCGGCATAGCGGCTTTCACCAGAGTGCTCCAGCTGTCGGCTGATGCTCGGTACGGTGCGCAACAGCAGCGCAGCGGTCGCGATGGCGAGCAGGTAGGCCGTCATCGCGATAAGCGGGTTGGTTTCTTTCATCGGTGAGCCTGGACCGGAGGGCTCCCGGCCAGCACTTGCCTGTGCAAATTATCCACGTCGGCTTTCGAAGCCGTCGCGGCGTATCCCTGCAGCAGCGCTTCGAAGTGATCCTCGAACAGCCAGTGCCGATCTTCTGCGTAGCGCTGCATGTGGCGCAGATTCCGCCGACGCAGGGAAGGGCTCAATGATGAAGGGTATATTCGCAGGTCGGCCAGGTCGATCAGGCCAAACTCGCCGTCCTCCAGCACCAGCACATTACCCAGGTGCAGGGAGCGGAAGTAGACCCCTTGCTGATGCAATTGAGCCATGAACTTGCCGAAACGTTCCACGAGTGCCTGGCGCACCGCCGGGGCGGTGATGCCTTGCAGGATCTGGCGCAGCGTGTTGCCCGGCAACGGAGAGTAGTGCACAGCGGTGCTGCCGTCTTCGAACCGGTAGAGGTCGAGGATGTGCGGTGTGGGGATGCCCATGTTGCGCAACTGAACACTGTTGGCGGCAAAGCGCTCGGAATAAGGGGTGAAGCTGCCCGAGGTGTACCAGCGGCGGCGGCGGAACAGCTTGAGGAAGCTGCCATCGTTCAGGCGCAGGACTTTAGGGCCCAAACCGTCTTCTTCGATGATCCGGGCCTCGGCAATCAGTAGTTGCAGGGCACTTGGTGTCATGGTCTTGATCGGCATGTCCAGCAGGCGTCTGGCCCGCTGATTGATGCTCAGTGCGGCAATCAGTGCCAAGGGGATCCACAGCAGGAACCAGTGCTCCTTGGGGCGAGAGATAATCCCGCCACCTTCAGTCAGGCTCGCGCCGATACCGAAGGCCAGCCAGGCTGAGGCAATGATAAACAGCGGTTGCACGCGATGGCGCCGGCTACTGATGAAGCCCCACGCGAGAAAAAACAGCCATGGCAGCAGACCGATAATGCCGACGTAGTAGAGCACGCCCAGGACAAAGCTATGGGGTTCCTCAAAGGGGTAGCCGACACCTGGGTCCAGAGTCAGCTCGGCGTTGTAGCCGTGTCCGATCCATGGATGTTCAGCAATCTTGTCCAGGGTCAACTGCCAGAGCTCGATACGGAAGGAGCTGCCTCTTTCGAAGATTTTGTGTGCAAACAGCACGAACGTCGCCGTTCCCGCGATGAACATGGAGCCAAGCATGAAGACCGAGCGTCGGTTCCAGCAGATGAAGCACAGCCATAGTGCAGCCAGTGTCAACGCAACCAGTGGGGTCCTGGAACCGGTGGCCAGCACTGTGGCGAACATGATTGCCATCGCCGGTATGCTCAACCAAAGTACCTGGCGTCGCTTGCAGGTCATGCTCAGGCTCAGCCAGTAGGTACAGAAAAAGCCGAAAACGTGGGAGCTGAGTAGTGGATTGTCGAACGCGCCTACACCGATCAGGCGCATTTCCGGTTGGTAGGTCTGGCCGAACCTGTACAGGTTGTAGACGGAAGCGATCAGCGCGACCATCGCAGCGCAGAACAGCAGGGGCTGAATGATTTCGCTGCGATAGCGCACCAGCAGGTAGCAGCCAACGAACAGAAACAGGGTATGCAATGGTGGTTTGAACTGACCAAAGTCAATACCGTCGCCCGGCCCCCAGCGCAGGCTGAGCAGTGCCCATGCCAAAAACAGCAGGACTGCAATGACGACCGGTTCGTGCAGCAATTCTTTGCTGAGTCGTGGACGCAGGCACAGGGCAATCAGTGCCGGAATGCTGAACAGGCCATAGTAAAGCTTGTGAAGGACACTGCGCCCTGGCAGGAAAAACAGCGCACAAAGCAGCAATAGATAACCGAGCGGAAGGATCCACAGACAAATGAAATCGAAGATCCTATTGGACGTGCTGTTCAAAGCGTTTAATTGCATGCTGAGTAACTTATTCCTGAATTGAGCGACCGTACCAAGGCAGGGACAGCAGGTGGCTATTTGACGCGCCACAATACACAGACTGTATGCGATTGCCAGAACCCTGAGGAAGCTGTGCTAAAGTCAGCGTCCTTTTCATCGACATTCGCGTGATATGACCGACTCCAGTCTCTCCGCAAGCCCATCAAGCTTGAAAATCTACTTCCGCCTGCTCGGCTATGTCCGGCCGTACATCAGCCTGTTTCTGATCAGCATCGTCGGTTTTCTGATTTTCGCTTCGACGCAGCCAATGCTGGGCTACATCCTCAAGTACTTCGTCGACGGTCTGTCCAACCCTGAAGCGGCACTGTTTCCAACCGTGCCCTACCTGCGCGACCTGCAACTGCTGCAGGCGGTGCCGTTGTTGATCATCTTGATCGCTGCGTGGCAGGGATTGGGGTCGTATCTGGGCAACTATTTCCTGGCCAAGGTTTCCCTGGGCCTGGTCCATGACTTGCGGGTCCAGTTGTTCAACAACCTGCTGGTATTGCCAAACCGGTATTTCGACAAGCATAACTCGGGGCATCTGATTTCACGTATCACCTTCAACGTGACCATGGTCACGGGGGCGGCAACAGATGCGATCAAGGTCGTTATTCGTGAAGGCATGACAGTGATCTTCCTGTTCGCCTCGCTGCTGTTCATGAATTGGCGCCTGACGCTGGTCATGGTCGCCATCCTGCCGCTGATTGCCATCATGGTGCGCACGGCCAGCAAGAAATTCCGCAAGCAGAGCAAGAAAATCCAGCTGGCCATGGGGGACGTGACACACGTGGCCTCGGAGACCATCCAGGGCTATCGCGTAGTGCGCAGCTTCGGCGGTGAAGCCTATGAAGAAAAACGCTTCTTCGACGCCAGCCAGGGCAATACCGACAAGCAACTGCGCATGACCCGCACCGGTGCCATCTACACGCCGCTGCTGCAATTGGTGATCTACACCGCCATGGCCGTGCTGATGTTCCTGGTGCTGTTCCTGCGCGGCGATGCGTCCGCCGGTGACATGGTGGCCTATATCACCCTGGCCGGCCTGCTGCCCAAGCCGATTCGCCAGCTGTCCGAAGTCAGCTCGACCATCCAGAAGGGGGTGGCCGGTGCCGAAAGTATCTTCGAGCAACTGGACGTCGAGCCTGAAGTCGATACCGGCACCGTCGAACGTGATGTGGTCAGCGGTCGCCTGGACGTGCGCAACCTCAGCTTCACCTACCCTGACACCGAGCGTCAGGTGCTCAATGACATCAGTTTCTCGGTCGAACCCGGGCAAATGGTGGCGCTGGTGGGGCGTTCGGGTAGCGGCAAGTCGACCCTGGCCAACCTGATTCCGCGTTTCTATCACCATGACAAGGGCGAGATCCTCATCGATGGCGTCGAAGTGGAACAGTACAAGCTGTTGAACCTGCGTCGGCATATCGCCCAGGTGACCCAGCACGTGACCCTGTTCAGCGACACCGTGGCCAACAACATCGCTTATGGCGACCTGGCCGGTGCCCCCCGTGAAGACATTGAAAAAGCGGCCAAAGATGCCTACGCGATGGATTTCATTGCGCAATTGCCCGACGGCCTGGACACCCAGGTCGGGGAAAACGGCGTGCTGTTGTCCGGTGGCCAGCGCCAGCGCCTGGCGATTGCCCGGGCACTGTTGAAGAATGCTCCGCTGCTGATTCTCGATGAGGCGACATCGGCACTCGATACCGAGTCCGAGCGGCATATTCAGGCAGCGCTGGATCAGGTCATGAAAGGTCGCACCACGCTGGTGATCGCTCACCGCTTGTCGACCATCGAGAAAGCTGACCTGATCCTGGTCATGGATCAGGGGAAAATCGTCGAGCGCGGCACCCATGATCAACTGCTGGCGCAAAACGGCTACTACTCGCGCCTCAACGCGATGGGCCTCGACGCCCCGGCCGAAGACATCGCCTGACCCCGAAGGGGCGAGCCTGGCTCGCCCCTTCGCACGGGTGTCGTCTGGCGGGTTTTTTGCTCAAAAAATGAGCAATAAAACCCGGCGAATCATCCGGTTGCAGCCACCGCACAAGCCGACACCAACCCTGTGTTAATATCGCGCCCCTGTTCATTCTGTATGTGGGTTGCACCATGAAGTTGTCCATGCCGCGATTCGATCAAGCCCCTGTCTTGGTGGTCGGCGATGTCATGCTCGACCGTTACTGGCATGGTGGTACCTCACGGATTTCTCCTGAGGCGCCGGTGCCGGTGGTCAAGGTCGATCACATCGAGGACCGCCCGGGCGGTGCTGCCAACGTTGCCTTGAACATTGCTGCCCTGGGGGCTCCGGCCTCGCTGGTCGGCGTAACCGGCGACGATGAAGCCGCCAACAGCCTGGTCAACAGCCTCAAGGGCGCTGGCGTGCGGGCCATCTTCCAGCGCATTGCGCACCAGCCGACCATCGTCAAGCTGCGGGTCATGAGCCGTCACCAGCAACTGCTGCGTATCGACTTCGAAGAGCCTTTCGCCACCGACGCCCTGGCGTTGGCGGCGCAAGTCGATGAGTTGCTTGAAGGCATCAAGGTGCTGGTGCTGTCCGACTACGGCAAAGGCGCGCTGAAAAACCATCAGGCGCTGATCCAGGCCGCCCGTGCCCGTGGCATTCCGGTGCTGGCCGATCCCAAGGGCAAGGATTTCTCGATCTACCGTGGTGCGAGCCTGATCACGCCAAACCTCAACGAATTCGAAACCATCGTCGGTGGTTGCGCCGATGAGCACGAACTGGTGAGCAAGGGCGCGCAGCTGATGCACGACCTGGACCTCGGTGCCTTGCTGGTGACCCGTGGCGAGCATGGCATGACCCTGCTGCGTCCGGATCACCCGGCGCTGCACTTGCCGGCTCGCGCCCGTGAAGTGTTTGACGTAACCGGCGCCGGCGACACGGTGATTTCCACCCTGGCGGCCGCGATTGCCGCTGGCGAAGAACTGCCCCACGCGGTGGCCCTGGCCAACCTGGCGGCTGGTATCGTGGTCGGCAAGCTCGGTACGGCGGCCATCAGTGCGCCGGAGCTGCGTCGTGCGATTCAACGCGCGGAGGGTTCCGAGCGCGGTGTGCTGGGGCTTGAGCAGCTGTTGCTGGCGGTCGATGATGCGCGCGCGCATAACGAACGGATTGTCTTCACCAACGGTTGCTTCGACATCCTGCATGCAGGCCACGTGACCTATCTGGAACAGGCACGGGCCCAGGGCGATCGCCTGATCGTGGCGATCAACGACGATGCATCGGTCAGCCGCCTGAAAGGGCCGGGCCGTCCGATCAACAGCGTCGACCGGCGCATGGCGGTGCTGGCCGGTCTGGGAGCGGTGGACTGGGTCATCAGTTTCCCGGAGGGTACCCCGGAAAACCTGCTGAGCGCGATCAAACCGGACGTGCTGGTCAAGGGCGGCGACTACGGGATCGACCAGGTCGTCGGCGCGGACATCGTGACAGCCTACGGCGGTACCGTGAAAGTGCTGGGGCTGGTGGAAAACAGCTCGACCACCGCGATTGTCGAGAAGATCCGCAAGTCCGAGTAACACTCGGGCTTTTTGTGGCGAGGGGGCTAGCCCCCGTTGGGTCGCGAAGCGACCCTAAAGCCTGCAATCGTGATGTGCCTGAAACATCGCATACGATGAATATGCGACTGCTTCGCAGCCGAACGGGGGCAAGCCCCCTCGCCACAAGAATCCACGTGATCTTCCTATCGTGCCGCCTTGCGCGGCACCATCCTCTTCAGCAATTGCTTCGCCTTCCCGCGCAACCGCGCCAGCCCCGAATCCTTCCCGGGTGGTGTCAAACCCTGCTGCCTCACCCAGTCTTTCCAGCGAATTCGCTCATCCCTCACCAGCCAGCCTTCCTGCCGGGCAAAGCTCTCGGCCAGGTACAGCCCGCGCGTGCTGGCCGGGTACAGCTGATCCTTTTTCAAGGTGTAGAGCTCAGCCATCGGGTGGCCGTCCTGCAAGGGCATCAAGTACAGATCGGGGCGCTTGCGGTCGAGGCGGGCGACAAGTTGATCGCCTTCCAGTCTTTCATCGACATGGAACAGGCTCAGGGATTTGGCGTCCTTGGGAACGTCCAGGCGCAAGTCATAGATCAGTTGCAGCGACGCCGTCGGCAAATGCACGTAAGCCCGCGGACGCTCAATCAGCATCAGGTTGGCGCAACGTACCGGCCGCGCCGAGCCGGACAGTGGCGACAAACGAAACGGCAGCGCTTCACGGTAATGCAGGGCGGCCGAGTAGGGCGCCGGCAGCCAGGTGTCATTGAACCGCCCGCCGAGCCAGCCTTCCGGGGTTTCCAGCAGGCATTCTTCGGCAATCTCCTGGATCGCCGTGTGCAGTGGCAGGTTCAGCTCATGGGCCGGCACGTACCCGGAAATCAGCTTGAGCACCACATCGCCGCGGTCTTGCCGGCGTTGGCGCACCAGCACCCAATAGTCGCGATTTTGCCAATGCAGGGTAAGGCGCACCGAAACCCCGAGATTGGCCAGCTCCAGGGCAAACCGTTCGCTGTCGCCGACCGTCACCGGGCGACGACGTTGCAGGGTCTGGGAGAAATTCAGCGGCCTGCCGACGCTCTGATAAGCCAGGCCTTCGGGAGTCGCTTCGACGAATAACGGCAGGGTCTTGAAGTTGCTCGGGTTCTTTCTGATGAGCGTACGCGACATGTCGGCTCCTGCTTAAGGCCGCGTGGGCGGCATCAGTGGCTACGTAGGACCTGGGCAACGGTCGCGACATTGTGGGCGAGGTGCAGCGGGTTGATGGTCCCGACAATAGCACTGGCAACACCCGGATGTTCAAACAAAAGCTCGAAGCTGGCGCGCACCGGATCGATGCCCGGACTCAGGCATGCATGACCACTGGCGAGGGCTTTTTTGACCAGAATGGCTTTGCCGTGTGCAGCAGCATAGTCAATGACGGCCTTCTCGTTTTGTTCGTTCAGATTGTAGGTGACCATCGCGCAGTCGCCTTGCTCCAGCGCCTTCAGGCCGCCGTCGACGGTTTTGCCGGAAAAGCCGAAACCGCGAATCTTGCCTTCGGCCTTGAGCTCGGCGAGGGTGGCGTAGACTTCGCAGTCATTGAGGATCGCCAGGTCGTTACCATCGGAGTGCACCAGCACCAGATCGATGAAGTCCGTTTCCAGGCGTTGCAGGCTGCGTTCCACCGACATTCGCGTGTGTGCAGCGCTGAAATCGTGACGGGACTGGCCGTCGACAAACTCTTCGCCGACCTTGCTGACAATCACCCACTCCTGACGCTGACGGCGCAGCAATGGGCCGAGGCGTTCTTCGCTGCGACCATAGGCCGGGGCGGTGTCGATCAGGTTGATGCCCAGGTCGCGGGCGAGTTTGAGCAGCATGCGGGCTTCATCGTCATCGGGAATCCGGAAGCCGTTGGGGTACTTCACCCCTTGGTCGCGGCCCAGTTTTACCGTGCCCAGGCCCAGGGGCGAAACCAGCAGGCCGGTGCTGCCCAGCGGGCGATGCAAGTCGTGCAGGGTCGGTTGGCTCATGGCAGCAGTTGCTCCCAGGCAGGTACGCCCATCGGCGGCTTCGGCAGATCAGGCAGCGCTGCCGGGTGACTTGGCTGGATGCCGTCGCGGGCCAGGCTGGCGATGACCCGGTCGGCGAAGTCTGGCGCCAGGGCGAGTTTGGTCGGCCAGCCCACCAGCAGGCGGCCTTCTTCGGCAACAAAGGCGTTGTCGGGACGCGTCAGCCCCGATTGCAGCGGTTCGGCGCGATCCACGCGCAGGGTCGCCCATTGCACCGTGCTCAGGTCGATCCAGGGCAGCAATTGGCCGAGTTCTTTCTGTGCGGTGGCGATTTGCTCGTTGGGCTCACGGGCCACGCCTTCGGATTCCGCGATATCGCCGCCCAGGTACCAGACCCATTGGCCATCCGCCGCCGGGTGCGTGGTCACGGTGATGCGCGGCTTGGTACCGCCACCCAGGCAGTGGGCGTATAGCGGTTTGAGGCTCGGCCCCTTGGCGATGATCATGTGCAACGGGCGACGCTGCATGGCGGGCTGGTCCAGGCCCAGTGCTTCAAGCAATGCTGCGGTTCCGGCGCCGGCGCTCAGGACGATGCGTTGGGCGCGGATTTCGCGCTCATCCACCTTCAGGCCCAGCAGCACGCCACCTTCGAGCAACGGTTCGATTTTCTGCCCGGCAAGCAAACCGTCTCCCGCCAGATCGGCCAGGCGCTGGATCAGGCTTGGCACATCGACCACCAGTTCCGCCAGGCGATAGACCTTGCCCTTGAAGCGCTTGTCCTGCAGGGCTGGCGGCAATTGCTCGCCCTTGACCTGATCGACGCGGCCGCGCACGGCTTTGCTGGCAAAGAAACTGGTGAGGTTGCCGGCGAGGGTGCCGGGGGACCACAGGTAATGGGCTTCGGACAGCAGGCGAACGCCGGACAGATCCAGCTCGCCGTCACCGGCCAGGGCTTCACGCCAGCGGCGCGGCATGTCGGCGATGGCTTCCGAGGCGCCGGTCAGGGCGCCATGCAGCGCGTATTTGGCGCCGCCGTGGATGATGCCCTGGGACTTCACGCTCTGCCCGCCGCCGAGGCTGGCGCTTTCCACCAGCACGGTCGAAAAACCCTGGCGGCGCAGGCGCGCATTCAGCCAGAGGCCGGCGACACCAGCGCCGACAATCAGAACGTCGGTGGAAATAACGGATGGCATGCAGCGACCTCTGTGTTCAAGACGAGGGCGCAGTATACAGACTCGAAGAAGAGTGGATTTGTTGGTGATCAATGTGGCGGACGCAAATCCTGTGGGAGCGAGCCTGCTCGCGATAGCGGTGGGTCAGTCAACATTGATGCTGAATGCCATGCCGCCATCGCGAGCAAGCCCGCTCCCACAATGGATCGGGTTTCTAATTTTAGTGGCCGGCAGTATTGGAGAAAAGCTGGATGACCACGACGCCCAACACAATCAACGCCATCCCCAGCATCGCTGGTACGTCCAGCTTCTGCCCATAGATAAACAGCGCCGCGACGCTGACCATCACGATCCCCATGCCGGCCCACACGGCGTACGCCACACCCACGGGAACGCTGCGCACCACCAGGGTCAGCATCCAGAAGGCAATCCCGTAGCCGAGGATGACCAGCACCAGTGGCAGCGGGGTACTGAGGCCTTTGACGGCTTTCATCGAAACAGTCGCAATCACTTCGGCGCAGATGGCTATGGCCAGGTAGTAGTAAGCGGTCATGGGTCAATCCTCGTGTGAAGTGTTGCTCTCTGAGGTCGGCATTCTAGTGATTCGCCAGATGCGGTAAAGTCATTACCTATCTATTTGAAAGATGGGTTGATCCATGAGCATGCAATGGAATCTGGAGCAGTTGCGGTTGTTTGTCAGCGTAGCGGAGCAGCGATCGTTTTCTGCCGTGGCGCGGGATCAGCGCAAGGCGCAGTCGGCGGTCAGCAGTTCGATAGCGTTGCTGGAGGAAGACCTGGGCGTCAGCCTGTTCGACCGCAGCAGCGGCCGTCAACCGAAGCTCACTGAAGCCGGCACGGCTTTGCTGGACGAAGCGCGGGAGGTGTTGCGCCAGTGCGAACGGCTCAATGGCCGGGCGTTGGCGATGATGCGCGGTCAGGAGGCACGACTGCGTGTGGCGCAGGATGAAGCGATGCCTTATCAGCCGATCATCGAAAGCTTCGAGGCCCTGGCGGAAAAATTCCCCAGCCTTGAAGTGCAACTGACCAGCGCCGCCCAAGGCGATGTCGCGCGCAAGCTGGTGGAACGGCGCGCGGATCTGGGGCTGCTGTTCTTTCACGATCAGATTCCAGAGGCACTTGAGCGGCGGGTGCTGGGCAGCGTGGAAATGGTCACGGTGTGCGGCAAGGATCATCCGTTGGCGCGCAAAGGCGCAGTGGACGGCCAACAACTGGCACAGCATCGGCAGTTGCTGATGTCCACGGAGTCGAGCATTTATCCCGGCAGTGATCCCGCCAGCCCGCAAGTCTGGCGCGCCGACAGTTTCTATGTGATGGCCGAATGGCTGGTGCGTGGCCTCGGCTGGGCCTGGCTGCCACGCCACGTGGTGCAGTACCCGACCTATCAGAATCAGATGGTCGAACTGGTCAGCGAATGGACCCCGCCAGCCCTGGTGGTGGAGCTGGTATGGCGCAGGGATGAACCGCTCGGTCCGGCCGCGCGCTGGCTCGCCGAACGTTTTGCCGTGCACTTGCAGGCGATTGGTGAAAAAAGCCGATAAACTCCGCCGCCATGAATAGAACTCTCTACACCGCGCTGTTTTATCTGGGGCTGCCACTGGTAGCGATTCGGCTTTGGCTGCGCGCGCGCAAGGCGCCGGCGTATGCCAGGCGCATCGGCGAGCGCTTCTCCTACGGGATGCCGGTGATGAAACCGGGCGGCATCTGGGTGCACGCCGTCTCGGTGGGCGAAAGCATTGCTGCCGCGCCGATGATCCGCGCCTTGCTGGCGCGCTACCCGGATCTGCCGATCACCGTGACCTGCATGACGCCGACCGGTTCGGAGCGCATCCTGGCACTGTTCGCCAATGAGCCGCGCATCCAACACTGTTATTTGCCTTACGACCTGCCTTGCGCTGCCCGGCGCTTCCTCGATCGGGTCCGGCCGAAACTGGCGGTGATCATGGAAACCGAGCTGTGGCCCAACCATATCCATCAGTGTGCCAAACGCGGGATCCCTGTGGCGTTGGCCAATGCGCGGCTGTCCGAGCGTTCGGCCAGGGGCTACGGCCGGTTCCCCAGGCTGACCCAGCCGATGCTGGCCGAGATGAGCCTGTTCGCGGTGCAGACCGAAGCCGAAGCCCGACGCTTGCGCGACCTGGGCGCGCGGGCGGAAACCGTCGAAGTGACCGGTTCGATCAAGTTCGACCTGACCATCGACCCGCAACTGCTTGAGCGCGCCAGCCAATTGCGCGGGCAATGGCAGGCGCTGGAGCGACCGGTGTGGATCGCGGCCAGTACCCATGACGGCGAAGACGAGGTGGTGCTGACGGCCCATCGTCAGTTGCTGGACAGTCACCCCGATGCCTTGCTGATTCTGGTACCGCGTCATCCGGAACGCTTCAATTCGGTGTACGGGTTGTGCCTGCAACAAGGGTTCGCCACGGTCCGGCGTTCCAGCGGCGATGCGGTCAGTGCGAATACTTCAGTGCTGCTTGGCGACACCATGGGCGAGTTGCTGTTTCTCTACGCCCTGGCTGACAGTGCTTTTGTCGGCGGCAGCCTGGTGCCGAATGGCGGGCATAACCTGCTGGAGCCGGCGGCCCTGGCCAAACCGGTGCTGAGCGGGCCGCATCTTTTCAACTTCCTCGAAATCGCCGCGCAGTTGCGCAGTGCCGGGGCGTTGCAGGAAGTGGAGGATGCCGAAGGCCTGGCGGTGGCGGTGCAGCGGTTGTTTGAACTGCCGCTTGATGCGCAGCGCATGGCAGAGGCCGGGTTGAATGTGATGCGCGCCAATCAGGGTGCGTTGCAGCGGTTGCTGGACGGGTTGGGGCGGTTGATCGACCGATAGGCCGTGCTGCCTTCATTCGCGAGCAAGTCGAATCGTCGCACCGCCGCTCCCACATTGGATCTTCTGTGAGCACAGGTTTTGTGTACGACAGTAGGTCAATGTGGGAGCGGTGGTGCGGCATTCCGACTTGCTCGCGAAGCTTTTGCTTTTACTGCTCCGGTCTCGCTTTCAACTGCTCAGCCGCAGCCTTGGCCAGATCCGGCGGCAGGAAATCCTTGTCCGGGTTGTAGTTGGGATTGAGCCAGCGTTTCAGGTCTTGCAGATCCCCCGGATTCAACGTGCCGGCCTGTTGCTTCAGACGCAGGTTGTCGAGGATGTAGTCGTAGCGGGTGTTGTTGTAGTCGCGCACCGAGCTGTACAGCTGGCGCTGCGCATCCAGTACGTCGACGATGTTTCGCGTGCCCACCTGATAGCCGATTTCCGTCGCTTCCACCGCACTCTGGTTGGAGATGATTGATTGCTTGCGCGCCTGTACCTGCTCGACATCGGTGTTTACCGCGCGGTGCAGGTCGCGGGTGTTTTCCACGATCTGTCGGCGCAGGGACTCGCGCTGCTGCTCGGTCTGGTCCAGTTGTGAATACGATTGACGCACCTGGGAGCTGATCAGGCCGCCGCTGTAGATCGGTATGTTCAGTTGCAGGCCAACGGTCGTTTGCTCGACGTTGCCACCGTACGGCAGGGGTTGGTTGTTCGGGTTGCTGAAGCCCAGTGCGTCGTTGTCGCCTTTCTCGTACTTGGCTATCGCATCAACCGTTGGCAAGTGCCCGGACTTGCGCTGCTTGAGGGTTTGCTCGGCGGCGCTGACGGCATAGTTGCTGGCCAACAGATTGAGGTTCTGCCGGCCCGCCGTTTCGACCCAGGCCTTGGCGTCGTTCGGTGCTGGCGGCAGGATCGGCAAGTTATGGCTGATGCCCCAGATCGAGTTGTACTGGCGGTTGGTCAGGGTGATCAATGCTTCAAAGGCGTCGTCCACCTGGCGCTGCGCAACGATGCGGTTGGCGCGTGCGGTGTCGTAGCTGGCTTGTGAGTTCAATACGTCGGTCTTGTCCGAGAGGCCGACATCGAAACGCTCGTTGGATTGATCGAGCTGGCGTTTGAACGCCGCTTCTTCGGCCTTGGTCGAGGCCAGGTTGTCCTGGGTGCGCAGCACGTTGAAATAGCTGTCAGCGGTTTGCAGGATCAGGTTCTGCTCGGTCGCCGAGAGTTGCAGGGCGGCCTGTTCATTGACTTCCTTGGCGGCCTGGAACTGGAACCAGCGGTCAGCCCGGAACAGCGGCTGCGCCAAAGTGGCCTGGTAGGAATGAGCATCGCGGTTGGACGTGGCGGACGGTTGATCGAGATCCGTACGCACCTCGGAAATATTGGCGCCGCCCGAGAGGTTCGGCAGCAGCCCGGCGCGGGCCTGGGGTACGACTTCCTTCTGCGCGCCGTATTGGGCAATGGCAGCCGCCAGATCGGAGTTGTTGTTGACGGCTTCCTGATAAACGCTGACCAGGTCCGTCTTGGTCGATAAGGGCACATCTGCTGCCCAGGCCATTCCATTGGACGCACAAGACACGGCAAGGGCCAGTGAGAGTTTGCGCAGCATAGATGTTCCCTAGATTTGATATTACACAGATAATTTGAACGCCAAGGCTAAGGCGCTGCTTTGACAGCGTCAATGCGCGGCTCAGCGTAGCGAGTGTAGTTGTGCATTCGGGTGGCAACAATCCTGATACTGCGTGCAATAACGCCATTCATCATGGTGTTTGCCGTGGGGTTGGCGTTCTTTGCCAGTTGTGTCTAGACTGGCCGGGTTCTTGTCGGGGTGCCTTGCTATGAGGCTGAGATCGAATAATTTCGGATCCCGTTGAACCTGATCAGGTTAGCGCCTGCGTAGGGAACAAGATTTCTCGTCACCCGGCGAGTCCTCTTGTGCTTCGTCCGGGATGTTGTTCGACAATCGAACACCCCTCGAGCACCGAGCACAGCACAGCTGGTTTTCCCAGCGCCCGTGCGTCCATTCGTTTACAGGTTCGCTCCGACAAAAATCCACTGCCTGGATGCTGTCTGGAGAGCCCGTGATGACTACAAAAGCAAAAATCGCCACCAACCTGAGTGACTCGGCCAAGGTCGATCAGCAATCGGTTCAGCCGTTTACCCGCTCGCAAAAAATTTATGTCCAGGGCACCCGCCCGGACATCCTCGTGCCGATGCGCGAAATCAGCCTGGACGTGACGCCGACCGACTTCGGCGGCGAGGTCAACGCACCGGTGGTGGTGTACGACACCTCGGGCCCGTACACAGACCCCAATGTCATCATCGATGTGCGCAAAGGCCTGGCCGACGTGCGTTCGCCGTGGATCGAATCCCGTGGCGATACCGAGCGCCTGAGCGGCCTGAGCTCGAATTTCGGCCAGGAACGTCTTGCCGATCCGGAGCTGACCAAGCTGCGCTTCGCTCACGTCAACAATCCGCGTCGCGCCAAGCCGGGTGCCAACGTCAGCCAGATGCACTACGCGCGCAAAGGCATCATCACCGCCGAGATGGAATACGTTGCCATCCGCGAAAACATGAAGCTGGAAGTGGCTCGTGCCGCCGGCCTGCTGGACCAGCAACACGCCGGCCACAGCTTCGGTGCCAGCGTGCCGAAAGTCATCACTCCAGAATTTGTCCGTGAGGAAATCGCCCGTGGCCGCGCGATCATTCCGGCCAACATCAACCACACCGAACTGGAACCGATGATCATCGGCCGTAACTTCCTGGTGAAGATCAACGGCAACATCGGCAACAGCGCCCTGGGTTCGTCCATCGAAGAAGAAGTGGCGAAACTGACCTGGGGCATTCGCTGGGGTTCGGACACGGTCATGGACCTGTCCACCGGCAAGCACATCCACGAAACCCGCGAGTGGATCATCCGCAACTCGCCGGTGCCGATCGGTACGGTGCCGATCTACCAGGCCCTGGAAAAGGTCGGCGGCGTGGCCGAAGACCTGACCTGGGAGCTGTTCCGCGACACGCTGATCGAACAGGCCGAGCAGGGCGTCGATTACTTCACCATCCATGCCGGCGTGCTGTTGCGCTACGTGCCGATGACCGCCAAGCGCGTGACCGGCATCGTCTCCCGTGGCGGTTCGATCATGGCCAAGTGGTGCCTGGCGCACCACAAAGAGAACTTCCTCTACACCCATTTCGAAGACATCTGCGAAATCATGAAGGCCTACGACGTCAGCTTCTCGCTGGGCGATGGCCTGCGTCCGGGCTCGATTGCCGATGCCAACGACGAAGCGCAGTTCGGCGAGCTGGAAACCCTCGGCGAGCTGACCAAAATTGCCTGGAAACACGACGTGCAATGCATGATCGAAGGCCCGGGCCACGTGCCGATGCAGTTGATCAAAGAGAACATGGACAAGCAGCTGGAGTGCTGCGACGAGGCGCCGTTCTACACTCTCGGCCCGCTGACCACCGACATCGCGCCGGGTTACGACCACATCACCTCCGGTATCGGTGCGGCGATGATCGGCTGGTTCGGTTGCGCCATGCTCTGCTACGTCACGCCGAAGGAGCATCTGGGCCTGCCGAACAAGGATGATGTGAAGACCGGGATCATCACCTACAAGATCGCCGCGCATGCCGCCGATCTGGCGAAGGGTCACCCGGGCGCGCAGATTCGCGACAATGCCTTGAGCAAGGCGCGCTTCGAGTTCCGTTGGGAAGACCAGTTCAACCTGGGCCTCGATCCGGACACCGCCCGTTCGTATCACGATGAAACCCTGCCGAAGGATTCGGCCAAGGTCGCGCACTTCTGCTCGATGTGCGGGCCGAAATTCTGCTCGATGAAGATCACCCAGGAAGTCCGCGAATACGCGGCCAACCAACGGATCGAAGCGGTCGACGTGGACGTCGCCCAGGGCATGGCCGAACAGGCCGAGCGCTTCAAGCAGGAAGGCAGTCAGCTGTACCAGAAAGTTTGATCTGACCTGAAAAGGTGGGGCCTGAAAGGGCCTCATCGCCAGCAGGCTGGCTCCCACATTGGATCTGTGGCGTTCACAAGTCCCCTGTGGGAGCCAGCCTGCTGGCGATAGCGGTCGACACAACAACAAATGTCCCTCTGAGATAACACCTTTGAGCATTCAACCCAGCACTTACTCCCCCGATATCGCGGTGCCGACCGACAAGCGTGTGTTCGGCGGTCGTGACCTGTTTTCCCTGTGGTTTTCCCTCGGCATCGGCCTGATGGTCTTGCAGACCGGTGCATTGCTCGCGCCAGGCCTGGGCCTGTCGGGTTCGTTGCTGGCGATTTTCCTCGGCACCCTGGTCGGCGTTCTGCTGCTCGCGGCGGTCGGGGTGATTGGCAGTGATACCGGCCTGTCGTCGATGGCCGCGCTCAAGCTCAGCCTCGGCACCAAAGGCGCGAGCCTGCCGGCGGTGTTGAACCTGCTGCAATTGATCGGTTGGGGATCGTTCGAAATCATCGTCATGCGCGACGCCGCCAGCCTGTTGGGTGCGAAGGCGTTCAGTGATGGCAGCCTGCTGTCCAATCCGGTGTTGTGGACCCTGTTCTTCGGCGCACTGGCGACCCTGCTGGCTGTTAGCGGTCCGTTGACCTTCGTGCGGCAGATCCTGCGTAAATGGGGCATCTGGCTATTGCTGGCCGCTTGCACCTGGCTGACCTGGAACCTGTTCGCCAAGGCTGACCTGGCCGCGTTGTGGGCCCAGGCCGGTGACGGTTCGATGCCGTTCGCCGTGGGTTTCGACATCGCCATTGCCATGCCGTTGTCGTGGTTGCCGCTGATCGCCGACTACTCGCGCTTCGGCAAGCGGGCGAAAAACGTCTTCGGTGGCACCGCCATCGGTTTCTTCATCGGTAATTTCTGGCTGATGAGCCTGGGCGTGGCCTACACCCTGGCGTTCGCGCCGAGCGGTGAAGTCAATGCGTTGCTGCTGGCGCTGGCCGGTGCCGGCCTGGGGATTCCGCTGTTGCTGATTCTTCTGGATGAATCGGAAAACGCCTTTGCCGATATTCACTCGGCAGCGGTGTCCAGCGGGATTCTGTTGCGTGCCAAAGTCGAACACCTGGCCCTGGCTATCGGCGTTATCTGCACGCTGATTGCCCTGCTGGCGCCGTTGGCCCAGTACCAGAATTTCCTGCTGCTGATCGGTTCGGTGTTTGCGCCGTTGTTCGGCGTGGTGCTGGTGGACCACTTCATCCTGCGCAAGCGTAGCAGCCAGGTGGCCTCGGCGGCACTGCGCTGGCCGGCGCTGCTCGCCTGGCTGGGCGGGGTCAGCACCTATCATGTGCTGGCCAACCTGTACCCGGATGTCGGCGCCACCCTGCCGGCACTGGTCCTGGCAGGGCTGCTGCAGCTTGTGCTGGGCCGGGCCTTCAGTTACGGCCGGGAAACAGCTCGGGCTTGATAATGCCGTTCAGGCGAGGGTAGGGGATCTTCAGTTCGACATGGCCCAGCGCGTAAGGCGCGATGCTGCTGGTTTCGTACTTGAGGATCACCCCACCGTAGGTCAGTGCCACGTTCCGGGTTTTCTGGAACGGCCAGCTCTTCACGAACTCCGGTTCCTGATCGAGCTTGGTGCTGATCAGCCAGCTGTTGTGCGCCACCTGCGCCGCTTTCCAGAACGCTTCTTCCTGCCCTGGCACCAGCATGTCTGACAGCGTCAGCACTTTATGCTGCTGGCGCGAATAGTTGATGAAACCTCGACCTGGGGTGCCATGGGCACTGCCGGTGTCCAGGTAACTGGACAATTCGACGATCACCAAGCCGTCATGCTGCTCACGTACCTTAGCCTGCAGATAGCTGCTGTTGCGCGGGCCGGCGGTGCGCAAAAACTCTTCGCGATAGGCCGCCAGGGTCGGGGCGACCGGCGCGTCGGGCGAGGTGCGGGTCATTTGCAGCAGGCGTTTTTCGATGATGCCGTCAAGTGCAGGCTCGGCCGGGAAGTGCAGGGTGTCGATGTTGACCAGCGGGCAATCCGGGTTGCTGCAACCGGGCTTGAGTTGCTCGGAAGCGTCGCGGGTGGTTTCCAGCGGTGTCCGGTAGTTGGGCTGGAACAGGCTCGCGCAAGCGCCCAGGGTCAGGGCGATAGCGGCCACGGAGGCGATTTTGAAAAGCGACATGAGCGTCCTTTCTGAAACAGGGGGGGCAAAAAGTTACCGGCTTCGACTCTCAACAAAGCAGTCAGTTCGCCACTAAGCTAATTAGAGTGGGTTTCGCCCTCACCGTCTATCCCGCTGACGGGAAAGGGGCTGCATCAAACATCACGGGCGCGTTAGGATGGCGCGAAGTCGAGGCCCAGGAAAAAAAGGAGCCTCGAACAGGATTTGCAGTAAAAGAGGATTGTCATGACGGATTTTGCCAACGCCATTCCGATCGCCGTTGATATCGTGCGGCGCGAAAAGTGCTACGAGGGCTTTTACAAACTCGAACGCGTGCACTTGCGCCACGAATTGTTCGCCGGGGGCATGAGCCGCGAGATCAATCGTGAAGTGTTCGTTCGCCATGACGCGGTCTGCATGCTGCCCTACGATCCGCAGCGCGATGAAGTGGTGCTGATCGAGCAGTTTCGCGTCGGCGCCATGGGCAAGACCGACAACCCGTGGCTGATCGAACTGGTCGCTGGTCTGATCGATAAGGATGAAGTGCCGGAAGCAGTTGCTCACCGCGAGGCGCAGGAGGAAGCTGGGCTGGAAATCGGGGCGCTCTGGCCGATGCTCAAATACTTTCCATCGCCGGGCGGCAGCAACGAATTCGTGCATCTGTACCTGGGGCGTTGCGACACAACCGGGGTTGGCGGCCTGCATGGGCTGGAGGAAGAGGCAGAAGATATTCGCGTCACGGTCTGGGCTTTCGACGATGCCCTGCAAGCCGTGCGCGACGGACGTATTGCCAACGCGGCGAGCATCATTGCCTTGCAATGGCTGGCTTTGAACCGCGCTGAAGTGAGGGGGTTATGGTCGTAAACAAGCTGCGCGATCGCTATCGGGTGGACCTGGTGGGGCTGCAAGCGTCCTGCGAGGCGAACTACGCGCGCCTGATGCGACTGCTGCCGGACATGCGCAGCGAGCCCGCCGCGCGGCGCATCGCCGTGACCCATGGCGACCAGATGCTGGGTGTGCTGGCTCTGGAAGTGTTGCTGACCTGTCCCTACACCACGACCCTGCAAGTGCGTCAGGAACACAGCCTGCCGTGGTTGCCGGTGCCGCAACTGGAAGTGCAGGTCTATCACGACGCGCGCATGGCCGAAGTGGTCAGCGCCGAACATGCGCGACGCTTTCGCGGCATCTATCCTTACCCGAACGCCTCGATGCACCAGCCGGACGAAAAGGCCCAGTTGAACATGTTTCTGGGCGAATGGCTGAGCCATTGCCTGGCGCTGGGGCATGAGTACGAAGTCGTCCGTTAACTGAGCGCCGCAGTTGTGAACTGTGTCAGGTTCACAGATTTCCCCTTTCGACCGTCCCCCAGCATAATTGCGGCACTTACCCATCCCCGTGATCACGCCCTGGGAGAACGCCTTGCCGAGCGTATCCACATTGACCACCGCCGATCCGGCGTTGCTGGTGCAACTCTCCGACAGCCACCTGTTTGCCGAAGCGGACGGTGCGTTGCTGGGCATGAACACCCGCGACAGTCTGCAAAAGGTCATCGAGTTGGTGCGCGCGCAACAGCCGCAGATCAATCTGATCCTGGCCACGGGTGACCTGTCCCAGGACGGGACGCTTGCGTCCTATCAGCAATTTCGCGAGATGACGAGCCAGTTGGATGCGCCGGCGCGCTGGATTCCCGGCAACCACGACGAGCCGCAGATCATGGCCGCGGCGGCGGTGCAGAGTGCTTTGCTCGAACCGGTGGTGGATATCGGCAACTGGCGGGTCACGCTGCTCGACTCGGCGGTGCCGGGCTCGGTGCCGGGTTATTTGCAGGACGAACAGTTGCAGTTGCTCGCCCGCGCGTTGAGCGAAGCGCCGGAACGCCACCATCTCGTGTGCTTCCACCATCATCCGGTTTCGATTGGTTGCGCGTGGATGGAGCCTATCGGTCTGCGCAATCCTGAGGCGTTTTTTGAAGTGCTGGATCGTTTTCCACAGGTGCGTGCCGTGCTGTGGGGACATGTGCACCAGGAAATCGATCAATTGCGTAACAGCGTGCGTCTGATCGCCTCGCCGTCCACCTGCATTCAGTTCGAGCCGGGCAGCGAGGATTTCAAGGTTGGAGAGCAGGCGCCGGGCTATCGCTGGTTGCGGCTGTTGCCCGACGGGCGGCTGGAAACCGGGGTGGAGCGGGTTACCGGGTTCGATTTCACTGTGGATTACGGCTCCAACGGCTACTGACTGTTCATTTTTCAGGTAGACCGAGGCGCGGCCTTCGCGAGCAAGCCCGCTTCCACATTGGATCTGCGTCATTCACAAATCCCCTGTGGGAGCGAGCTTGCTCGCGATGACGTCTTCAAAGACACCTCGAATTCTGCGGATATCCCCGATTCCCCAGAGTCCCTGTAAACTCCGTCTCTTTAGCCGACGTCAGGGAGCTCAAATGTCCGGTTCGATCCTTTATATCCACGGCTTCAACAGCTCGCCGTTGTCGAAGAAGGCCTGTCAGTTGGTCGAGGTGATGGAACGACTGGGCCTGAGCGAACACTTGCGCGTTCCGGCGTTGCACCACCACCCGCGCCAGGCTATCGACCAGCTGGAACAGGCGATTGCCGAGCTGGGGCGGCCACTGCTGGTCGGCAGCTCGCTCGGCGGCTACTATGCCACTCACCTGGCCGAGCGCCTTGGCTTGAAAGCCCTGTTGATCAACCCTGCCGTCAGCCCGCACCGGATGTTCGACGGCTTTCTGGGGACGCAGAAAAACCTGTATACCGAAGAGACCTGGGAAATGACCCACGACCACGTGACGGCCCTGGCCGAACTGGAAGTGCCGGCACCCCAGGAGCCGCAGCGTTATCAGGTATGGTTGCAGACAGCTGACGAAACGCTGGACTATCGCCTCGCCCAGCAGTATTACCGGGCATGCGCCTTGCGTATCCAGGCCGGCGGCGACCACAGTTTCCAGGGTTTTGCCACGCAACTGCCGGCCATGTTGAGTTTTGCCGGCATTGGCGCCGATTTGTATCAGGCAATCGATTTCACCGCATTGTGAGCGATAGCCCCATGAATTCTTTTTTCACCGAACACTGACGACGAGACCCCATGGCCACTCCCAGCGCTAGCTCTTATAACGCAGACGCCATCGAAGTCCTCTCGGGCCTCGACCCGGTGCGCAAACGCCCCGGCATGTACACCGACACCAGTCGGCCGAACCACCTTGCCCAGGAAGTCATCGACAACAGTGTCGACGAAGCCTTGGCCGGGCATGCCACATCGGTGCAGGTGATCCTGCATGCCGACCATTCCCTGGAAGTCAGCGATGACGGCCGTGGCATGCCGGTGGATATTCACCCCGAGGAAGGTGTTTCGGGCGTCGAACTGATCCTCACCAAGCTTCACGCCGGTGGCAAGTTTTCCAACAAGAACTACCAGTTCTCCGGCGGCTTGCACGGGGTCGGCATTTCCGTGGTCAACGCCTTGTCCACCGAAGTGCGGGTGCGGGTCAAGCGTGACGGCAACGAATACCAGATGACCTTCAAGGATGGCTACAAGGCCACCGAGCTGGAAGTCGTCGGCACTGTTGGCAAGCGCAATACCGGCACCAGCGTGTTCTTTGCGCCGGATCCGAAATATTTCGACTCCCCGAAATTCTCCATCAGCCGCCTCAAGCACGTGCTCAAGGCCAAGGCCGTGTTGTGCCCGGGGCTGCTGGTCAGTTTTGAAGACAAGGCCACCGGCGAGAAAGTCGAATGGCATTACGAAGACGGCCTGCGTTCCTACCTGGTGGATGCGGTCAGCGAATTCGAGCGCCTGCCGGACGAGCCGTTCTGCGGCAGCCTGGCCGGTAATAAAGAAGCGGTGGATTGGGCGCTGCTGTGGCTGCCGGAAGGTGGCGACGCGGTGCAGGAAAGCTACGTCAACCTGATCCCGACCGCCCAGGGTGGCACCCACGTCAACGGTTTGCGTCAGGGCCTGCTCGACGCCATGCGCGAGTTCTGCGAATTCCGCAGCCTGTTGCCGCGCGGTGTGAAGCTGGCGCCGGAAGACGTCTGGGAACGCATTGCCTTCGTGTTGTCGATGAAGATGCAGGAGCCGCAATTTTCCGGCCAGACCAAGGAGCGCCTGTCGTCCCGTGAGGCGGCGGCGTTCGTCTCCGGTGTGGTCAAGGATGCCTTCAGCCTGTGGCTCAATGCCAACCCGGAAACCGGCATGCTGCTGGCGGAACTGGCGATCAACAACGCCGGCCGTCGCCTCAAGGCCAGCAAGAAGGTCGAGCGCAAACGCATTACCCAAGGCCCGGCGCTACCGGGCAAGCTGGCCGACTGTGCCGGACAGGACCCGATGCGTTCCGAGCTGTTCCTGGTGGAAGGTGACTCCGCCGGCGGCTCGGCCAAGCAGGCACGGGATAAAGAGTTCCAGGCGATCCTGCCGTTGCGCGGCAAGATCCTCAACACCTGGGAAGTCGACGGCAGCGAAGTGCTGGCCAGCCAGGAGGTGCACAACATCGCCGTGGCCATCGGCGTCGACCCGGGCGCGGCGGACATGAGCCAGCTGCGCTACGGCAAGATCTGCATCCTCGCCGACGCCGACTCCGACGGTCTGCACATCGCGACCTTGCTCTGCGCGTTGTTTGTCCAGCATTTCCGCCCGTTGGTGGATGCCGGTCATGTCTATGTCGCCATGCCCCCGCTGTACCGCATCGACCTGGGCAAAGAGATTTACTACGCCCTCGATGAAGCCGAACGCGATGGCATCCTCGATCGTCTGGTGGCCGAAAAGAAACGCGGCAAGCCGCAGGTCACCCGATTCAAGGGGTTGGGTGAAATGAACCCGCCGCAGCTGCGCGAGACCACCATGGACCCGAACACCCGGCGCCTGGTGCAGCTGACCCTGGAAGATTTCGAGGCTACCTCGGAAATGATGGACATGCTGCTGGCGAAGAAACGCGCCGGCGACCGCAAGACCTGGCTGGAGTCCAAGGGCAACCTGGCCGAGGTATTGGGCTGATGCGTCTGGGCTTTGCCCTGGCCTGCGGGTTGATGTTGACGTCGATCGCGGTATCCGCCGAGCCGGCGATACAGTTGCGCCTGTTGTCCGAGCATGTCGTCGACGGCATGCGCGGCGGCAACCTGTCCGGGCTGGCGCAGTGCGGCAATGAACTGTGGGCGGTTTCCGACCGCGACGATGATCAGATCTACCGCCTCGATACCAGCGAATCTGCCTGGCAGGCCGAAACGGTGCACATTGACGTACCGACGGTGCCTGACAGCGGATTGCCCTGGGGGCTGAAGTCTCGCGTTTGGGGCGCTTCGTTCGTGCGTGGCGGTAATCTGGACTTCGAGGGCATCACCTGCGACAGCGCCGGTAATCGTTATGTGGTCAGTGAAGGCCATGCCGCTGTCTTGCAGGTGCCGCCAACGGGGCCTGCCTCTTGGTTGAAAATCTCGCCGATGCTGGTTCGCGAGGCGCGGGCCAGTGGCCTGCTGTTGCAATTCAACGCGCTGTTCGAAGGGCTGGCGATCAATCCGGCGGGCGATCAGATGTGGCTCGCCGCCGAACGTCAAGGCCGCGGGCTGCTGATGATCAAGCGCAAACAGACGTTGTGGGACTGCGACGGTGGCTGCGTGCTGCTGAGCGAGGCGGGCATGGAAATGCAGCCCCAGCAGTTTCCCCACGCCAGAGCTGTCCCGCGGGATTTCTCTGACCTGTCGCTGTTCAACGGCAAGCTGTTCACCCTTGAACGCAACGCTTACCAGATCTGCCGCCGGGATCCGCAGACGGCCAAGGTCGAGCGCTGCTGGTCGTACGCCGCCGAGTTGTTGCAGGAAAACCGTCGTTATCCACAGAACTACGGGCTGGAAGAAGCATTGATAGTGGATGCCGATGGCGCCTGGGTCGGTGTCGACAACAACTTTGGCGCGCGCGCCGATGGCGAAGTGCGTCCGGTGGTCTGGCGCTTCGCTGCACCGGAAGGTGGCTGGAGTGCCAAGCCATGAGCCGACAAACGCCGGGTCAGCGCATCGGTCGGGTGTTTATGGTACTGGCCTGGTGTGCGGCGCTGTTTCTGGCGACGCGGTTTTTCGGCCAGTGGGAAGCGCGACAGCAAAATCCGAATGTGGTGGTCAGCTCGCAGCAGGGCGAAGGTTTCATTGAGGTGAAACTGGTCAGCAATGCCCAGGGGCATTTTGTCGCCAGTGGCCAGATCAACGGCCAGACGGTGGACTTCATGCTCGACACCGGGGCGACCGATGTGTCGATCCCGGCGGACCTGGCCAGGCGCTTGAAGCTCGAAGAAGGATTCGGCGTGACCCTGAGCACGGCCAATGGCTTCAGCCAGGGCTATCGCACCCGTATCGAGCGCCTGCAACTGGGCGACATCGTGTTGCACGACGTGCGCGCATTGGTGGCGCCGGGACTGCATGGCGATCAGGTGTTGCTCGGCATGAGCGCACTGAACAAACTTGAATTTACCCAGCGCGGTGGCACCATGCTGCTGCGCCAGACAACGAACCGATGAGGCCCGCATGAGCGACTCCCTTGATCTCAGCCTGGACGGTGTAGAACGCCGGTCACTGGCTGACTTCACCGAAAATGCCTACCTCAACTACTCCATGTACGTGATCATGGACCGTGCCTTGCCGCATATCGGCGACGGCCTGAAACCGGTGCAGCGGCGCATTATCTACGCCATGAGCGAGTTGGGGCTGGACGCCGATTCCAAGCACAAGAAATCGGCGCGTACCGTCGGTGACGTGCTCGGTAAGTTCCACCCCCACGGCGACTCGGCCTGCTACGAAGCCATGGTCCTGATGGCCCAGCCGTTCAGCTATCGCTACACGCTGGTCGACGGCCAGGGCAACTGGGGTGCGCCGGATGATCCCAAGTCCTTCGCCGCCATGCGTTACACCGAAGCGCGGCTGTCGCGTTATTCCGAGGTGCTGCTCAGCGAGCTGGGCCAGGGCACGGCAGACTGGGGCCCGAACTTCGACGGCACGCTGGACGAGCCGCTGGTATTGCCGGCACGTTTACCGAACATCCTGCTCAACGGCACCACCGGCATCGCCGTGGGCATGGCCACTGACGTTCCGCCGCACAACCTGCGTGAAGTCGCCACGGCGTGCGTGCGTTTGCTCGATGAGCCCAAGGCCACGGTCGAACAGCTCTGCGAACACATCCAGGGCCCGGACTACCCGACCGAAGCGGAAATCATCACCCCGCGCGCCGACCTGCTGAAAATCTACGAAACCGGTCGCGGCTCGGTGCGCATGCGCGCCGTGTACCACATCGAAGACGGCGACATCATCGTCACCGCGCTGCCGCACCAGGTCTCGGGCGCCAAGGTGCTGGAGCAGATCGCCGCGATGATGCAGGCCAAGCCGTCCAAGGCCCCGCAAATCGCTGACCTGCGCGATGAGTCCGACCACGAGAACCCGTGCCGGATCGTGATCATTCCGGGGGCGCGCAAGAACTTCGACCACGATGCCTTGATGCAACACCTGTTCGCCAGCACCGAGCTGGAGTCGAGCTACCGGGTCAACATCAACATCATCGGCCTGGACGGCAAGCCGCAGCTGAAAAACCTGCGGGCGTTGCTGGTGGAGTGGCTGGAGTTCCGGGTGCAGACCGTGCGTCGTCGCCTGCAATTCCGCCTCGACAAGGTCGAGCGTCGTCTGCACCTGTTGGACGGTTTGTTGATTGCCTACCTCAACCTGGATGAAGTGATCCACATCATCCGTACCGAGGAGCAGCCACGGGCCAAACTGATCGAACGTTTCGCCCTGAGCGAAATCCAGGCCGACTACATCCTCGACACCCGCCTGCGTCAGTTGGCGCGACTGGAAGAGATGAAGCTGCGTGCCGAGCAGGATGAACTGCTCAAGGAACAAGCCAAGCTGCAAGCCCTGCTGAGCAGCGAAGCCAAGTTGAAAAAACTGGTGCGCAGCGAACTGATCAAGGACGCTGAAACCTACGGCGATGACCGCCGGTCGCCTATTGTCGAGCGTGCCGAAGCCAAGGCCCTGACCGAGCACGATCTGCTGCCGAACGAGAAAGTGACGGTCGTGCTGTCGGAAAAAGGCTGGATTCGTTCCGCCAAGGGCCACGAAATCGACGCCACCGGGCTTTCCTACAAGGCCGGGGACGGTTTCAAGGCGCTGGCCGCCGGGCGTTCCAACCAGTTTGCCGTGTTTATCGACTCCACCGGCCGCAGTTATTCGGTGGCTGCCCACACCTTGCCGTCGGCCCGTGGCCAGGGCGAACCGCTGACCGGCCGCCTGACGCCGCCGCCAGGGGCAAGTTTCGAATGCGTGCTGATGCCGGAAGACGATGCGCTGTACGTGATCGCCTCCGACGCCGGTTACGGTTTCGTGGTCAAGGGTGAAGACCTGCAGGCCAAGAACAAGGCGGGCAAGGCCCTGTTGAGCCTGCCGAACAACGCCAAGGTCATGCTGCCGCGCCCTGTGGCCGATCGTGAGCAGAACTGGCTGGCGTCGGTGACGACCGAAGGTCGCCTGCTGATCTTCAAGATCAGCGACCTGCCACAATTAGGAAAAGGCAAAGGCAACAAGATCATCGGGATTCCCGGTGAGCGAGTGGCCAGTCGCGAAGAGTATGTGACGGACATCGCCGTATTGCCGGACGGTGCAACACTGGTGTTGCAGGCCGGGAAGCGTACCTTGTCCCTGAAAGCGGACGACCTCGAACACTACAAAGGTGAGCGTGGCCGTCGTGGCAACAAATTGCCGCGTGGTTTCCAGCGGGTAGATGCACTGCTCGTCGAAAACCTAAATTAGGCGACTTAGGGGGCGTTCTCGACTAGTTTCACCACCGCGCCGGGTCTGCTGTTGTGCAGGGCAAGGCGCGAGAAGCGAAGTTTGGTCATTCCAAATAAGCTTCGAGCAACACAGCCCTGCTCAACAGCAGGCCCGGCCCTTCGGGTTGTGCCTTAAAACGGGCCAGGCTGCGTTGGAGGCCTTGGAAAGGGAGTAACCATTACCAGCGGCCTCCGCCTTGCCTGGCCCGTTTTAAGGCGACAACGCGGTGGTGAAACTAGGCGAGAACGCCCCCTGGAAGCGCCGAACTACGAATTAACCCGTAGTTCGGCGCTTTGCGCTGGAGTCGGAACGCATATTCACGGATGATATGGCCTTTCAAGCGCCGGCATTGCCGCGCGTTATTCATATTTGTTGAGTATTTTCACTGTGGTCAGCCTTTTAGCGATCACCTGGATGGGACGATGACTGCTCTGCGCCTTCCTTTTATTCTTATGCTCGCCGGCATTCTTGGCCTGGCGGGCTGCAGCGTTCACCAACCGGTGTCGTTGTATCAGCTGGACGCTGGAAGTCCGGCTCAGCCTGCACAGAACGCGGGCATGGCGGTATTGTTGGGGCCGGTCACGGTGGCCGACTACCTGCAACGCGAAACCCTGTTGCAGCGTCAGCCGGATGGCAGCCTGCAAGCCTCGACGGACGGTCGTTGGGCCGGCAGCCTTTCGTCGGATATCGACCAACTGCTGCTGCGTCAGGTCGCAGGTCATCTGGACAGCCAGCGCGTAGTGCTGGCCCCGGCTACAGTGGGTTTCACCCCGGATGTTCAGGTGCTGCTGACCATCACACGCCTGGATTCGGGTGAAAAACAACCGGCGATCCTCGACGCGCAATGGCGCCTGATCGATCGTCGCGGGCAGGTCCGTGAGAACCGCATCATCCATTTGCAGGAACAGCATGCAGGTAGTACGGCGGCTCAGGTCCAGGCGCAGGGCGTGTTGCTGCAACGCCTGGCCGAGCAACTGTCGGTGGCGCTCAAGCCGCTGGCCAATCAGCCGCCGATCGCCGAAGTCCCGCGCAAACCGGCGGCCAAGCCGGCAGCGCCTGCGGTAGAGCAGGAAAAGCAGCCGAAGATCCCGATGGCCGCGCCTGTTCGTACGGATATGGAAGTGTTCCGCTTCTGACCCCGGATGGATTTGAAACAAAGCCCGCATTGATGCGGGCTTTGTTGTTTCTGCGGGTGGGTTTGTAGCAGCTGCCGAGCCTGCGAGGCTGCGTTCGAGGACGAAGTCCTCGCAATCCGGTAACGCCGTTTGTCTGAACGCGCCCATCGCCTGGCTTTACGACTGCTGCGCAGCCGAACGCAGCCTCGCGGGCTCGGCAGCTGCTACAGACAACAAATAAGCCCGCAGACGATCACTCATCTGCGGGCTTCATCGTGGCCGGGCCTAAGGCTTAAGCGCGACGTTCATGCATCCGCGCCAGTTGCCGCTCCAGCATCGATGGATACGGCTCCATCAAGCGTTCCACGCAGCACGCACCT
This sequence comes from Pseudomonas sp. KB_15, assembly GCF_052114525.1. Lineage (NCBI taxonomy): Bacteria > Pseudomonadati > Pseudomonadota > Gammaproteobacteria > Pseudomonadales > Pseudomonadaceae > Pseudomonas > Pseudomonas sp. KB_15. The sequence continues at coordinate 151,703 of NZ_JBFREX010000002.1, read as the reverse complement.
TCAGGACTGGCAATCGGACGGATCCGTGCCCGCTGGCGGATCAAGGCGTCATCACTGATCTTGCGCTCCACCAGCAGCAGGTTGCGGCTGTGTTGCGACAGGGCCAGGGCGTCCTGGGCGGAGTCGGTCAGCAGCAGGTCGATCTGGCTCAGACCGAACAGTTCGTCGCCGAGGGTCAGGCCCAGCTGCAATTGCAGGGTGATGCCGCTGTCTGCGACTTCGATCTGCAACTGGTGGCCCAGGGCCCGCAGCAACTCGCCACAGCAAATGGCATTGGTCAGGTAGTCGTCGCCGCTGTCTTCGGTGTGGAACAGCATCAGCGTGCTACCGTCGTTCAAGGTCTCCACTTCGCCTTGATACAGCGATGCGGCCTGGTCGAGGCAGTCGCGATAACGTTCGAGCAGTTCCTCCAGGCGCGCCCGCGGCAGGCGACGCAGTTGTTCCTGGGAGCCCAGTTGCACGGCCAGTACCGCGCTGTGTTGCGGCACGCTCGGCGTGGCCTTGCGAATCACCGGTTGCGGGGTGCTGCCCAGCGATTCGTCGCGCAGATCGGCGAACGGGTCTTCGTCATCGTCGTCTTCGGCGGTGCTGACGATCTGCCTTGGAGCTGGCTTGAGCGCCGCTACCGGACGGCTCTCGTCGAAACTCGGGTCGCGCAGGTTACGGACTTCGAAGGCCGAGTCGGCCTCATCATCATCGACGTCGTCGAATTCCGGTTCCGGTTCCGGCACAGGGGCGGGCTCCGGGGCGGGCTCCGGGGCAAAGTTGGCGTGCAGCTGACGCGCCAGGTCGCCGATTTCGTCCTGGCGGTCGGTGGCCGGGGTGTATTCATCGATATTTCGCAGCCACACCCGCAATTGCAGCAGCGGCGTGGAGAGATAACGCCCCATTCGCAGACTCAGGGCCAGGGACAGGGCCAGCAGGATGGCGCTCAGAATGCCCATGCTTTGCAGGCTGATGGTCATCGGCTGCTGGAACTGGTCCATGTCCAGGCTGATGCGCAATTGCCCGGCCGTCACGTCCTGGAAGGTGATCTTGCTCTGGTACATGCCCTCGGCTTCGCCCAGCAGGCCATGCTTGGGACGCTGACCAGACTCGGCGAGGATGCGGTTGTCCGGGCTGTAGATGGCGGCGTGGGCCACCAGCTTGTTCTTGGTCAGGTTATTGAGCAGCACGTTGAGGCTGAGGATGTCGTTGGACACCAACAGCTCGGTGGCCGACGTGGCCGTCTGCGTGGTCAGGCTCTCGCCCAGCGCATCCGCCTGCTCGTGCATGGCCTGCTTGAACTGCAAGCCCATCACGCCGGCATAGATGACCAGGGCCAGGGCGACCAGGATCACGTTATGGCTGGCGATGCGCAATGCAATCGGTACACGGCGGTGGCGCAGTGCACGGAAGATCAGCAGGAAGAAGTTATCGGTTTTTACTGGCGTGGGCCGGTTCACTTGAGCTCGGCTCTTTTGTCCGTGAAGTTGACGCGCAGTATAGCGACAGGCCCTAGACCGTCAAAGCGCTCACGGTGCCCGATGGTCACTGAAAGTGGGTAGAATGCGGTTTTTTTCCACCTGCGGGGGTGCGCCTTGCGCGAAATCGTCCTGATAAACATTACGGGAGTCGACCGTCCGGGTCTGACTGCGGCCATTACCGGCGTTCTGGCCCAGGGTGGTGTGAACATTCTCGACATCGGTCAGGCGGTGATCCACGACACCTTGTCGTTCGGCATCCTGGTTGAAATTCCCGACACCGAGCAAGGCAAGTCCGTGCTCAAGGACATCCTGTTCAAGGGCTACGAGCTTGGTCAACAGGTGCGTTTCACGCCGGTGTCCGAACAGGATTACCAGCAGTGGGTCGGCAACCAGGGCAAAAAACGCCACATTGTGACCCTGTTGACCCGCAAGGTGACAGCCGGGCAGTTGCAGGCCGTGAGTTCGATCACCGCTAAATATGGCCTGAACATCGATCACATCGATCGTCTGTCCGGGCGTATGCCGCTCGACACGCCGGCCGACAAGGGCAAGGGCTGCATCGAGTTCTCCGTGCGCGGCGAGGCGGCTGATCCGCAAGCACTGCGTGCCGAATTCCTCAGCGTCGCCCAGGAACTGAACGTCGACATCGCCTTCCAGGAAGATTCGCTGTTCCGTCGCAACCGTCGCCTGGCGGTGTTCGATATGGACTCGACCCTGATCGAAGCCGAAGTGATCGACGAGCTGGCCAAGGCTGCCGGTGTCGGCGACAAAGTATCGGAGATCACCGAGCGGGCGATGGCTGGCGAACTGGACTTCCGCGCGAGTTTCAAAGAGCGTTTGGCCTTGCTCAAAGGTCTGGATGTTGGCGTGCTGGACTCTATCGGCGCCTCATTGCGCCTGACCGAAGGCGCAGAAACCCTGTTCGCCGAACTCAAGCGCCTGGGCTACAAGACCGCGATTCTGTCGGGCGGCTTCACCTACTTCGCCAAGCAATTGCAGGCGAAGCTGGGTATCGACTATGTGTTTGCCAACGAACTGGAAGTGGTCGACGGCAAAGTCACCGGCGTGGCGGTCGAGCCGATTGTCGATGCGCAGCGCAAGGCCGATTTGCTGAAGGAACTGGCACACAAGGAAGGCTTGCGCCTGGAGCAGACCATTGCGGTTGGCGACGGTGCCAACGACCTGCCGATGCTGGCGATTGCCGGGTTGGGCGTGGCATTCCGTGCCAAGCCGCTGGTCAAACAGTCGGCCAAGCAGGCGATTTCGACCCTGGGGCTGGATGGCGTGCTGTATCTGCTGGGCTTGCGCGATCGGGACGGACAGCTGTAACTCCGCAAAACAACTGTAGGAGCGAGCCTGCTCGCGATGAACCTGAGAACGACGCGGGTTTTCAGAAAGCCCGCGTCATCGTTGGCGACCATCGCGAGCAGGCTCGCTCCTACAGTGAATGGCGGTGTCTATCAGGCTTCTGGTGAGCCCATACCCTGACCCATCTGCACCGCTGTACCAGCAGTCATTTCCTCAGCCCACTTCACTTGATCCGGCCCGAACAGCACGACAGCGGTCGAACCCAGCTTGAAGCGACCCAGTTCCGCACCTTTTTCCAGGTGGATCGGTGCGCGGGAGGCTTCGTCGTAACGGAAGGTTTTCAGTTCGCGTTTCGGCGGCGTGACCAGGCCCGCCCAGACGGTTTCAATCGATGCAACGATCATCGCACCCACCAGCACCACGGCCATCGGGCCGCGCTCGGTGTCGAAAATGCACGCTACGCGCTCATTACGGGCGAACAGTTCCGGAACGTTTTCAGCGGTTGTCTGGTTGACCGAGAACAGGCGGCCAGGGATGTAGACCATCTCGCGCAGGGTGCCGGCCAGCGGCATGTGCACGCGGTGGTAGTCCTTCGGCGACAGGTAGATGGTCGCGAAGTCACCGCCCATGAACGGCGCAGCATTCGCCGCATCGCCGCCCAGCAGTTCCAGCACGCTGAAGCTGTGGCCCTTGGCCTGGAACACGCGACCGTGCTCGATCGGGCCGAGCTGGCTGATCGCGCCGTCGGCCGGGCTGAGGATCGCGCCCGGGGTTTCGTCCAGCGGGCGGGCACCGTCTTTCAGCGCACGGGTGAAGAACGCGTTGAAGTGCTCGTAGGCGGTCAGGTCTTCGACCAGCGCCTGGGACATGTCCACCTGATAACGCTTGGCGAACCAGGCGGTAAAGGCATTCTTGAACCAGCGCACGCGGCATTCGGCGATGCAGCCGGCCAGTCGCGAGAGCAAGTTGTGGGGCAGCAGGTACTGGCCGAGGAGAAACAGACGCTTGTTCATTAACGGTCCTTAACAATCTTAAATTTCTACCGGGGTATCGGGATGGTTACCCCATTCGCCCCAGGAGCCGGCGTAGCCCTTGACCCGCGGATAACCGAGAGACTTGGCCACCAGATAGGTGAAGCCAGAACGATGATGGGTCTGGCAGTGGGTAATCACTTCTTTGTCTTTGCTGATCCCGAGTTGTTCGAGGATCTGCGGCATGTCGGTGCGGATGCGCAACTGGCGTGCCTTATCCATACCTGCGGTCCATTCGAAATTGACTGCGCCGGGAATGTGCCCGCCCTTGGCTGCCAGGACTTTCTCACCTGAAAACTCCAGCGGCCCGCGCGCGTCCCAGATTGCCAGGTCGGCGGCGCCGAGACGGCTTTGCAGGTATTCGCGGGTGGCGGTGGGTTCGTCGTGCAAGGTCAATGAAACCGGGCCACCCACGGTTGGGGGAACCTGGATCGACATGGGCAAACCTTCTGCCAGCCAGGCCGGCAAGCCGCCGTCGACATAGTGGTAATGACTGTGGCCGATGACATCCAGCAGCCAGATAAAGCGCCCGGCCCAACCGCCGCCTTCGTCGTCATACACCACGTAGACCGCATCGGGATTGTGTCCCAGCTCACCAAACAGCGCTTCGAGTGCTGCCTTCGGGGGCATCAGACCCGGAGCGGGGGGCTGGCCGAGTTGCGTGCGTTTCGGATCGACAAAGCGAGCGCCGGGAATGTGCCCTTCGGAGTAGCGGGCGGCACTGGTCAAGTCCACCAGAATCAGTTCGCGGGCGTCGAGACGAGGGAGCAAGTCGCTCGGCTCGATCACCAGCGGCAAGCCAGAGAAGTCAGACATGTGAGGTCTCCAGAGCACAAAAGGGAGGATTGTAACGCAGCTTATTGGCCTCGGTGGCTAAAGCTGTGCAGGGCTTTTTCGATGCATTGCGCGGTTTTGCCGAAGGCCTGTACGGAAATTTCCGAAAACGGCCCGCCACCCTGATCCGCCACGACGATCATGATCACCCGGCCATTGTTGACCAGTGAGCGCAGCAGCAGATGTTCGCCGCTGAACAGCGAGCGCAGGCTGTTGGGCAAAAGGGCCGAGAATTGCGCGTTGTTGGCTGGCGTCAGGCGCACCTGGGCTTGTTGTGCGAGCAGGCGTTGCAACACGCTGCTCTGGCTGACCACGAAGTTCAGCCCGGCCGCTTCCTTCGGCAGGCCGGCCGTCTGGTGCACGCGCAGATTGGCGTGGGTGCGGTCGGCCATCAGAATCATCACCCGACGCATGCCGCAGGCCACGAGGGCGTCCCGGGCGGCGATGGTCAAGTGCATGGCGTTGGTGAAACGACTCGGCTCGACCAGCAATTCGGCACATTGCTTGCGCCACGTCGCCAGCTCTTCGGCACTCGGTGCCGCCGCTGGCAGCAAACCGGCGTGGATACGGTTCATACCCCACGGCCAGATCAGCGATTCGGCGGGGTGCCAGAGGTCGGGCATGGCGTGTTGGCGTGCGCTGTTGGCGGCTTGCTGGTGCAGTTGCTGCTGCACCTCGCCCATCGGCATTTGCAGGTAAAGGCAGGTCAAGTACTGCCAGCGCTCACTGTGCGGGCTGTCCCAGGCCTGTTGCGCCGAAAGTGCCAGCCCATTGGCCAGCAACACTGTATTGGCCGGTTGATTGAGCCAGCGGCGCAGGGTCGGATCGTCATCGAGGCGGTTCTGCTGGCGCAGTGGATGCTCGCTGTCACGGGCGATGCGCAGGACTTTCACCAGTTCCCGCTTTTCGGTGAGCAACAGCCGATAACCCTGCTGCACCCAGATCGGCAAGCGCCAGATCTCCACCAGTGCCTGGCCGATGTCCAGCAGGCGTACGCCAAACAGTTGCTGTTCGACTTTGCGTGCCGACTCACCTTTATGGATGACCCGCAGCTCCCAGTCTTCGAGCAGTTCTGGATGGGTCAGCGCCAACGGCCACAGGGGCGAAAGAAACAGCAGGCTGCCCCAGTGGATGTCCTGCCACAGGCGTGCCAGGCGACTGGCAAAAAAGCCGTTGGCCTGTTGCGTGGCGTGCTGGCTGATCATCTGTAACTGACGCAGGGCTTTGGGAATCCCGGACTGGGGTTTGACGGGCAGGCGCGCGAGCAGCTCTTCCGTGCGCTTCAACCCGAGGCGATTGATCGCGATCTCAAGGTTTTCCGCCGGCGCGGTCATGCCGCCATGGGGGTGCCGGTTGGCTTCGCGAATCACGCTCAGGGCCAGGGCCGGGCTGCCTTGCATGAGGTCGGCGATGTCGCGCAGCGAGCTGCGATTGTCGCGGATGGCCTTGCAGACCCGGTCGTGGCTGGCTTGCGGAACAGGCAGGCGCACGCTGTCGAGCAGCTTGACCCAGCCTTCGAGCGTCGTCGGTTTTGGCGTTGGAACGTTCGTTTCGTTAACCATGGTGGGAGGCGATCATCGTCAACATTACCTATGCCCGGATTGGGTCAAATTGGCTTTTCGCCTGAACGGCCTATAGTCTGGCGCAGTTTTGCCGATAAGTAGAAGAAGAGATTTTTTAACTTCCGAATATGACCTTGAACCCGACTCAGTAAGTGCTCTCCTACCTATGGCTAAAATTATCGGCATCATCGTCGTATTCGCGAGCGTGCTCGGCGGATACGTGCTCTCCCACGGCAAAATCGGCGCACTCATCCAGCCTTTCGAGGTGATGATTATCGGGGGGGCGGCCCTTGGCGCATTCCTGCAGGCCAACCCCGGCCACATGACGATGCGCGTGCTCAAGAAGGCCTTGGGCATGTTCGGTTCGCGCTTCAACCACGGCTTCTATCTGGAAGTGCTGGGGCTGATCTACGAAATCCTCAACAAGAGCCGGCGCGAAGGCATGATGGCGATCGAAGGTGACATCGAAGATGCTGCCGCAAGCCCGATCTTCGCCAAATACCCGACGGTGTTGAAAGATGAGCGCATGACCGCGTACATCTGCGATTACCTGCGCATCATGTCTTCCGGCAACATGGCTCCCCATGAGCTTGAAGGCTTGTTCGACATGGAGCTGACCAGCCTCAAGGAAGACCTGGATCACCCCTCCCACGCAGTCAATGGCATCGCCGACGCCATGCCCGGTTTCGGTATCGTCGCGGCGGTATTGGGTATCGTGGTGACCATGGCTTCCCTGGGTGAAAGCGACCAGAAAATGATCGGTCTGCACGTCGGTGCAGCGTTGGTAGGTACCTTCTTCGGTATTCTCGCCGCCTACGGTTTCTTCGGTCCGTTGGCCCACGCCCTGGGTCACGATGCCAAGGAAGAACTGAACGTCTACGAAGCCATCAAGGCCTCTTTGGTTGCTTCGGCTTCCGGCATGCCGCCATCGCTGGCGGTGGAGTTCGGCCGCAAGGTTCTGTATCCGGCGCACCGTCCTAGCTTCGCTGAGCTGGAACAAGCGGTTCGCGGTCGCTAAGTTATGGAAAATAACCAGCCAATAATCATCAAGCGCGTCAAGAAATACGCGGGCGGGCACCACGGGGGTTCCTGGAAAATCGCCTTCGCGGACTTCGCGACAGCGATGATGGCGTTCTTCCTGGTGTTATGGCTGTTGTCCACGGCAACGCCGGAACAGAAGATCGCCATCGCCGGTTACTTCAAGGACCCGATCGGTTTCACCGAAAGCGGTACGCCGTACATCATCGATCTTGGCGGCACGCCGACCCTGGCACCGGAAAACACCCTCAACCCCGAGGTGAAGTCCCAGCCGCAGCCGGACAAGGTCACCATCGATACCGACCAGGTCGAAGGCATGGCCGAGCAGGTCGAAAAAGAACGCCTTGAACTGTTGCTGCAAGAACTGCAGAACAAGGTCGAAGAAAACCCGCAACTGCAGAAGTTCAAGGACCAGATCCTGTTCGAAATTACCCCGGACGGCCTGCGCATTCAGATCGTGGATGCCGAGAACCGGCCGATGTTCGACTCGGGTTCAGCCCGTCTGAAACCGTATTTCGAAGACATCCTGCTGGCCATGGCCGACACCATCAAAGCGGTGCCGAACAAGATCAGCATCAGCGGCCACACCGATGCCAAACCGTACACCGGCACCGGTGATTTCGGTAACTGGGAGCTTTCAGCCAACCGTGCCAACGCCGCACGTCGTGCGCTGGTGGCGGGCAGCTACCCGGAGGCGCAGGTGGCGCGCGTGGTCGGTTATGCCTCGTCGGCCCTGTTCGATCGCGAGCATCCGTTCAACCCGGTCAACCGTCGCATCGACATCGTGGTGCTGACCAGGAAAGCCCAACGTTCGATCGAGGGTTCGCAAGGCGCGGAACCAGCACCTGAGACACCGCAAGGTTCGGCAGCTCCGGGAGCCGCGCCGGCCGCGCCGGTCGACCCGAATGCGTTGCCGGCGGACAAGGAACCGCTGCCGGCCCACGAGCTGCGCGAACGGTTGAATCTGTTTGATGCTCCGGTGCCGAAACCGGGTGAAGCGCCCAAGCAGTGACGCACAAAAAAGCCGACAGCGATGTCGGCTTTTTTGTCGGCGCTTTCTGTATTAAAAACCGCGGATGATTCGGGACTTGAGATCGGCGTGGAAGCGATCCGCATTGGATTTGTTAACGCTACGCACTGACTCGCTACCGGTCACCGAATCCAGTGCCATCGAACGCTTGAGCATCGCTTCGTTTCGATAGGCATCGATAAAGAACTCGATGTCCCGGTCGCTGGTCAGCTTCGGCCACTTATCGAGGTACAGCGGCAGTTCCGCCGGGCCGGTCTTGAACGAGCAGATGCGCCGATTTGTGATGGTCGCCTCGCCGATTTCGAACGGCACCCACCAGGACAGCGCGGTTTTCTCCGACACCACCGCCAGCAGATGCGTGCATTCGCTGATGTTGCGGGTAATCACCCCGGTGATGTCGTCGGTGGTCTGGGATTCGGCATCCAGTACATCGAGGTAGGTCTTGATGCTGGCCTGGATCAGGCGCGTGTTGATTTTGACCGCGTGGGCGCGATCCATGTGGCGGTAGCTGATAAACACTGGCATCAGAAATGTCCCTTGATCGCGAGTTCGCGGTAATAGGCGCCGAGGGCGGTGAGGCGGCAGCCGGTGGAGTGGATGGCGGCGTAGTACATATGCTCGGCGTCTACCGGTTCGATGAGGCTGTGACGGTTGCACTTTTGCAACTGGGCGAAGACGTCGCCGTGCTCCGGGTTGAATTCAGGCTCGGTGGTCTCAAAGCTGGGGGCGAGGGGGTACACCGACTCGGCTTCGGCAAACCATTCGGGGAGTTTGCGCAGGATTTCCTTGGGGATCAGCGGCGACACTTCGCGCAGGGAAATGAACTGCGACACATTGGTCTTGAACACCGGGCGCTGTTCCCAGGCATCGAGGGCGTTGTCGACAAACGAATAGAGGCTGCCGGGAGTGATTTTGCCCAGGATGTTCGCTGCACCACCGTGCAGGGCCTGGAGCAACAATCCGGTGAACACACCGTGCTGCGCGCCCTCCATCGCCGGCTCGTCCTTTTTGCAGGCGGTCAGAATGGTCATGCCTTCGCCGACCACGCTGCCCTCACTGCGCAAGGCGCGCAGCTCGCCGGCCGAGCCGCTCTGGCAACAATCGAGAATGATCACTTTGTTTTTGATCTTCGTGGCCTTGCTCGCCCAGTTGAGAATGTCGCTGAGGCGAATCCCGTCCTTGGCGCTCTTGTAATCCTGCGGGATCAACATGCCTTCATCGGTGTCGTTGTCGAAGCTGCCGTGGCCGGCGAAATACAGCAGCGCGACATTGCAGTCCCCGGCAAACAGCTCGCGGATCTGGTCTTCGAGTTTTTCCCGGCTCAGGTAGTCCTCGGCGGAAGTCAGCACGATGTTCTTGAAGTTCGGATCGCCATTGGCGTCGGTCTTCAGCACGGAGGCCAAGGCCATGGCGTCATTGCTGCAACCGCTCAGGCGCGATACATGGGTGTAGTCGTTGATGCCGATAAACAGTCCCTTGCGCATGGTTACACCGCCGTGTGCTGGCGAATCGCATCGATGATGCTGTTGGTGTTCCACGCACATTCGGCATGTGCTGCGTCACGTACCACCGTGGAAATCCGCTCGGCACCGAACGGCTTGATCGCAATGATCACCTTGCCCATGCGCTTGGCGATCTCGATTTCCTTGTTGATCCACTTGCTGTAGGTGGAGTACATCCCGGCCATGATCAATACCGCCGAACACGGGCGGATCTTGTTTTCGATGGCCTCCTCAAGTTGTTTGTCGGTTTTCGCGCCGACAATAGGGTTGTCCGGTGGCACCGAAAAATTCTTGTAAGTGAAACCGGGCTTGGCGTTGAGCAGGCGCACGAGATTGTAGTGAGCGTCGGGGTAGTTCCACGAGTGGCTGATGAACAGATGGTAGGTTTGCATGGGTGTCCCTCGATGTCGCTGGAGTGCGAAGAGGGTTTGAACTTAGGCGATTGCAGGGCGGCCACAAGGGCGGGGTGCGGAAAGAGAAATGCCCTACAAGCGCGCGTGCGGGCGTCTTACAGGAAGGTCTGATGTTTGAGTGGGGGGAAGATCCGGCCGCCGACCGCCCCGCTGAAGGCCGGGCGGTCGGGACATCTGTTTAGTAGCCGTTTTCCGGCAGGCTGGCGATGATCGAGCGGTAGCTGTTCATCCGTTGCTGCTGCACGCGGCCGTCTTCAAGAGCCTTGAGGAGGGCGCAACCGGGTTCACGGTCATGCTTGCAGTCGCGGAAGCGGCAGGTGCCAAGCAGGTCGTTGAACTCGATGAAGCCGGCTTCGACGTCGGCGCGGCTGACGTGGCCCAGGCCGAATTCTCGGATACCCGGGGAGTCGATCAACTCACCGCCGCCGGGGAAGTGGAACAAACGCGCGGTGGTGGTGGTGTGAGTACCCTGGCCAGACAGCTCGGACAGCGGGCCGACGCGGGCTTCGACATCCGGCAGCAGGCTGTTGACCAATGACGACTTGCCGACACCGGACTGGCCGACGAACACGCTGATGCGCCCGTCCAGTTGTGCCTGCAACAGTTCCATGCCATTACCGTGGTGCGCAGACACTTCCAGAACCGGATAGCCGAGGGTGCGATACACCGCCAGCAGGGCGTTCAGCGCCGGGGCGTTGTGTTCGTCGATCAGGTCGAATTTGTTCAGCAGTAACAGCGGCTTGATGCCCGCATGCTCGGCCGCCACCAGATAGCGGTCGATCAGGTTGGCGTGGGGTTCGGGCAGCGGTGCAAACACGATGACGATCATGTCGACGTTGGCCGCCACAGGCTTGAGCTGACCACGGCTGTCCGGGCGGCAAAGTTCGGTGTTGCGCGGCAGTTGCGCCACGATCACCCCGATGCCCTGGTTGCCGGCACGCCACACCACCTGATCGCCGGTCACCAGCGCCGGCAGGTTGGCACGCAGGTGGCAACGGAACACTTGGCCGGCCAGTTCGCCGTCGCGGGCCTCGACCTCGACCTGCACTCCGAAGTGCGCGATCACCAGACCGTGCTGTTCCGGGCCCAGATCGCCGCCCTCAAGTGCCTCGACAGCCGAGGTCTCGCGTTTGGCGGCGCGGGCAGCGCGTTCGCCCTGAATCTTTTCGATGCGCCAGTTTTGGCGGCGATTGAGTTGGCGTTTGGCCATGGGTGTTCCGTATCAAGAATGCAGCGATTAGGTAAAACGGCCGCGAGTTTAGCACGCCCGGCCACCGGCCTAGGCTAAACTGCGCAGCATTGCCTAGGAGCCGACACATGCAAAACCCGCAGAACCTGATCTGGATCGACCTGGAAATGACCGGTCTGAACCCTGATACCGACGTCATTATCGAAATGGCCACCATCGTCACCGACAGTGACCTGAACACACTGGCCGAAGGCCCGGTGATCGCCATTCACCACAGTGACGAAATCCTCGCCGGCATGGACGAGTGGAATACCCGTCAACACGGCGGCTCCGGGCTGACCCAGCGGGTTCGCGACAGCCGCATCAGCATGGCCGAAGCCGAAGCCGAAACCATCGCGTTCCTGGAGAAGTGGGTGCCGAAGGGCAAGTCGCCGATCTGCGGCAACAGCATCTGCCAGGATCGTCGCTTCCTTTATACCCACATGAAATCCCTGGAAAGCTATTTCCACTACCGCAACCTCGATGTGTCCACGCTCAAAGAGCTGGCTGCGCGCTGGGCACCGGACGTGCGTGACAGCTTCAAGAAGGGCAGCACCCATCTGGCGCTGGACGACATCCGCGAATCGATCGCTGAACTGCAGCACTACCGCAAGCATTTCATCAAGTTCTGATTCACGGTCGTCCGTTCCGGCCCCATCGCGAGCAAGCTCGCTCCCACTGTGTCGGCGCTGTACCTGTGAGAGCGAGCTTGCTCCGGGCGGCGTTCCGACGATGGCGTAGGCACAGTCGCCACCAGTGGTCGGGTAGCGCCCTCTTTTGGTGCCTGGGTGAACTGAGTAGACTGCGCGCCTTTCTGCAAGGACCGCCACCATGTTGCTGATGCTCTACCTGATCGCCATCACCACCGAAGCCATGACCGGTGCCCTGTCTGCCGGGCGTCGCGGCATGGACTGGTTCGGTGTGGTGCTGATCGCTTGCGTCACGGCGCTGGGTGGCGGTTCGGTGCGCGATGTGCTGCTCGGGCATTACCCGCTGACGTGGGTCAAACACCCGGAATACCTGGTGCTGACCACGGCTGCCGCCATGATTACCGTGTTCACGGCGCGCTGGATGCGGCATTTGCGCTCACTGTTCCTGGTGCTCGACGCCATGGGTCTGGTGGCCTTCACCCTGATCGGCTGCATCACCGCGCTGGAAATGGGGCATGGCATGTTGGTGGCATCGGTCAGCGGCGTGATCACCGGCGTTTTCGGCGGCATCCTGCGGGACATTTTCTGCAACGATATTCCGCTGATCTTCCGGCGTGAGCTCTATGCCAGCGTGTCGTTTGCGGCAGCGTGGTGCTACATGCTCTGCATCTATCTGCAATTACCCGATGAACAATCGATTCTGATCACCCTGTTCGGCGGTTTTCTGATGCGCTTGCTGGCGATCCGTTTTCATTGGGAAATGCCCAAGTTCGTCTATAACGACGAAGCCTGACGTTCGGCATGTTGCCGCAACGCCCACTCGACATGTTCACGTACCAGCGCCGACGGGTGCTCCCGTCGCGCCTTCAGCGCTTCCAGCACTGGAATCGTTGAAGGCGCATTCCCCAAACCTACCGCCAGGTTGCGCAACCAGTTTTCATAGCCCGTCCGGCGCAAGGGCGAGCCTTCGGTGCTGCTCAGGAATTTCTCCTCATCCCACATGAACAGTTCCGCCAGTTCGGCGTTGTCCAGGTTGTGCCGTGGCTTGAAGTCGCTTTCACCGGACGGGCGGGCGAAGCGGTTCCAGGGGCAGACAATCTGACAATCATCGCAACCGAACACCCGATTGCCGATCAGCGGCCGCAACTCTTCGGGGATGGCGCCTTTGAGTTCGATGGTCAGGTAGGAAATGCAGCGCCGCGCATCCAGCACATAGGGGCCGACGAAGGCGTTGGTCGGACAGATGTCGAGGCAGGCGCTGCACCGCCCGCAGTGTTCGGTGGCGTGGGGCGGGTCTACCGGCAGCGGCAAGTCAACGAACAGTTCGGCGAGGAAGAAATAACTGCCTGCCTTGCGATTCAAAACCAGAGTATTTTTACCGATCCAGCCCAGACCAGCCTGTTCGGCGATGGCTTTTTCAAGCACGGGGGCACTGTCGACAAAGGCGCGGAAGCCGAACGGTCCGATCTCGGCCTGAATTTTTTCCGCCAGTTGTTGCACGCGTTTGCGGATCAGCTTGTGGTAATCACGGCCCAGGGCATAACGCGAGACGTAGGCTTTTTCCGGTTGGGCGAGCATTTTTGCCATCTGCGTGTCGCCGGACAGGTAATCCATGCGCAGCGAAACCACGCGCAAAGTGCCCGGCACCAGTTCTTCCGGATGCGAGCGCTTGCTGCCGTGGGCGCCCATGTAGTCCATTTCGCCGTGGTAGCCGGCGGCGAGCCAGCGCTCCAGGTGCTGCTCATGCTCGGCCAGGTCGAGGCCGCTGATGCCGACTTGTTGAAAGCCCAGCTCTCGGCCCCAGTCTTTGATGGATTGGGCGAGGGCAGGCAGGTCTGTGGTAATAGCGGGCATGAGGCGAGAGAAACCGGAGCTGAGGTGCGTATAATTCTGCCAGACATCGGAGCCCGAAGACGCATGCCGCACACTAAAGATGAATTACCCGACGCGCTGTACAGCGCCGCCCAGGTGCGAGCACTCGACGCGAGCCTGATTGCCGCTGGCACAGCGGGCTTCGAATTGATGCAGCGCGCGGCGCGGGCGACCTGGCGGGCCTTGGTCCGCCAGTGGCCGACGGCGGGCGAATTGAGCGTGCTGGCCGGTCATGGCAACAATGCCGGGGACGGTTATCTGGTGGCGGCGCTGGCCAAGCGTGCCGGTTGGGCAGTGCGGGTACTGGCAGTGGGGGATCCTCAACGCCTGCAGGGCGATGCGGCGTTGGCCCATGCCGAGGCGGTGTCTGAAAAAGTGGTCATCGAGCCTTGGACCGCACAATCCGGATTGCGCGGTATTGTGCTGGATGCTTTGCTCGGCACCGGCTTGAGCGGCGACGTGCGTGAGCCGTATGCCAGTGCCATCGCCGCGATCAACGCCAGCGGGTTGCCGGTTGTGGCGGTGGATATCCCTTCGGGGCTGTGCGCCGATACCGGCCGTGTGCTTGGCTGCGCAGTGTGTGCCGACCTGACGGTGACGTTCATCGGGTTGAAGCTGGGGTTGTTCACCGGTGAGGCGGCGGATGGGGTCGGCGAATTGGTATTCAATGACTTGCACGCCAATCCGCAGTTGATTGGCGGCGCACCTTTCTCCGCTCGTCGTCTGACTGCTGCAAACCTGCCGCGTCCAGCGCCCCGGCCCCCGACCTCCCATAAAGGCCGATTCGGCCATGTGCTGCTGATCGGTGGTGATCGCGGTTTCGGTGGTGCAATCCTGCTGAGCGCACAAAGTGCGCTGCGCAGCGGGGCGGGCATGGTGTCGGTGGCGACCCGCAGCGAACACGTTTGCGCCGCGCTGGCGCGGATCCCCGAGGCGATGGTGCTGGGCACTTCGTCGGCCAATCAGTTGATGGGTTTGCTTCAAAAAGTTTCAGTGTTGGTTGTCGGTCCGGGGCTGGGCCAGGCCGGCTGGGGGCGCAGCTTGTTGTCGGCCGCCGCCAACGCGCCGCTGCCGCAAGTCTGGGACGCCGATGCACTGAATATGTTGGCCGAGGAACGTGTGAGTTTGCCCAAGAATTGCGTGCTCACGCCGCATCCGGGCGAAGCTGCGCGGTTACTCGGAATGAGCACGGCCCAGGTTCAAGCCGATCGACCGGCTGCGGCCCATGCATTGAGCAAAAAATATACAGCGGTCGTAGTCCTGAAAGGTGCCGGCAGCCTGATCGCCCATCCCGATGGGCGTCTGGCGCTGTGTCATCAAGGGCATCCGGCGATGGCCTCTGCCGGTTTGGGCGATGTGCTGGCCGGTTTGCTCGGCGCGCTGCTGGCCCAGGGCATGGCGGCATTCGACGCGGCCTGCCTGGCGGTCTGGCTGCACGCCAATGCCGGTGAACAACAAGGTAAATTCGGCCGTGGTCTGGCGGCCAGTGATCTGATTCCAGCCATTCGTCAGTTGTTGGAGGAGCAAGCACCGTGTCTGAAGTAACCCTGTACCTGGCCGATGAGCAGGCCATGAGCGACTTTGGCGCACGCATTGCCCGAATTACCCAAGGCCACGGCCTGATCTTCCTTGAGGGCAACCTGGGGATGGGAAAAACTACGTTGTCCCGAGGCATCATCCGCGGTCTGGGGCATGTCGGGGCAGTAAAAAGTCCGACCTTCACCCTGGTCGAGCCCTACGAGATCGGCGACATTCGCGCTTTCCATTTCGACCTGTATCGCCTGGTCGACCCGGAAGAGCTGGAATTCCTCGGTATCCGCGACTACTTCGAAGACGACGCCCTGTGCCTGATCGAGTGGCCCGAAAAAGGTGCAGGCTTTTTGCCAAAGCCCGACCTGACCATTACCATTAGCCCGCAAGACAGCGGACGTTCGCTGAAAATTTTATCCCAGGGTTCGCGTGGCGAGTCCTGGTGTGCCGCTTTGGCATTGGAATCCAAATAGATGATGGGGTTAGGTATGCGCTTTCGCGCGTTGGTGGCTGCCGTAGGGGTGTTGTTTCTGGCGGTGACCGTCGACGCTGTGGCCGATACGAAGGTCAACAGTGTTCGTCTGTGGCGGGCACCGGACAACACGCGGCTGGTGTTTGACCTGACCGGCCCGGTGCAACACAGCGTCTTTACCCTGACGGCTCCGGATCGCCTGGTCATCGACATCAATGGCGCGACCCTCGGTGCGCCGCTCAACGTCAATACCTCGAACACCCCGATTACCGCCATGCGCTCGGCCCAACGCACGCCGACCGACCTGCGGGTGGTCATCGACCTGAAAAAGGCCGTGACGCCAAAAAGCTTCTCCCTGGCGCCGAACGCCCAGTATGGCAACCGGTTGGTGGTCGATCTGTTCGATAACGCCGCAGATGCCGCTCCACCTCCAGCGCCTGCACCCTCGGTCGCCACGGTGCCCGCCGTACCGGTAACACCTGCGGAACCTGCAATCAAGCTGCCACCGGCCCCGGCCGGCAAGCGCGACATCGTTGTGGTGATCGACGCCGGACACGGCGGCGAAGACCCGGGTGCATCGGGTTCTCGCGGTCAGCGCGAGAAAGACGTGGTGTTGCAGATCGCCCGCGAAACGCAGCGTCAGATCAGCGGCATGAAAGGCTTCCGCGCCGAACTGACCCGTACCGGCGACTATTTCATTCCGTTGCGCGGCCGTACCGAAATCGCCCGCAAGAAAGGCGCCGACCTGTTCGTCTCGATCCACGCCGACGCCGCGCCTTCTGCCGCCGCTTTCGGTGCTTCGGTATTTGCCCTGTCCGATCGTGGCGCAACCTCGGAGACGGCCCGCTGGCTGGCCGACAGCGAAAACCGTTCCGACCTGATCGGTGGTGCCGGCAACGTCAGCCTCGATGACAAGGACCGCATGCTCGCCGGCGTGCTGCTCGACCTGTCGATGACGGCATCCCTGACGTCCAGCCTGAACGTTGGCCAGAAGGTGCTGAGCAACATTGGCCGGGTTACGCCACTGCACAAGCAGCGGGTCGAGCAGGCCGGGTTCATGGTGCTGAAGTCGCCGGATATTCCGTCGATCCTGGTGGAAACCGGGTTCATCTCCAACGCCAACGAAGCCTCGAAACTCGCGGCATCGAACCACCAGCAAGCGTTGGCGCGTTCGATCAGCAGCGGTGTGCGCCAGTTCTTCCAGCAGAACCCGCCGCCGGGCACTTACATTGCCTGGCTGCGTGACTCCGGCAAGATTGTGCAAGGTCCACGTGACCATCGCGTCAACCCGGGCGAGACCCTGGCGATGATCGCCGTGCGTTATCAGGTGTCGCCAGCCACCCTGCGCAGCGCCAACAACCTGTCGAGCGATGAGCTCAAGATCGGTCAGCACCTGACTATTCCGGGCACTGAATTGGCGGCCAAAGAATGAATCAGGTCCTGAACAGTGGCGCACGAATCGAGCTGCTCAGCCCGCGACTGGCGAACCAGATTGCCGCGGGTGAGGTGGTTGAACGCCCGGCTTCGGTGATCAAGGAATTGCTGGAAAACAGCCTCGACTCCGGTGCCAGACGCATCGATGTCGATGTGGAGCAGGGCGGCGTCAAGTTGCTGCGGGTACGTGACGATGGCAGTGGCATTTCCGCCGATGACCTGCCGCTGGCCCTGGCCCGTCACGCCACCAGCAAAATCCGCAACCTGGAGGACCTCGAACAGGTCATGAGCCTGGGGTTTCGCGGTGAAGCCCTGGCATCTATCAGCTCCGTCGCGCGCCTGACCCTGACCTCCCGCACCCGCGACGCCGATCAGGCCTGGCAGGTCGAGACCGAGGGCCGGGACATGGCGCCCCGTGTGCAGCCTGCGGCCCACCCGGTGGGCACTTCGGTTGAAGTGCGCGACCTGTTCTTCAACACGCCGGCGCGGCGCAAGTTTCTCAAGACTGAAAAAACCGAATTCGATCACCTGCAAGAAGTGATCAGGCGTCTGGCCCTGGCGCGCTTTGATGTGGCGTTCCATCTGCGCCATAACGGCAAGACCATCCTCAGCCTGCACGAGGCCCACGACGATGCGGCCCGTGCCCGGCGCGTGGCGGCGATCTGCGGCCCGGGCTTCCTGGAGCAGGCACTGCCGATCGAAATCGAGCGCAATGGCCTGCATCTATGGGGCTGGGTCGGCTTGCCGACCTTCAATCGTAGCCAGGCGGATTTGCAGTATTTCTTCGTCAATGGCCGTGCCGTGCGCGACAAGCTGGTGGCCCACGCGGTGCGCCAGGCCTATCGTGACGTACTGTTCAATGGTCGGCACCCGACCTTCGTACTGTTTTTCGAGGTCGATCCGACCGGCGTCGACGTCAACGTGCACCCGACCAAGCACGAAGTGCGTTTCCGTGAAGGGCGCATGGTTCACGATTTCCTCTACGGCACCTTGCACCGCGCCTTGGGCGATGTGCGCCCCGACGATCATCTGGCGGCGCCGGTTGCCACGGCCATCGTCCGGCCTACCGGCCTCGAAGCCGGTGAATTCGGCCCCCAGGGCGAAATGCGCCTGGCCGCCAATGCGCTGCTGGAACAGCCTCAGGCTCAGCCGTCGTTCAATACGCCGGCGGGTTCGGGATCCGGTGCGGGTTATCAGTATCAATACACGCCGCGTCCGCAGTCCGGCGTTCCTGTCGCCGAAGCTCAGGCCGCCTACCGCGAGTTTTTTGCGCCGCTGCCCGAGGCCAATGCCGTCGCGCTACCGGCCGGGCAGGACGACATCCCGCCGCTCGGTTATGCGCTGGCGCAACTCAAGGGCATCTATATTCTTTCGGAGAACGCCCAGGGTCTGGTGCTGGTGGACATGCATGCCGCCCACGAGCGGATCATGTATGAGCGTCTGAAGGTAGCGATGGCCAGCGAGGGCCTGAGCGGCCAGCCGTTGCTGGTGCCGGAGTCCCTGGCCGTCAGTCAGCGTGAAGCCGATTGCGCCGAGGAGCATGTGGCCTGGTTCCAGCGCCTGGGCTTTGAATTGCAGCGCCTGGGCCCGGAAACCCTGGCGATCCGGCAGATTCCTGCACTGCTCAAGCAGGCCGAGGCCAACCGGCTGGTCGCCGACGTCCTGGCTGATCTGATGGAGTTCGGCACCAGCGACCGCATTCAGGCGCACCTGAACGAATTGCTCGGAACCATGGCCTGCCACGGCGCGGTTCGTGCGAATCGGCGTTTGGCCCTGCCGGAAATGAACGCTCTGCTGCGTGACATGGAAAACACCGAGCGCAGCGGTCAATGCAACCATGGCCGACCGACCTGGACCCAACTGGGCCTGGATGATCTGGACAAACTGTTCTTGCGCGGTCGTTGATGAGCCAGTTCCCACCTGCGATTTTCCTGATGGGCCCGACCGCCGCCGGCAAGACCGACCTGGCCATCGAGCTCAGCAAAGTCCTGCCTTGCGAGCTGATCAGCGTCGATTCGGCGCTGGTCTACCGTGGCATGGACATCGGCACCGCCAAGCCTTCCAAAGAGCTGCTGGCGCAATATCCGCATCGTCTGATCGATATTCTCGACCCGTCCGAGAGCTATTCGGCTGCGGATTTCCGTCGTGACGCCCTGGAGGCCATGGCCGATATCACCGCGCGCGGAAAAATACCGCTGCTGGTGGGCGGCACCATGCTCTATTACAAGGCTTTGGTTGAAGGTCTGGCGGATATGCCGGCGGCCGATCCCGACGTCCGCGCGCAGATCGAAGAAGAGGCTGCACGCCTTGGCTGGCAAGCCTTGCACGAACAATTGGCAGTGATCGATCCGGAGTCTGCGGCGCGGATTCACCCGAACGATCCCCAGCGCCTCAGTCGAGCACTGGAAGTTTATCGTGTCAGTGGTCAAAGCATGACTGCCCTGCGTTTGCAACAATCTGTGCAAAGTACTGAAGCAGCCGCTTCGGGACGGCAACAATTGCCCTATACTGTCGCGAACTTGGCCATTGCCCCGGCAAATCGCCAGGTACTGCACGAGCGAATTAAACAAAGATTCACTTTAATGTTGGAACAGGGATTCATTGACGAGGTCGTAGCCCTGCGTAAAAGAGGTGACCTGCATGCCGGGTTGCCGTCTATACGTGCAGTAGGCTACCGCCAAGTCTGGGACTACCTGGATGGCAAGCTGACGTCAGCCGAGATGCAGGAGCGTGGAATCATTGCCACGCGCCAATTGGCGAAACGCCAGTTCACCTGGCTGCGCAGTTGGACTGACCTGCATTGGCTGGACAGTCTGGATTGCGACAATCTGCCGCGCGCCTTGAAATACCTGGGGACCATCTCCATATTGAGCTGAGTCCTTGCAATTGCCGTCTATCCTTGGGGGTGTGGCGGCCAAAGCCATCTGTTTACCTATTTTTTTATATTGAATCCTTAAAGGAGTGCGGCACATGTCAAAAGGGCATTCGCTACAAGACCCTTACTTGAATACTTTGCGTAAAGAAAAAGTTGGGGTGTCCATCTACCTGGTCAACGGTATCAAACTGCAAGGCACGATCGAGTCTTTCGACCAATTCGTCATCCTGCTGAAAAACACCGTTAGCCAGATGGTCTACAAACACGCTATCTCTACAGTGGTGCCGGTTCGTCCAATTCGTCTGCCTAGCGCAACCGAATCCGATGCAGGTGACGCTGAGCCAGGTAACGCCTGATAGGAGTCTCCTTTGTTCTTTGAGCGCCACGGTGGTGGTGAACGAGCCATTCTCGTTCACTTGGATGGTCAGGACCCTGAGGCGCGCGAAGATCCGCAGGAGTTTCAGGAGTTGGCAATTTCGGCTGGCGCCGAGACCGTCGCGTTTTTCAACGTGCCGCGTCATCGGCCAACCGCCAAAACCCTGATCAGCAGCGGCAAGGTCGAAGAGTTGCGCGACCTGGTCCAGGCCGAACAGGTCGATCTGGTGATTTTCAATCACATCCTCACGCCCAGTCAGGAACGTAACCTCGAACGTATTTTCGAGTGTCGCGTGATCGACCGCACGGGTTTGATTCTCGATATCTTCGCCCAACGCGCCCGCACCCATGAAGGCAAGCTCCAGGTCGAACTGGCCCAGCTTGAGCACATGAGTACGCGGCTGGTTCGCGGCTGGACTCACCTTGAACGGCAGAAAGGCGGTATCGGCCTGCGCGGTCCGGGTGAAACCCAGCTGGAAACCGACCGGCGCCTGTTGCGGGTTCGCCTGCGGCAGATCAAGGGACGCCTGGAAAAGGTCCGCAGCCAGCGTGAGCAATCGCGCCGTGGCCGCAAACGAGCGGACATTCCGACGGTTTCGCTGGTGGGTTATACCAACGCCGGCAAATCGACGCTGTTCAACTCGGTGACCGATTCCGATGTCTTCGCGGCTGACCAGTTGTTCGCCACCCTCGACCCGACCTTGCGCCGACTCGAGCTCGATGACCTCGGCCCGATCGTGCTGGCTGACACCGTGGGCTTCATTCGCCACTTGCCGCACAAGCTGGTCGAGGCTTTTCGGGCTACGCTCGAAGAGTCGAGCAACTCCGACCTGTTGCTGCACGTGATCGACTCCCATGAACCCGAGCGCATGGCCCAGATTGAACAGGTCATGGTGGTGCTCGGAGAGATCGGGGCTCAAGACTTGCCGATCCTGGAGGTCTATAACAAACTCGATTTGCTCGAGGGCGTGGAGCCGCAGATCCAGCGCGATGCCGATGGCAAACCGCAGCGGGTCTGGCTTTCGGCGAAAGATGGTACGGGTCTGGACCTGCTCAAGCAGGCCGTGGCCGAGCTGCTTGGCGATGAGTTGTTTGTTGGCACCTTGCGCTTGCCGAATCGATTTGCTCGACTGCGTGCGCAGTTTTTCGAACTCGGTGCTGTACAGAAAGAAGAGCATGACGACGAAGGCATCAGTTTACTGGCCGTTCGTTTGCCACGAGCCGAATTGAATCGGCTGGTGAGTCGCGAAGGTTTGCAACCGATGGAGTTCATCGAGCAACACACTTTGCAATAAAAGCCTGAGAAAGCGGTTGTGCCGTGGTGACAGGCATTCTGTAGCATTGGTCGGCGCGCCGTGGGTGCGTCTTTGCTTTATCAGATGGAGAGCGCTATGGCTTGGAATGAGCCGGGTGGCAACTCGAATAATCAGGATCCTTGGGGTGGCAAGCGTCGTAACAACGGCGACCGCAAGGGGCCGCCGGATCTCGACGAGGCCTTCCGAAAGCTGCAGGAAAGCCTGAACGGTTTGTTCGGTGGCGGTAAGAAACGTGGTGGTGACGACGGCGGTGGTCCGGGCAAGAGCGGCGGCTTTGGCGGCCTGCTCGGCATCGGCCTGGTCGTGCTGGCCGCCGTATGGCTGTACAGCGCGGTTTATGTCGTCGACGAGCAGGAGCAAGCCGTGGTGCTGCGCTTCGGCAAGTACTACGAAACCGTGGGTCCGGGCCTGAATATCTACTTCCCGCCGATCGACAGGAAGTACTTGGAAAACGTAACGCGTGAGCGTGCCTATACCAAGCAGGGCCAGATGCTGACTGAAGACGAGAACATCGTCGAAGTGCCACTGACCGTGCAGTACAAGATCAGCAACCTGCAGGACTTCGTGCTGAGCGTCGATCAGCCGGAAATCAGCCTGCAGCACGCGACCGACAGCGCCTTGCGCCATGTGGTGGGTTCCACCGCAATGGACCAGGTGCTGACCGAAGGTCGTGAATTGATGGCCAGCGAGATCAAGGAGCGTCTGCAACGCTTCATGGACACCTATCGCACCGGTATCACCGTCACCCAGGTCAACGTACAGAGCGCAGCGGCACCGCGCGAAGTCCAGGAAGCCTTCGATGACGTGATCCGGGCCCGTGAAGACGAGCAGCGTTCGCGCAACCAGGCTGAAACCTATGCCAACGGCGTCGTGCCGGAAGCCCGTGGTCAGGCCCAGCGCATCCTTGAAGATGCCAATGGCTACCGTGACGAAACCGTCTCGCGCGCCAAGGGTGAGGCTGATCGCTTCACCAAGCTGGTCGCCGAGTACCGCAAGGCTCCTGAAGTCACCCGCCAGCGTCTGTACCTGGACACCATGCAGGAAGTCTTCAGCAACACCAGCAAGGTTCTCGTGACCGGCAACAAGAATGGCCAGAACAACCTGTTGTACCTGCCGCTGGACAAGATGGTCGAAAGTGGTCGCAGCACCAGCACTCCAATGACCGGTGCGACAGCCACCAGCAATGAAGCGAATGCACGTGCGGCAGCAGATCTGCAGCAACAGCAAGCACGTACCAGGGAGAGTCGCTGATGAGCAATAAATCGCTGATCGCCCTTATTGTCGGCGTCGTCGTGGCGATCGCTGCCTGGAACTGCTTCTACATCGTGGCTCAGACCGAGCGTGCGGTGTTGCTGCAGTTCGGTCGCGTGGTCCAGGCCGATGTTCAGCCAGGCCTGCATGTGAAAGTGCCTTACGTCAACCAGGTGCGCAAATTCGACGCACGCCTGATGACGCTGGATGCACCGACACAACGCTTCCTGACGCTGGAAAAGAAAGCCGTGATGGTCGATGCCTTCGCCAAGTGGCGCGTGAAGGACGCAGAGCGTTACTACACCGCGACTTCCGGCCTCAAGCAGATTGCCGACGAGCGTCTGTCCCGTCGTCTGGAATCGGGCCTGCGTGACCAGTTCGGTAAGCGCACCCTGCACGAAGTGGTGTCGGGTGAGCGTGATGCGCTGATGGCGGATATCACGGCTTCGCTGAACAAGATGGCTGAAAAGGAACTGGGCATCGAAGTTGTCGATGTTCGGGTCAAGACCATCGACCTGCCGAAAGAAGTGAACCGCAGCGTGTTCGAACGTATGAGCACCGAGCGTGAGCGTGAAGCTCGCGAGCACCGCGCCAAGGGTAACGAACTGGCTGAAGGCATCCGTGCCGACGCCGATCGTCAACGCCGCGTGCTGCTGGCTGAAGCCTATCGTGAATCCGAGGAGGTTCGCGGTGACGGTGATGCCCAGGCCGCTGCGATCTATTCCAAGGCCTACGGTCAGGATCAGGAGTTCTACGCGTTCTACCGTAGCCTGCGCGCCTACCGTGAAAGCTTCGCGAACAAATCCGACGTCATGGTCCTCGACCCAAGCAGTGACTTCTTCCACTACCTGGAAAAAGCCAAGCCTTGATACGACGTTGACCTGAATCCTCCCGCCGGGCGGCTAAAACCTCTGGCGGGGTGATCCTTTGGGAAAACGTGTGTATGATGCGGCAGCCGGGAAATTCCCGGCTTTTTTGCGTCTGCATGTTTGATTGCTGTTTTTAAGCAGATGCCGGGCCGATGGGCTCGACAGTTTTTCGAGGAAAGTGGTCAGCGAAGCCGGTAGAAGGGCTTTTCGCTCCGTCGCTCATGCGCGTGGTTTGTGCATGAGCTGATCATTTTCTGCTTCACTCAAGGATCGCCGACAGGCTGGTCGCCCGGATATAGGGGAAGGCGTAATGGCAACGGTAGACCGCTGGCTTCTGCCAGATGGCATCGAAGAAGTACTGCCACCGGAAGCGGCGCGTATTGAAGTCGCGCGTCGTCAGGTGTTGGATCTGTTCCAGAGCTGGGGTTACGAGTTTGTCGTGACTCCCCATATCGAGTACCTGGAATCCCTGCTGACCGGCGCAGGCCAGGACCTGGATTTGCGCACCTTCAAGGTCATCGACCCGCAATCGGGCCGGCAGATGGGTTTCCGTGCCGACATCACGCCGCAAGTGGCGCGCATCGATGCGCATACCCTGCGTCGCGAAGGTCCGAGCCGTCTGTGCTATGCCGGTAGCGTGCTGCATGCTCAGCCTCGCGCCTTGTCGTCCTCGCGCAGCCCGATTCAGCTGGGTGCCGAGTTGTACGGCGACGGTAGCCCAAGCAGCGACGTCGAAGTCATCAGCCTGATGCTCGCCATGCTGCAACTGGCCGATGTGCCGGATGTGCACATGGACCTCGGTCATGTCGGCATCTACCGTGGCCTGGCCCGCGCCGCCGGTTTGTCCGGTGAAGTCGAGCAGCAGTTGTTCGACGCATTGCAACGCAAGGCCATCGATGAGGTCATTACCTTGACCGAGGGCTTGCCTGCCGATCTGTCGGGCATGCTGCGCGCGTTGGTCGATCTGTGTGGCGGTCGTGAAGTGCTGGCTGCGGCCCGTGAGCGTCTGGCCAAGGCGCCGGCACAGGTGACGGCGGCGCTGGACGACTTGCTGGCGATTGCCGAGCGGCTGTCCGTGCGTTTCCCTGAGCTGCCGCTGTATTTCGACCTGGGCGAGCTGCGCGGTTACCACTACCACACGGGTGTGGTGTTCGCCGTGTTCGTGCCGGGTGTTGGCCAGTCGATTGCCCAGGGCGGTCGTTACGATGACATTGGCGCCGACTTCGGTCGCGCCCGTCCGGCTACCGGCTTCTCCACCGATTTGAAAACCCTGGTGACCCTGGGGCGTGCTGAGATCGAGCTACCGTCTGGCGGTATCTGGATGCCTGACAGTACGGATGCGGCACTCTGGCAGCAGGTTTGCCAGTTGCGCAGTGAGGGTCAGCGTGTCGTTCAGGCCTTGCCTGGACAACCTTTGGCCGCCGCCCGTGAAGCGGACTGCGACCGGCAATTGATTCAGCAGAACGGGCTTTGGCAAGTATCGCCACTGGCTTCTTGAGTTTTCCCGCCGGCTGCCGCCGGCACCAAGTTTGCGCGAATGAGGACAAGTGTTATGGGTAAGAATGTCGTAGTCCTGGGCACCCAGTGGGGTGATGAGGGCAAAGGCAAGATCGTTGATCTGCTGACCGAACATGCTGCCGCCGTAGTGCGTTACCAAGGTGGCCACAACGCTGGTCACACCCTGGTGATCGACGGTGAGAAGACCGTCTTGCACCTGATCCCGTCGGGCGTGCTGCGCGAAGGCGTGCAGTGCCTGATCGGCAACGGCGTGGTGGTTGCACCTGACGCCCTGATGCGGGAAATCGTCAAGCTGGAAGAGAAAGGCGTACCAGTGCGCGAGCGCCTGCGTATCAGCCCTTCCTGCCCGCTGATCCTGTCCTACCACGTAGCGCTGGACCAGGCCCGTGAAAAGGCCCGTGGCGAGCTGAAGATCGGCACCACCGGTCGCGGCATCGGCCCGGCGTACGAAGACAAGGTTGCACGTCGCGGCCTGCGCATCGGTGACCTGTTCCACCGCGAGCGTTTCGCCGCCAAGCTGGGCGAGTTGCTGGATTACCACAACTTCGTACTGGTCAATTACTACAAAGAGCCGGCCATCGACTTCCAGAAGACTCTGGACGAGTGCATGGAATACGCCGAGCTGCTCAAGCCGATGATGCTGGACGTCACCGCCGAGCTGCACAATCTGCGTCGCGCGGGCAAAGACATCATGTTCGAAGGCGCCCAGGGCTCCCTGCTGGACATCGACCACGGTACCTACCCGTACGTCACCAGCTCCAACACCACCGCTGGCGGTATCGCGACCGGTTCGGGTGTTGGCCCGATGTTCCTGGATTACATCCTCGGCATCACCAAGGCCTACACCACCCGTGTGGGTTCGGGTCCGTTCCCGACTGAGCTGTTCGACGATGTAGGTGCGTTCCTGGCCAAGCGTGGCCACGAGTTCGGCGCCACCACCGGCCGTGCCCGTCGTTGCGGCTGGTTCGATGCCGTCATCCTGCGTCGCGCCATCGACGTCAACAGCATCTCGGGCCTGTGCCTGACCAAGCTGGACGTACTGGACGGCCTGGAAACCATCAACATCTGCGTTGGCTACAAAAACGCTGACGGTGCAGTGATCGACGCACCGACCGACGCCGACAGCTACATCGGCCTGGAGCCGGTGTACGAAGAAATGCCGGGCTGGAGCGAGTCGACCCTGGGTGCCAAGACCCTGGAAGAACTGCCGCAGGCTGCGCGTAACTACATCAAGCGTGTCGAAGAGCTGGTCGGCGCGCCGATCGACATTATTTCGACGGGCCCGGATCGCAACGAAACCATCGTTCTGCGTCATCCGTTTGCTTGATAAGTCGTTGATGTAAAACACAAAGGCTCCTTAATCGGGGCCTTTGTCGTATTTGTCTGCAGGACGGCATGACCTTTGCTGTGAACATTAAAAAAGCATTGCTTCCGGCGTGCTATCAATTTAATGGCGCCAAAGCAGAGGGATTTCAGATGTCGGCCGTTCTCTCGTTGTTACAAAGCCGTTTGTTGCGGCCCGTGTTCGTTACCCTTGGTATCGCCCTTTTGGTGCAGGTGCTGGTCGCTGTTGCCCTGACCCGGAGCACGGTGACTGCGCTGGAAGCCGATCTGGGCCTGCGCCTGGGCGCGGACAGTCAAAAGCTTTCCGCTGAGCTTGAACAGGCAGGGCGTGAAGTCACGTCCAGTCTGGACAACCTCTCTGCCAGCACGCGTCAGCGCCTCACGGCCGGTTTGTCCTCGCGACTGGAGGAAGAGCAGGCGCAATTGCGTTCGACCCTGGAAAAGGACCTGAAGGACTCCGCCAGCGACATGGCGCAGCTTCTGGCTTCTGTCGCGCCCCGCGCCATGTGGGACAACGACGTTCCAACACTTTCCGAGTTCGCCCGCCGGGCCCAGCGCAATCCCAATGTGCTGTTCGTGGTGTATGACGACGCCGCCGGCCAACACCTGACGCGCTACCTCAATCGGGAAAACCCGATCAACAAGGCACTGCTGGAAAAAGGCCAGGGCGAGCGGGCGCTCGACAAGGTGCTGGATGCGGCGAAGAGCGATCCTTCGGTGTTCTACGTCGAGGCCTCAATCAGTCCTAACGGCGTAGAAATCGGCAAGGTCCTGATGGGGGTCTCGACTGCTTCGGTGGAGACTGATCTCGCGGCTCTCGACAAACGCTTCTCGGCCTTGATCGCCAGCAGCGATCAACTGGTGGGCGACAGCCTGAAAGGCGCGGCCGCCGACAGCGCAACAGCCATGCGCTCGCGTCTGCAGTCAGCGCAGTCCACGGCGGCTGAAATGAAGGTAAATACCACCGGCACCGTACAGGAAGCTGCTGCGACATTACGCTGGCGCATTGGTGTATGTCTGGCGGTGGTGGGTTTTGGTGTCCTGCTGTTGTTGGCGGTGGTGCTTGGTCGCCGAGTGGTCAATCGCCTGAAAATGCTGATCGTTGCCATGGATGACCTGGCAGCGGGCGAGGGCGATCTGACCAAGCGAGTGCAGATCAACAGCAAAGATGAAATCGGCGACATGGCCTCGGCGGTCAATCGCTTTGTGGATAAGTTGCAGCCGATCGTGCGCGAGGCGGGCGATGTGGCTCAGCGTACCGGTGTGGAAATTGGCGCCATGACCTTGCGCAACGCCGGCGCGGATGCGGCGGCTGGCATGCAGCGCGACGAGGTGGCGGAGAGTTTGCGTGCGCTGTCGCAAATGGCTGATGAAGCCCAGTCGGAAAGCCATGCCATGCAGGCGGCGCTGAAGCAGGTCGTGGACATTCGTCAGGCCACCGATGAAAACACCCGGACCTCGGCGAAAGTCGGCAGCCTGATCGAGGAGCTGGCGGGGCAGGTCAATACCGGCGCGCAAGTCATCGAGCGACTGGCACAGCAAAGCGAGCAGATCGAAGTGGTGTTGACGGTGATTCATGGTATCGCCGAGCAGACCAACCTGCTGGCGCTGAACGCGGCTATTGAAGCGGCGCGTGCTGGCGAGACCGGGCGCGGGTTTGCGGTTGTGGCCGATGAGGTGCGGGCGCTGGCGAGCAAGACGCAGAGCTCCACCGGCGATATTCAGGCGCACATCGTTGCGCTGCAGCAAGGCGCGCGTGAGGCCGTGGCGGCGATTGGTCAGGCCGGGCGCCAGGCCAGTGAAGGTTTGCTGGTGCTGCGTGACAGTGCGCGGTTGCAGCAGTCGGTGCAGGCGTCTGTCGAGCAGGTCCATGCGGCGATCGGTCTGGCCACACAGGCCGCGGCGCATCAGGCGCAGGGCGCACAGGCGGTGCGGGGACGGGTCCAGACCATTCACGCCCAGGCCGAGAAGGCGGCGCAAGCTGTCGTGGAGACCACTGCGAGCGGCAAGGTGCTCGATGGTCTGGCGGCGCAGTTGAAGGCGAGCCTGGGGCAGTTCCGGGCGTAATGCTTTGTCAGGGATGGCCTCATCGCGAGCAAGCTGGCTCCCACATTTGATCTCGGGCGGTCACAAAGTTTGTGTCCGCCGATGAACCCTGTGGGAGCGGGCTTGCCCGCGATGGCAATCTCAGCGACTCAGATACATCCGGGTCGTAAGCAGATAGACCGGCAACCCCGACACCAATATCAACAACGCCGCATAAGGCGCCGCCGCCGCAAATTCAACATTCGCGGTATGCGCCCAGACTTCCGTTGCCAGGGTGTTCAGACCGGTGGGGCTCAACAGCAAGGTTGCCGTCAGTTCCTTCATCGCATCCAGGAATACCAGGGCAAAAGCCGCGCCCAGTGCCGGGAAAATAATCGGCAGTGTCACTCGGCAGAACGCACTGAATGACGATGCGCCCAGTGTGCGTGCTGCTTCCTCGAGTTGCGGCGCTGCCTTGTTCAGGGCGGTGCGGATCGGCGCCTGGGCCAACGGCAGAAACAGCAGGGCATAAGCGATCAGCAGCAGTGCCGAGGTCTGGTACAGCGCCGGCACATAGTGCAGGGCGAAGTACACCAGTGTCAGCGCAATCACCAGCCCAGGCAGCGCGTGCAGCAAATATGGCAAGCGCTCGGCCCAGATCGCCAGTTGACCTTTGTAGCGCACGACCAGCAGGCCAACCGGCACCGCCAGTATCAGGCACAGCGCCGCGCCACCCAGTGACAGTGCGAGGGATGACAGCAGTGCCTCGCCGATTGCCGCCACGGGAAAGGCGGCCGAGGATCCCACCGCCAGCCAGTAGGCCAACATGCCGAGCGGTATCCCGCTACCGATGATTGCCAGCAGCAGGCAATAAAGCTGTCCCGCCACTGCCCACGGTCCCAGTTGCACCTGCTCGGCATTGCGCGCCGCGCCTTGGCCGGTGCGCACATGTCGGCCTTTGCCGCGTACGCGTAATTCCAGCCATAGCAACATCAGGCACAGCGCCAACAGTACCGCTGAAAGCATCGCCGCGTTGGCATTGCTGAACTCCAACTCGAACTGCTGATAGATCGCCGTGGTGAAGGTTTGCAGGCCGATGATCGACAAAGCGCCGAACTCCACCAGCATGTGCAGCGCAATCAGCAACGAACCCGCCAGCAGCGAAGGCCAGAGCAGGGGCAGGGTGACGCGGAAAAACACGCCCCAGCGATTCTGGCCCAAGGTACGGGCCGATTCTTCCAGGGACGGATCGAGATTGCGCAGGGTCGCCGCCACGGGCAGAAAAATCAGCGGGTATTTGGACAGGCTCATCACCAGGATCGCCCCGCCGAGTCCTTCAAAGTGGGCGCTCAGCGAAACCCAGGTGAAGCTGCTGACAAACGCAGGCACGGCGAACGGCAGGCACAGAATCACCCCCCATAACCGCCGTCCGGAAAGATTGCTGCGTTCCAGTAGCCATGCCAGGGACAAGCCGATCACGCCGCAGGTGACGGTAACACCGAGCATCAGCGCGAGGGTGTTGCGCAGCAGGCCGAATACGTAGGGCCGCCACAGCAGGTGCAAGGCTTCGGCCCAGCCTGCCTGCCAGGCTTTGAGTCCGACATAGGCCAGCGGCAGGAAGCTGAGTACGACCAGCAGCAATACCGGCAACACCAACCCGATCGGCGGACGCTTGCGGCGGGGCGAGTTGTTGCTGCGCAGGCTGGTGGCAGGTAGCGATGCGCTCATCAGTTCAGGCCAACGTCACGTTCCAGATCCAGGGCTTCTTCGGCATTGCCCAGGTCGGCTGGCGTGACTTTCGGTGCTTCCAGCTCGTTGAATGGCTTGAGCCCGCGATCAGATTCCATGCCTTTGTGCAGAGGGTATTCGGCGGTGGTCTGGGTGATCACGCGCTGGCCTTCCTCGCTGGCCATGTAGGCGAGCAATTGCTGGGCTTCTTTGGGGTGTTTGCTGGATTTGAGCACTGCAGCGCTGGAAACGGTGATGAGTCCGCCGACATCGCCGCCGGTGAAGTAATGCAGTTTCGAGTCGAGCTGGCCTTTTTCACGCTGCAGGGCGAACCAGTAGTAGTTGTTGACCAGCACGGTGGCCACTTCGCCATTTTCCACGGCTTTCAATGCAACCATGTTGTTGCTGTAGGTCTTGCCGAATGCGCGCAGCCCGGTCAGCCATTCTTCGGCGGCGTCCATGCCGTGCACTTTGATGATCGCGACGGCTTGTTCCTGGAAGGCGCCACTGGTGGGCACAAAGCCGACCTTGCCTTGCCATTTGGGGTTTGAGAATTCCATCACCGAGGTCGGCAAGTCTTTTTCATCGATCAGCTTGGGGTTGTAGGCGACGACGCGCACCCGGGCAGTCACGCCAATCCAGGTGCCATTGCTGGCGACGTATTCCTTGGGCAGAACGGCCAGCGTGGCATCGTCCGTCTTGGCTAGCAGGCCTTGTTCGCCAAGTTTGTTCAGTGGCGGCGATTCTTCGGTGTAGATCACGTCGGCGGGGGAGCGATCGCCTTCTTCGACGACCTGGCTGGCGAGCTGGTTGCTGCTGCCTTTGCGTACATTGACGTGGATGCCGGTCTTGGCTTCGAAGGCCTTGGCGACCGCGTCGCCGACTTCTTTGTGCTGGCCATTGTAGAGGGTCAGGGCAACCGGATCGGCGGCTTGGGTGAGGGGAGTGGCGAGTGCCAGGCCGAGCAGGGTAGTGGTCAAGCCGCGGCGCAGGGTATTTCGAAACATCATTCGCAGGGTTCCTCACTGTCGCATTGCAAAAACTTGCAACAATGATAAACGATATTGTTTCTCAAATGCGCCTTGTGGGTTGGATTTGCTTTTGGTACGGGCTGCCGATGACCCTGTAGGAGCGAGCCTGCTCGCGATGGTCTCCAACGATAACGCGGGGTGCCTGCATGCCAGTGTCGTCTGGGCGTGCATCGCGAGCAGGCTCGCTCCTACAGAAGGGCGGTAGAGAACATTTCTGGATGCCAGAAACGCAAAAACCCGCTTTCGCGGGTTTCTGTGAAATTCAAGGCCGTAACCTTGAATTTGAATTGGTGCCCAGAAGAAGACTCGAACTTCCACGACCGTAAGGTCACCAGCACCTGAAGCTGGCGTGTCTACCAATTTCACCATCTGGGCAATCATCTTCAGCGTTGCCGCTGTTGATGTGGCGCACTATACGGAGAGCGTTTTGATCTGTAAACCCCTGATTTTAAAATTAATAAACCAGGGGCCAAAAATGCAAAAACCCGCTTTCGCGGGTTTTTGTGTGAGCCTTGAAATTGATCTAATCTCAAGCTCGAAATTGGTGCCCAGAAGAAGACTCGAACTTCCACGACCGTAAGGTCACCAGCACCTGAAGCTGGCGTGTCTACCAATTTCACCATCTGGGCAGTATCGGCAACGTTGTCCGTCGTCGATGGCGCGCACTATACGGAGCGTCTTTTTAACTGTAAACCCCCGACATTAAAAAAACCTGAAAAATTTCGTCAGCGGTCTTCAAAACAGCTTTGCGGTGTCGATACAGGGCTTTAGATGGGTCGTCTTAGCTTGAAATTTCCCGTTTCATTACGCCTATGCCAAACTAACCCGCATATAGACAAGGTGAAAACTCTCTAATGGCCGATTGGCAGTCCCTCGATCCCGAGGCCGCTCGTGAAGCGGAAAAATATGAAAACCCTATTCCTAGCCGCGAACTGATCCTTCAGCACCTTGCTGATCGGGGTTCGCCTGCTAACCGCGAGCAGCTGGTCGAAGAGTTTGGTCTGACCACGGAAGACCAGATCGAAGCCCTGCGCCGCCGCCTGCGCGCCATGGAGCGCGATGCTCAACTCATCTATACCCGTCGCGGCACTTATGCGCCGGTGGACAAACTCGACCTGATCCTGGGTCGCATCAGCGGTCACCGTGATGGCTTCGGCTTCCTGGTGCCGGACGACGGCAGTGACGATCTGTTCATGAGCCCGGCGCAGATGCGTCTGGTGTTCGACGGTGACCGTGCCCTGGCGCGTGTTTCCGGTCTGGATCGCCGCGGTCGCCGTGAAGGCATGATCGTTGAAGTGGTGTCCCGCGCTCACGAAACCATCGTCGGTCGCTACTTCGAAGAGGGCGGCATCGGTTTCGTCGTTGCCGACAATCCGAAGATCCAGCAGGAAGTGCTGGTGACGCCGGGCCGTAACGCCAACGCGCAGATCGGTCAGTTCGTCGAAGTGAAGATCACTCACTGGCCGACGCCACGCTTCCAGCCGCAAGGCGACGTGGTCGAGGTGGTGGGCAACTACATGGCGCCGGGCATGGAGATCGACGTCGCCCTGCGTACCTATGACATTCCTCACGTCTGGCCTGACGCCGTGCTCAAGGAAGCCGGCAAGCTCAAGCCGGAAGTCGAAGAGAAAGACAAAGAGAAGCGCATCGACCTGCGTCATCTGCCGTTCGTCACCATCGACGGCGAAGATGCCCGCGACTTCGACGATGCGGTCTACTGCGAAGCCCGTCCGGGCAAGCTGCGTCTGTTCTCGGGTGGCTGGAAGCTGTACGTGGCGATTGCCGACGTATCCAGCTACGTGAAGCTCGGTTCGGCACTGGATGCCGAAGCGCAGGTTCGCGGTAACTCGGTGTACTTCCCCGAGCGCGTGATCCCGATGCTGCCCGAGCAGTTGTCCAACGGCCTGTGCTCGCTGAACCCGCAAGTCGATCGTCTGGCCATGGTCTGCGAGATGACCATCTCCAAATCCGGTGAAATGACCGACTACTGCTTCTACGAAGCGGTGATCCACTCCCATGCGCGCCTGACCTACAACAAGGTCAGCGCGATGCTGGAAACGCCGAAGGCTACCGAAGCGCGCAAGCTGCGCGGCGAATACACCGACGTGGTGCCGCACCTCAAGCAGCTGTACTCGCTGTACAAGGTGTTGCTGGCCGCTCGTCACGTGCGTGGCGCGATCGATTTCGAAACCCAGGAAACCCGGATCATCTTCGGTTCCGAGCGCAAGATTGCCGAAATCCGTCCGACTATACGTAACGACGCGCACAAGCTGATCGAGGAATGCATGCTGGCGGCCAACGTGGCCACCGCCGAATTCCTGAAAAAGCACGAAATTCCTGCGTTGTATCGCGTTCACGATGGTCCGCCGCCGGAGCGCCTGGAAAAACTGCGCGCCTTCCTCGGCGAACTTGGTCTGTCCCTGCACAAAGGCAAGGACGGTCCGTCGCCGAAGGATTACCAGGCGTTGCTGGCCGGTATCAAGGATCGTCCGGATTTCCACCTGATCCAGACCGTCATGCTGCGTTCGTTGAGCCAGGCGGTGTACAGCGCCGATAACCAGGGCCACTTCGGCCTGAATTACGAGGCGTACACGCACTTCACTTCGCCGATCCGTCGCTACCCGGACTTGCTCACGCACCGGGCGATTCGCAGCGTGATCCATTCGAAGCAGAACACCCCACACGTTCGCCGTGCCGGTGCGATGACCATTCCGAAGGCGCGCATCTATCCCTACGACGAAGCGGCCCTGGAGCAACTCGGCGAGCAGTGCTCGATGAGCGAACGCCGTGCCGACGAAGCGACCCGCGACGTAGTGAACTGGCTCAAGTGCGAGTTCATGAAAGACCGCGTGGGCGAATCGTTCCCGGGCGTGATCACTGCCGTGACCGGTTTTGGTCTGTTCGTCGAGCTTACAGACATTTATGTCGAGGGCCTGGTGCACGTCACCGCGCTGCCGGGCGATTACTACCACTTCGATCCTGTGCACCACCGCCTGGCCGGCGAGCGTACCGGTCGCAGCTTCCGCCTCGGCGATACCGTGGAAGTGCGGGTCATGCGCGTCGACCTCGACGAGCGCAAGATCGACTTCGAAATGGCCGAAAAAACCATCAGCGCGCCGATTGGCCGCAAGAAGCGCGGTGCCGAAACCACAGCGCCTGCCGCGAAAGTCGAGGCAGAACCGGCCCCGGCGAAAACCGGTCGTCGTCCTGCCAAGGAAAAGGCTGTCGAGGCCTATCGTCCGAGCGATGCGGCGGCGAAAAATGCCGAAGTACGCAAAAGTCGTGAAATGAAACAGGCGCTGCTGGCCGGTGCGAAAAGCGGCGGTAAAGCGGCGTCTGCGGGAAAGACCAGTCGGTCGGCGCCTGACAAGGCCGTCGGCGGCAAGCCAGCCAAACCGAGCAAACATCGTAAAGGCCCGCCAAAAGCGGGCTCGGCTCCAGCCAAGAGTGGCGGGGCGCGTAAACCTAAGGCCAAGCCATGAGTCAGTTGGAAAAGATCTACGGCGTCCATGCTGTAGAAGCGTTGTTGCGTCACCACCCGAAACGCGTCAAGCAGATCTGGCTGGCCGAAGGCCGCAATGATCCTCGGGTCCAGACGCTGATTGAGCTGGCCAACGAAAACCGGGTCCAGGTCGGCCAGGCCGAGCGCCGCGAAATGGACGCCTGGGTTGAAGGCGTGCACCAGGGTGTGGTGGCGGACGTGAGTCCGAGCCAGGTCTGGGGTGAGGCGATGCTCGACGAGCTGCTCGATCGCACTGAAGGCGCGCCGTTGTTGCTGGTGCTCGACGGCGTGACCGATCCGCACAACCTCGGTGCCTGCCTGCGTTCTGCCGATGCGGCGGGTGCGCTGGCAGTGATCGTGCCGAAGGACAAGTCGGCTACCCTGACGCCGGTCGTACGGAAAATCGCCTGCGGTGCTGCGGAAGTGATTCCGCTGGTTGCCGTGACCAACCTGGCGCGTACCCTGGAAAAGCTCCAGCAGCGCGGCTTGTGGGTTGTCGGTACGGCGGGGGAGGCGGAAGTCAGTCTTTATGACCAGGACCTCACCGGCCCGACCATCCTGATCATGGGCGCCGAAGGCAAGGGCATGCGTCGCCTGACCCGCGAGCATTGCGACTACCTGGTGAACCTGCCGATGGCTGGTAGCGTCAGCAGTCTCAACGTTTCGGTGGCGACGGGTGTCTGTCTGTTCGAAGCGCAGCGTCAGCGTAGCGTCAAGGCCAAGGCGGCTGCCAAGAAACCCTGATCCAGTTGCAGTCCCTGTGGGAGCGGGCTTGCTCGCGAAAGCGGAGTAACATTCAGCAAAGATGTTGAATGTCGTACCGCATTCGCGGGCAAGCCCGCTCCCACATTGGTTATGCGTCATGTTGAAAATGGTTGGTGTGAACGAGCTGTTCAAATAATCACCAATTACCTTGCGCCTCTCTCGCCCCTTCTCTACAATTGCGCCCCTTGCTGTGATGGCAGGCACCAACGTGTCTAGCGTCCGCAAGTCCATAAGTGTCATTCACTCCTTGTCTGACCGCTTTTGAGCGGCAGGCTACAACCCGTAAGGAGCATTCATGCGTCATTACGAAATCATCTTTTTGGTCCACCCGGATCAAAGCGAGCAAGTCGGCGGCATGGTTGAGCGTTACACCAAGCTGATCGAAGAAGACGGCGGCAAAATCCACCGTCTGGAAGATTGGGGCCGTCGTCAACTGGCCTACGCAATCAACAATGTTCACAAGGCTCACTACGTGATGCTGAACGTTGAGTGCACTGGCAAGGCCCTGGCCGAGCTGGAAGACAACTTCCGCTACAACGATGCAGTGATCCGTAACCTGGTCATCCGTCGCGACGAAGCCGTTACCGGCCAGTCCGAGATGCTCAAGGCTGAAGAAAACCGCAGTGAGCGCCGTGAGCGTCGCGACCGTCCTGAGCACGAAGGCGCTGAAAGCGTTGACAGTGATGACAGCGACAACAGCGATAACGCTGACGAGTAATCCACGGACCTTTTAAGGAGCCTATCAAATGGCACGTTTCTTCCGTCGTCGTAAATTCTGCCGCTTCACCGCTGAAGACGTGAAAGAGATCGATTACAAAGATCTCAACACTCTGAAAGCCTACGTATCCGAGACCGGCAAAATCGTTCCAAGCCGCATCACCGGTACCAAAGCTCGTTATCAGCGTCAGCTGGCCACCGCTATCAAGCGCGCCCGCTTCCTGGCCCTGCTGGCCTACACCGACAGCCACGGCCGCTGAGACCGGGCAGTCGACACGTAGCAAAGGATTGAATGCATGCGGGCCATAGCTGAGTTCATCATGCGCGGCCGTATGCAGGCCACTCTGGTAGTGGCTGGATGCGCGGCGATGCCGTTGTTTTACTGGTTGGGTGCTGCCGCCGGATGCCTTGTGCTCCTGCGGCGCGGATTGAGGGATGCCCTGGGCGTTCTTGCTCTGGGACTGCTGCCGGCGTTGATCTGGTGGCTTTACTCCGACGACCCACGGGCACTTCTGGTGCTGCTGGGGTCTGCGAGCCTTGCGTTGGTTTTGCGCGCAAGCGAGTCCTGGAACCGCGTGCTGCTGGTCAGCATAGCGATGGGAGTGGTGTTTTCAGTGGTGTTGGGGACAGCTTTTGCTCCCCAGATCGAGATGCTGGCGCAGGCTTTGATCAAAGTCATGCCGTCGCTACTCGGTGATGTCTACCAGAAGTTGTCGGTAGACGAACAAGCGCGTTTCGCGTCCCTGATTGCACCGGTCCTGACCGGCCTGATTGCGGCGTTGTTGCAAATCGTCAGCTTGCTGAGCCTGCTTGTCGGGCGCTACTGGCAGGCGTTGTTGTACAACCCGGGCGGTTTTGGTCGCGAGTTTCGCGCCATCCGCTTCCCGCTGTTGCCGGCGATGTTGCTGCTGGCGTGCATGCTTCTTGGGCCGAACATCGGTCCACAGATGGCCATGTTGACGCCGTTGTGCAGCGTACCGCTGGTGTTCGCCGGGCTGGCCCTGATTCACGGGCTGGTGGCGCAGAAGCGACTGGCCAGGTTCTGGCTGGTGGGGTTGTACGTGACGCTGTTGCTGTTCATGCAACTGATCTATCCGTTGCTGGTGGTCCTGGCCATCGTCGACAGCCTGATTGATTTTCGCGGTCGTTCGGCACCGAAAGATGCCGATAACGCGAACGGTGAAGGTTAAAAGTTAAGAGGATTTTCACATGCAACTGATCCTTCTGGAAAAAGTCACCAACCTGGGCAACCTGGGTGACAAAGTGAACGTTAAGGCTGGTTACGGTCGTAACTACCTGCTGCCTTACGGCAAAGCTACCGCTGCGACCCCAGCCAACCTGGCTGCGTTCGAAGAGCGTCGCGCTGAGCTGGAAAAAGCTGCAGCAGATCGCAAAGCATCGGCTGAAAGCCGCGCTGCCCAACTGGCCGAGCTGGAAGTGACCATCACTGCCACCGCTGGCGACGAAGGCAAGCTGTTCGGTTCGATCGGTACTCACGACATCGCTGACGCACTGACCGCCTCCGGCGTTGAAGTGCAGAAGAGCGAAGTTCGTCTGCCGAACGGCACCATCCGCAACGTAGGCGAATTCGACGTAGCCGTGCACCTGCACGCCGAAGTTGAAGCCACCGTACGCGTTGTCGTGGTAGCAGCTTAAGCAGCACTTGTCGGCTGGCACCCTCGGGTGCTTGCCGGTAACATCGGGCACGATCCTGTTTACAGGTCGTGCCCTTTGTCTTTCTGGCATCCCAGTTTTTAAATTCTGATTCCAAGTGGCCATGAACGAAATCTCCGCTCCCGAGCAATACGATCTGCAAACTGCCGCGCTGAAAGTGCCGCCGCATTCCATCGAGGCCGAACAGGCCGTGCTCGGTGGTCTGATGCTGGACAACAACGCCTGGGAGCGCGTGCTCGATCAAGTCTCCGACGGTGATTTCTATCGACATGACCACCGCCTGATCTTCCGTGCGATCGCCAAACTGGCCGATCAGAACATGCCGATCGACGTCGTGACCCTGTCCGAGCAACTGGACAAGGAAGGCCAGACCTCGCAAGTCGGCGGCCTCGGCTATCTCGGTGAGCTGGCGAAAAACACGCCATCCGTCGCCAACATCAAGGCTTATGCGCAGATCGTTCGCGAACGGGCGACATTGCGTCAATTGATCGGCATCAGCACCGAAATCGCCGACAGCGCTTTCAATCCGGAAGGCCGTACCGCGGCCGAGATTCTCGACGAAGCCGAACGCCAGATCTTTCAGATTGCCGAAGCCCGGCCAAAAACCGGTGGCCCGGTGGGCGTCAACGACCTGCTGACCAAGGCCATCGACCGTATCGACACCTTGTTCAACACCGACAACGCCATCACCGGCCTGTCCACCGGCTATACCGACCTCGACGAGAAAACCAGCGGCCTGCAACCGGCCGACCTGATCATCGTTGCAGGCCGTCCGTCCATGGGTAAAACCACCTTTGCGATGAACCTGGTGGAAAACGCCGTGTTGCGTAGCGAGAAGGCTGTCCTGGTTTACTCCCTCGAGATGCCAGGCGAATCGCTGATCATGCGTATGCTGTCTTCCCTGGGTCGTATCGACCAGACCAAGGTCCGTTCCGGCCAGCTTGAAGACGACGACTGGCCGCGCCTGACCTCGGCGGTCAACCTGCTCAACGACCGCAAGCTGTTCATCGACGATACCGCCGGCATCAGCCCGTCGGAAATGCGCGCCCGGACCCGCCGCCTGGTGCGTGAACACGGCGATGTCGGCCTGATCATGATCGACTACCTGCAATTGATGCAGATCCCGGGTTCCAGCGGTGACAACCGGACCAACGAGATTTCCGAGATCTCCCGATCCCTGAAAGCCCTGGCCAAGGAATTCAACTGTCCGGTGGTGGCGCTCTCGCAGCTCAACCGTTCCCTGGAACAACGGCCGAACAAGCGCCCGGTGAACTCCGACTTGCGGGAATCCGGAGCGATCGAGCAGGACGCCGACGTGATCATGTTCGTTTACCGCGACGAGGTGTATCACCCGGAAACCGAGCACAAGGGCATCGCCGAAATCATTATCGGCAAGCAGCGGAACGGCCCGATCGGCTTTATCCGCCTGGCCTTTATCGGTAAATACACCCGATTCGAGAACCTGGCGCCGGGTAGCTACAATTTTGATGATGACGAGTAATTTGTAGCGACTGATCGGTCCTCATCGCGAGCAAGCTCGCTCCCACAGGGATTGCATTGAACCTGTGGGAGCGAGCTTGCTCGCGATGGGGTCACCGCAATTTCCGACCACAGCCGTCGGAATTGGTCAAAATTTGTGCTATATTCCGCGCCCGCGAAATTCAATGAAAGCCAACACCGGTTATCGACATGCAAGCAGCCAAGCCGTTATTTGACTATCCCAAGTACTGGGCCGAATGTTTCGGGCCAGCGCCGTTCCTGCCCATGAGCAGGGAGGAGATGGATCAGCTCGGCTGGGATTCCTGCGACATCATCATCGTCACCGGTGATGCGTACGTCGATCACCCGTCGTTCGGCATGGCGATCATCGGCCGGCTGCTGGAGTCCCAGGGCTTCCGCGTCGGGATCATTGCCCAGCCGAACTGGCAGTCCAAAGACGACTTCATGAAGCTCGGCGAGCCGAACCTGTTCTTCGGTGTCGCGGCCGGCAACATGGACTCGATGATCAACCGCTACACCGCGGACAAGAAAATCCGCTCCGATGACGCCTACACGCCGGGTGGCCTGGCGGGCAAGCGTCCGGACCGCGCCAGCCTGGTTTACAGCCAGCGCTGCAAGGAAGCCTACAAGCACGTGCCAATCGTGCTCGGCGGCATCGAAGCGTCCCTGCGCCGCATCGCCCACTACGACTACTGGCAGGACCGCGTGCGCAACTCGATCCTGATCGACGCCAGCGCCGACATCCTGCTCTACGGCAACGCCGAGCGCGCGATCGTCGAGGTCGCCCAGCGCCTGTCCTACGGTCACAAGATCGAAGACATCACCGACGTGCGCGGCACCGCATTCATCCGTCGTGATACGCCGCAAGGCTGGTACGAAGTCGATTCCACGCGCATCGACCGTCCGGGCAAGATCGACAAGATCATCAACCCGTACGTCAACACACAAGACACTGCTGCCTGTGCCATCGAGCAGGAGAAGGGCCCGGTCGAGGATCCGCAGGAAGCCAAGGTCGTGCAGATCCTGGCCAGTCCGCGCATGACCCGCGACAAGACCGTGATTCGTTTGCCGTCGGTGGAAAAGGTCCGCAACGACGCGGTGCTCTACGCCCACGCCAACCGCGTGTTGCACCTGGAAACCAACCCGGGCAACGCCCGCGCGTTGGTGCAGAAGCATGGCGAAGTGGATGTCTGGTTCAACCCGCCACCGATTCCGATGACAACTGAAGAAATGGACTACGTGTTCGGCATGCCTTATCAGCGCATTCCGCACCCGGCGTACGGCAAGGAAAAGATCCCGGCCTACGAGATGATCCGTTTCTCGGTGAACATCATGCGTGGCTGCTTCGGCGGCTGCACCTTCTGCTCGATCACCGAGCACGAAGGGCGGATCATCCAGAACCGTTCCCACGAGTCGATCATTCGCGAAATCGAAGAAATTCGTGACAAGGTTCCCGGTTTTACCGGCGTGATCTCCGACCTTGGTGGCCCGACCGCGAACATGTACCGCATCGCCTGCAAGAGCCCGGAAATCGAATCCGCGTGCCGCAAGCCATCGTGCGTGTTCCCTGGCATCTGCCCGAACCTGAACACCGACCACTCGGCGCTGATCCAGCTGTACCGCAGTGCCCGTGAGTTGCCGGGTGTGAAGAAGATCCTGATTGCTTCCGGCCTGCGCTATGACCTCGCGGTCGAATCGCCGGAGTACGTCAAGGAACTGGTGACCCACCACGTCGGTGGCTACCTGAAGATCGCCCCGGAACACACCGAGGAAGGTCCGCTCAACCAGATGATGAAACCGGGCATCGGCAGCTATGACAAGTTCAAGCGCATGTTCGAGAAGTACTCCAAGGAAGCGGGCAAGGAGCAATACCTGATTCCGTACTTCATCGCCGCCCACCCGGGCACCACCGATGAAGACATGATGAACCTGGCCCTGTGGCTCAAGGGCAACGGCTTCCGTGCCGACCAGGTGCAGGCGTTCTACCCGTCGCCGATGGCCACCGCCACCGCGATGTACCACTCGGGCAAGAACCCGCTGCGCAAGGTCACCTACAAGAGTGACGCGGTGACCATCGTCAAGAGCGAAGAGCAGCGCCGTCTGCACAAGGCGTTCTTGCGTTATCACGACCCTAAAGGCTGGCCGATGCTGCGCGAAGCACTGACCCGCATGGGCCGCGCCGACCTGATCGGGCCGGGCAAGAACCAGTTGATTCCGTTGCATCAGCCGTCGACTGACAGCTACCAGAGTGCCCGTCGCAAGAACTCGACACCGGCCGGCAGCCACAAGGTTGCAGGGGAAAAGACCACCAAGATCCTGACCCAGCACACCGGCCTGCCACCACGTGCCAGCGATGGCGGTAACCCGTGGGACAAGCGCGAACAGGCCAAGGCTGCGGCGTTTGCCCGCAACCAGCAAGCGGCCAAGGAACGCAAGGACGCGGCCAAGGGCAAAGGCCCCAAGCCGACCCGCAAGCCCGTCGTGCCGCGCTGAGTCTCGCTTGAGCTGAACAGAACGCCAACCTTCGGGTTGGCGTTTTGCATTCCGGGCTTGAAAAATGTACTGGAGCTGCTGGCCTCATCGCGAGCAGGCTCGCTCCTACAATGAAATGCATTCCCCCTGTAGGAGCGAGCCTGCTCGCGAAGAGGCCGGAGCTGCCAACCAATTTCTGGCTGGTCGCCACATTTGCGTGCAATCAATTTCGACCATTTTCCTGTATCGCCCGATTTTGGTGCTGTACTGCCTCAGGTAATCGAAGAAAGCGCCAGCGCTGCTGGATGGCATAAGTCTTGCGCGCTTTCCCATACGCTCAAGGCTCGCAGGAGGCACGCCGTGTCGATTCATGTCGCATTGCACCACGTCACGCATTACCGCTATGACCGCGCTGTCGAGCTCGGCCCGCAGATCGTTCGCCTGCGCCCCGCCGCTCACAGCCGCACGCGGATTCTGTCCTATGCGCTGAAGGTCTCCCCCGAACAGCACTTCATCAACTGGCAGCAGGACCCCCAGGGTAATTACCTGGCGCGCCTGGTGTTTCCGGAAAAAACCGATGAATTGCGAATTGAAGTCGACCTGCTGGCAGAAATGGCGATCTTCAATCCGTTTGACTTCTTCCTTGAGCCCTACGCGGAAAAGATTCCCTTCGCCTATGCCGTGGATGAGCGCAAGGAGCTGGCGCCGTACCTGGAAACGTTGCCGCTGACGCCGAAGTTCAAAGCCTATCTGGACGGCATCGACCGCACCCCGTTGCCCGCCGTGGACTTTCTCGTCGCGCTCAATCAGCGCCTGAGCGAAGACATCGACTACCTGATTCGCATGGAGCCCGGCGTACAAACGCCTGAACACACCCTCGAACAGGCCTCCGGTTCGTGCCGCGATTCCGCCTGGTTGCTGGTGCAACTGCTGCGCAACCTGGGACTGGCGGCGCGTTTCGTGTCGGGCTACCTGATCCAGCTGACCGCCGACGTCAAAAGTCTCGACGGCCCGTCGGGCACTGAAGTGGATTTCACCGACCTGCACGCCTGGTGCGAGGTGTACCTG
Source organism: Pseudomonas sp. KB_15 (assembly GCF_052114525.1). NCBI lineage: Bacteria > Pseudomonadati > Pseudomonadota > Gammaproteobacteria > Pseudomonadales > Pseudomonadaceae > Pseudomonas > Pseudomonas sp. KB_15. The sequence continues at coordinate 108,303 of NZ_JBFREX010000002.1, read as the reverse complement.
CCCGGCGCCGGCTGGATTGGCCTGGACGCGACATCCGGGCTGTTTGCCGGTGAAGGGCATATTCCGTTGGCCTGTAGTCCCGATCCGTCCTCTGCGGCGCCGATCAGTGGCCTGGTGGAACCGTGCGAGTGCGAATTCAGCCACGAAATGTCCGTGGAGCGGATTTGGGAGGCGCCACGGGTCACCAAGCCCTACACCGACGACCAGTGGCTGGCGATTCAGGCCCTGGGGCGGCAGATCGATGCCGACCTGCTGGAAGGCGATGTGCGCCTGACCATGGGCGGCGAACCGACCTTTGTGTCCATCGATGACCCGGACGGCGCCGAGTGGAACACCGCCGCACTGGGGCCGGATAAACGACGCTTGTCCGCCGAACTGTTCCAGCGCATGCGTAAACACTACGCGCCCAAGGGGCTGGTGCATTTCGGACAGGGCAAGTGGTATCCCGGCGAGCAATTGCCGCGCTGGTCGCTCAATTGCTACTGGCGGCGTGACGGCGTGCCGATCTGGCACAACAACGCGCTGATTGCCGATGAACAGGAAGACTACGGCGCCACAGGCGAACTGGCCGGACGTTTCCTGGCGAGCGTTGCCGAACGCCTGAAAATTCCGACACGTTTCGTGTTTCCGGCCTACGAAGACAATTTTTATTACCTCTGGCGCGAAGGGATGTTGCCGCAGAACGTCAGCGCCGAAGACTCACGTCTGGAAGAACCGCTGGAGCGTGCGCGTCTGCGTAAAGTCTTCAGTCAGGGTTTGGACAAGGTGATTGGCCAGGTCCTGCCGCTGGCACGCACCACCAAGGGCGATCAGTGGCAGAGCGGCCGCTGGTATCTGCGCGATGAACACTGCCGCCTGGTGCCGGGGGATTCGCCGCTAGGGTATCGCTTGCCGTTGGGTTCGCAACCCTGGGTGAAAGCGGCGGAGTATCCGTTCATTCATCCGCAGGACCCGAACCAGGACTTCCCGCCGCTGCCCGACACTGCACAACTACAGAGCCAAAGCGCTTCTGCCGAGGTGCAAGAGCGGGCGCCAGACATCGACGAGTCCGCCGACTGGCTGACCCGCACCGCGTTCTGCGCCGAAGCGCGGGAAGGCCGGTTGTACCTGTTCATGCCGCCGCTGGAGCGGGTCGAGGATTACCTCGAACTGGTCGCCGCCATTGAGGCCACCGCGCAAGAGCTGCTGTGTCCGGTATTGCTGGAGGGCTACGAGCCGCCGAGCGATCCGCGCCTGAGCAACTTTCGCATCACTCCGGACCCGGGGGTGATCGAGGTCAACGTGCAGCCGTCCGCGACCTGGGATGAATTGGTCGAGCGCACCGAGTTCCTCTATGAAGAAGCGCGCCAGACCCGCCTGACCACCGAGAAATTCATGATTGACGGCCGGCACACCGGCACGGGCGGCGGTAACCATTTCGTGCTGGGTGGCGCGACACCGGGTGACTCGCCGTTTCTGCGTCGTCCGGATCTGCTGCGCAGCCTGATCAGCTACTGGCATAACCACCCGTCCTTGTCCTACCTGTTTTCCGGATTGTTCATCGGCCCGACGTCCCAGGCGCCCCGCGTGGATGAAGCGCGCAACGATGCCTTGTACGAACTGGAAATCGCGTTTGCGCAGATGCCTGAACCGGGTGAGGCATGTCCGCCATGGTTGGTGGATCGGCTGCTGCGCAATCTGCTGATCGATGTGACCGGCAACACCCACCGCGCCGAATTCTGCATCGACAAACTCTATTCGCCGGACGGTGCCACCGGGCGCCTCGGATTGCTGGAGCTGCGTGCGTTCGAGATGCCGCCCCATGCGCGCATGAGCCTGGCGCAACAATTGTTGCTGCGGGCGCTGGTCGCGCGGTTCTGGCGCGAGCCCTATGCACCGCCGAAGCTGGCGCGCTGGGGTACGGAGTTGCACGATCGCTTCCTGTTGCCGCACTTTATCGAGCAAGACTTTGCCGATGTCATCGTCGACCTCAACGCCGCCGGTTATGCGGTGCGGGCCGAATGGTTCGCCGCGCATCTGGAGTTCCGTTTCCCCAAGGTTGGCGACTACGCCGTCAGTGGTATTGCGCTGGAACTGCGCCAGGCGCTCGAGCCTTGGCACGTGCTGGGCGAAGAGGGCGCCATGGGCGGTACGGTGCGTTATGTGGATTCGTCGCTGGAGCGTTTGCAGGTCAAGCTCAGCGGCTTGCCGCCCCAGCGTTATTTGCTGACCTGCAATGGCATCCCGGTGCCATTGCAACCCACGGGGCGGGTCGGCGAGTTCGTGGCCGGCGTGCGTTTTCGTGCCTGGCAACCGGCCAACTGCCTGCAACCGACCATCCCGGTCCACGCGCCCCTGGTGTTCGACCTGCTCGATACCTGGATGCAGCGTTCGCTGGGCGGCTGCCAGTATCACGTCGCCCACCCGGGCGGACGCAATTACGACAGCTTGCCGGTCAATGCCAACGAGGCCGAGAGTCGACGGATGGCGCGTTTCTTCCGCATCGGGCACACACCGGGAAAACTTCCTGTCCCGATTCTGGAAATTAACGACGAGCTGCCGATGACACTCGATTTGCGACGTTTCTAAACCGTACGCGACGCTCGGATTTTTCGTATATCCGGGTGTCACGAGCCTGCGTTAGTCTGACCGTTCATTGCTGTCTGCCGAGCTTTCCATGCCTGACCTGCTAGACCGCTACCCGCTGACGGCGGGCACCTATCACGAACTGCTCGACGACAGTGGCGCCGTGCGCCCGCACTGGCGCCGGCTGTTCGAGCAGTTGCAACGCAGCACGCCGGCGCAATTGGTGCAGCGTCAGGCCCTGCTGACCCGGCAAATCCAGGAAAACGGTGTTACCTATAACGTTTATGCCGACCCCAAGGGCGCTGACCGGCCATGGGAACTGGACCTGCTGCCCCATGTGATTGCGGCTGATGAGTGGGAGCAATTGTCGGCCGGCATCGCTCAGCGGGCGCGATTGCTCAATGCCGTGCTGGCTGACCTTTACGGTCCGCAACGGCTGATTGCCGAAGGTCTGCTGCCCGCCGAGCTGGTGTTCGGTCACAACAACTTCCTTTGGCCCTGTCAGGGGATCAGCCCGCCTGACGGGGCCTTCCTGCATTTGTATGCCGTGGATCTGGCGCGCACGCCCGATGGCCGCTGGTGGGTCACGGCGGACCGTACCCAGGCGCCGTCGGGCGCCGGGTATGCGCTGGAAAACCGTACCATCGTGTCCCGGGCGTTTCCCGAGCTGTACCGTGATTTGAAGGTGCAACACCTGGCCGGGTTCTTCCGCACCTTGCAGGAAACCCTGGCCCGTCAGGCCCCGAGTGACGAGGACGCACCCTTGGTGGTGCTGCTGACACCAGGGCGTTTCAACGAAAGCTATTTCGAACATTTGTACCTGGCGCGTCAGCTCGGTTATCCGTTGGTAGAGGGCGGCGACCTGACGGTGCGCGACGCCACGGTCTACCTGAAGACTCTGAGTGGTCTGCGCCGGGTTCACGCGATCATGCGTCGGCTCGATGACGATTTCTGCGACCCGCTGGAGTTGCGCACCGATTCGGCCCTCGGCGTGCCGGGCCTGCTCGAAGCCGTGCGGCAGGGGCGGGTGCTGGTGGCCAACGCTCTGGGCAGCGGTGTGCTGGAGTCGCCCGGTTTGTTGGGTTTCCTGCCGAAGATCAATCAATTCCTGTTCGGTGAAGAATTGATCCTGCCATCCATCGCCACCTGGTGGTGCGGTGAAGCGCCGGTTTTGGCCCAAGCCCTGGAAAAGCTACCGGAACTGCTGATCAAACCGGCGTTTCCGTCCCAGAGCTTTGCACCGGTATTTGGCCGTGATTTGAGTGAAAAGCAGCGCCAGGAACTCGCCGAGCGCATGCAGGCACGGCCTTACGCTTATGTGGCGCAAGAACTCGCGCAATTGTCCCAGGCACCGATCTGGCAAGCCGAAGACGGTCAGCTGCAACCCCGCGCCATCGGCATGCGCGTATATGCGGTGGCCAGCCGCGAGGGTTATCGGGTGTTGCCCGGTGGCTTGACCCGGGTCGCCGCCGACGCCGATGCCGAAGTGGTGTCGATGCAGCGCGGTGGTGCCAGCAAAGACACCTGGGTGCTGGGCGATCGTGTGCCCAGCGGCGAACAATGGAAGGCCCAACGCAACATCGGCGTGCATGACCTGGTGCGGCGCGATCCGTATCTGCCATCGCGGGTGGTGGAAAACCTGTTCTGGTTTGGCCGTTACTGCGAACGTTGCGATGACAGTGCCCGTTTGCTGCGCATCATGCTGACGCGCTATGTCGACGGCGACGACCCGCAAGCCCTGCAGGCCGCGGTGGATCTCGGCGAGCGGCTGATGCTGCTGCCCGATGAGGGTGAATTGCCTGAACGCCTGTTGGCGGCGCTGCTCGGCGACGACTGGCCGTTCAGCCTGCGCTCCAACCTGCAACGCTTGCAGTGGGCCGCTTCGCAGGTGCGCGGCAAGCTCTCGCGGGAAAACTGGCAGGCGCTGGTGGAGTTGCAGCGCGAAGCCATGGAGCTGGAAACCGAAGAGCCGGATTTCGGCGAGTTGCTGGATTTCCTCAACCGTTTGGTGATGTCCCTGGCGGCGCTGTCCGGCTTTGCCCTGGACGACATGACCCGGGACGAAGGCTGGCGTTTCCTGATGATTGGCCGGCGGATCGAGCGCCTGCAATTTCTCAGCGGCAGCCTGGCGGCGTTCCTGCGGGGCGCCGGGGCTTTCGATCAGGCCGGGCTGGAATGGCTGCTGGAACTGGGCAACAGCAGCATCACCTACCGTTCTCGATACCTGGCGGTGGCACAGCTGATCCCGGTGCTCGACCTGCTGTTGCTCGACGAGCAGAACCCTCACGCCGTGTTGTTCCAGTTGAAACTGGTGAACCGCACCCTCAAACGTCTCAACGATGACTTTGGTGGGCCGCGCGAAGCAGCGCTGCCGCAATTGGTTGAACGTCTGGCGCGATTCGATCTGGGCTGCCTGGAAAACCCGCTGTTCGGTGACGCGAGTGTTCGCGCCGCCATCGAGGGGCTGGCCGCACTGTTGCAGGAGATCGCCGACGCCAGCGGGCAAGTTTCCGATCGCCTGGCGCTGCGGCACTTTGCCCATGTCGACGATGTCAGCCAGCGCACGGTGTCCGTCTGATGAGCGCCCACTACCAGATTTTCCATGACACCCATTATCACTACGACAGCCCGGTGTCCCTGGCCCAGCAACTGGCGCATTTGTGGCCGCGGCCTTGTGCCTGGCAGCGTTGCACCGACCGGCAATTGCAGATCAGTCCGCAGCCGACCTCGCGCCGCGATGAACTGGATGTTTTCGGCAACCCGCTGACACGGCTGGCGTTCGAGCGTCCCCACGATGAATTGCTGGTCAACGCCAGTCTCACCATCGAAGTGTTGCCTCGACCTGTGCCGGACTTCAGTCGGTCTCCGGCGTGGGAGCACACACGAAACGCGCTGACCTACAGCAGCCAGCCGTTGTCGCCAGAATTGCTCGAAGCCTGCCGATACCGGTTTGAATCGCCGTATGTGCATTTGAAGAGAAACTTCGTCGAGTTTTCCGAGAGCTGCTTCCCGGCGGGTCGACCGCTGCTGCTCGGCGTGCAGGCGCTGATGGAGAAAATCTTCAGCGAGTTCACCTTCGATGCCGAAGCGACCCAGGTGGCGACGCCACTGGTGGAGGTGCTGGAGCGCCGGCGCGGGGTCTGCCAGGACTTTGCTCACCTGATGCTCGCTTGCGTGCGTTCCCGTGGATTGGCCGCGCGGTACATCAGCGGCTACTTGCTGACCCAGCCACCGCCGGGGCAGCCACGGCTGATCGGTGCTGATGCGTCCCACGCCTGGGTTTCGGTGTTTTGCCCGGTGCTGGGGTGGGTGGATTTCGATCCGACCAACAATGTGCAACCGGCTCTGGAGCACATCACCCTGGCCTGGGGCCGGGACTTTTCCGATGTGTCGCCGTTGCGGGGGGTGATTCTGGGAGGAGGGAACCACGACCCGGAAGTGCGCGTCACCGTGATGCCTCTGGATTAACGCAGGTCCCCTGTAGGAGCGAGCTTGCTCGCGATGGACGTGAACGATGACGCGTACTGTCTGGAAAAATGCGCTGCCTTCGAATTTTTCGCGAGCAAGCTCGCTCCTACAGGGGGCGCAGTCATTTCAGGTAGGGTATTTCAGATTGGCCTGTGAGGGTCGGCAGCAAAGCTGCCAACCCTGGACACAGATCCGGTGGGCCAGATCAGATCAACCGGCCCGGAGGTTCTCAGGCGTCGGGCGCCGAGTCTTTCGGTGCATCAACATCGTCTTCTGCCGCCACTTCACCCTCAGGGTTCAGTGCCGCTTCTTCAGCTGTAGCTTTCTTGCGCTGAAGCTTTTCCTCTTTCTTCTGCTCCTTGGCCAAGTCTCTCTGACGTTTGGCGAAGGAATAATTAGGTTTGGCCATGGGCGATCCTCTGGGGTCGAAGGTGAGGTTGAGCGGCGCATATTCTGCCCTGTATCGGTGCCGAGCCGTTAGCTGGGTTTTTGCTCGGCCCACTTTGGCGCTACGGACGGTTGCCAGGCATCCAGCGCATCGAGCAGGGTTTGCGGTGATTCGCTCACTTGCAGCATGTCACGGTGCTGCCCGCGAACGAAGCCTTCGCCGACGATGTGATCGAGAAAAGAGGTCAATTTGCTGTAGAAACCGTTCACTTCCAGCAAACCCAGCGGTTTTCCGTGGTAGCCGAGCTGACCCCAGGTCCAGACTTCGAACAGCTCTTCCAGGGTGCCAAGGCCACCGGGCAGCGCGATAAAGGCATCGCTGAGCTCGGCCATCCGTGCCTTGCGCGCGTGCATGCCATCGACGACTTCCAGGCGAGTCAGGCCGCTGTGGCCGATTTCCTTGTCCTTGAGGCTTTGCGGGATGATGCCGATCACTTCACCGCCGGCCGCCAGGGCCGCATCAGCAACGATGCCCATCAGGCCTACGGCGCCGCCGCCATATACGAGGGTCAGCTTGCGCTCGGCCAATGCCTGGCCCAAGGCCACAGCCGCTTCACGATAAGCCGGGTTGGTGCCGGTGCTGGCACCACAAAATACACAAACAGATGCTAAAGACATGCCTTGCTCCATGGTCGATCAGAGCCACAGAGTAAAGGCAGGCGCACGGCACTCCAAGGGCTAGACTTCTTGTTTTGGCGTTTCGTACGTTCCGCTGGCGCCGCAGGCGTAGGCGGCGAGCAAACTGCACAACAGGCTGTTGATGGACATAATCAGTGCTCCGGGTTGAGGGGGACGGCCTGATGATAGGGCCGGACCAGACGCTTGGCCGGTAGATTGTTTTCATCGGTGTCATAGCCTGAAAGTTGTATACAATTTTTGATTCAAGTCATATGAACTTGCGAAGTTTTCAGGCAGTCTTCTGTCCATTCGCGATTTTGTTAACCCTGCCTTGGAGATTCACCATGTTTGCCAAACTCGTTGCGGTATCCCTGTTGACACTGGCCAGCAGCCAACTGATGGCTGCCGAGTGCAAAGTCACCGTCGACTCCACCGACCAGATGTCTTTCGACACGAAGGCCATTGAAATCGACAAGAGCTGCAAGACGTTTACCGTGGAACTCAAGCACTCCGGCAGCTTGCCGAAGAACGTCATGGGCCATAACTGGGTGCTGAGCAAAGAAGCCGACATGCAGCCGATCGCCACCGACGGCCTGAGCGCCGGCATCGACAAGAACTATCTGAAAGAAGGTGATGCGCGTGTTATCGCTCACACCAAGATCATCGGCGCTGGCGAGACAGACTCGGTGACCTTCGATGTGTCCAAGCTGGATGCCGCTGAAAAATACGGTTTCTTCTGCTCGTTCCCGGGTCACATCTCGATGATGAAAGGCACCGTAACCCTGAAGTAATCAGGCACACCGCGTTATCGTTCTTCGCGAGCAAGCCCGCTCCCACAGGGACACCACCGTACCTGTGGGAGCGGGCTTGCCCGCGAAAGGGCCAGAAGCATCGACACATATTTTGGCCAAAGAAAAAGCCCGCTGAAGCTCAACACTTCAGCGGGCTTTTTCATTCACTCACGGCTCAAGGCGCAAACGGCATCACCCGCTTGTGATGGGTCTTGTTGTACGTGTCGCAAATGATCCTGAACGCTTCCTCACGCACCGGGTTGCCGTGCAGGAAGGCGTCGATCTCGGCGTAGGTCACGCCGTGGGAGGCTTCGTCCGGTTTGCCGGGTGACAGGTCTTCCAGGTCGGCGGTCGGGACTTTCTCCACCAGCGACTCCGGCGCGCCGAAGCTGCGGGCGATGGCGCGGACCTGGTTTTTCACCAAGCCGCTCAGTGGCGCCAGGTCGCAGGCGCCGTCACCGAACTTGGTGAAGAAACCCATCACCGCTTCCGCCGCGTGGTCGGTGCCGATCACCAGGCCATGGGCCGCGCCAGCGATGGTGTACTGGGCGACCATGCGCATGCGCGCCTTGGTGTTGCCGAGCACGAAATCCACCGACACCGCATGTTTGCCTTCGAAGGCCGCCACTTCATTGGCCAGGGCCTTGACCGCCGGACCGATGTTCACCGTGTGGCGTTCGTCCGGTTTGATGAAATCCACCGAGGCCTGGGCGTCGTGCTCATCGAACTGGGTTTCGTAGGGCAGGCGCACGGCGATGAATTTGTAGGCGGCATCACCGCTGCGCTGGCGCAGTTCGCGGACGGCACGCTGGGCCAGCAGGCCGGCGGTCAGGGAGTCGACACCGCCACTGATGCCCAGTACCAGGGTCTTGAGCCCGGAGTTGACCAGGCAGTCCTGAATGAAGGTCACCCGCCGGGCGACTTCGGCCTCAAGGGCGGCTTCGTCGGCGAATGGCGGCTGGACCTTGAGCTGTTCAGCAATCTCACGCTGTACGGCTTGCATGAATTCACTCCTTGCTTGATGTACTTGAAAGGGCGGCAGGTACTTGGAAAACGTGTCGCAAGTACGCGACGAAATTCGGGTCTTTGCAGTGCGTCTTGCCAGGCTCGTCGGAGATCTTCGCCACCGGCTGGCCGTTGCAGGCGGCCATTTTAAGCACGATGCTCATCGGTTCGACACCCGGAATATCACAGGTCAGGTTGGTGCCGATGCCGAAGCTGACATTGATCCGACCGCGCAGCGCCCGGAATATCTCCAGGGCCTTGGGCAGGGTCAGGCTGTCGGAGAAGGTCAGTGTCTTGCTCATCGGGTCGATGCCGAGCTTGTGATAGTGGGCGATGGCTTTTTCCGCCCAGATCACCGGATCGCCCGAGTCGTGGCGCAAACCGTCGAAAAGCTTGGCGAAAAACAGATCGAAATCGCCGAGGAAGGCATCCATGGTGATGCAATCGGTCAGGGCAATCCCCAGCAGGCCACGGTATTCGCGGACCCAGCAATCGAGTGCGGCGATCTGGCTGTCGATCAGCCGCGGGCCGAGTTGCTGGTGCGCCATGATCCATTCGTGGGCCATGGTGCCCAAGGGTTTCATGTCCAGCTCCCGGGACAGGTGCACGTTGCTGGTGCCGACAAAGCGTCCGGGGAAATCGTGCTTGAGCACATTCACCACTTCTTCCTGCACGCGGTAGGAAAAACGACGGCGGGTGCCGAAATCGGCCACCTGCAATTCGGACAATTCATCGCTGCTGGCGTTGGCGCTCAGCCAGTCGAACTTGCGGTAGAGCTGTTCACGGGCCTGCCCCAGCACGACTTCGCGGTAGCGATAGCGATTGCGCACCTCGCTGACCAGCGCCAGCAGCGGCACTTCGAACAGGATCACATGCAGCCAGGGGCCCCGCAGGCGGATGAACAGCTCACCGTTTTCGATGCCGGTGTGGATGTAGCGCAGGTTGAAGCGAAACAAGCCGAGAAAGCGCAAAAAGTCCGGCTTCAGGAAGCTGATGCGTTCCAGAAAGCTCAATTGGTCGGCGCTCAGGCTCAGTTCGGCCAGGCGCTCGATCTGGAAGCGGATTTCCGCCAGGTACGGGCGCAAGTCCTCCTTGTTACGGCAACGAAACTCCCATTCGACTTCGACGTTCGGGTAATTGTGCAGCACCGCCTGCATCATCGTCAGTTTGTAGAAGTCGGTGTCGAGCAGGTTCTGCACGATGCGATCGGCAAACACACTCTCGCTCATAACGGGAATCTCCAGCGTTGCAGCGGTATTGATCAGTGGCGCTAGTGGCGCATATCAGGGACAAGGATTACCAGCAGTTTTTTAGCCGCAGCAAATCCCCTGTAGGAGTGAGCCTGCTCGCGAATGCGGTTTGTCGGTCACATTGATGCTGGATGTGCCGACGCCTTCGCGAGCAAGCTCGCTCCCACAGGGATTGTGAAAGGGCTCAATGTTGTGGGGTATCCGGGCTATCGATCTGCTCCAGCATCCACTTCACAAAATCCCGCACCTTGGGCACTTCCGCCGAATGCTCCGGGTACGCAAGGTAATAGGCGTCGGTGCTGGGCATTGCATGCTGCCAGGGAATGACCAGCTTGCCGTCGGCCAGTTCTTCTTCCACCAGAAAGCGGGGTAACAGCGCCACGCCGCAGCCGACCTGGGCGGCGCGGATGCACATATAAAAGGTTTCGAAACGCGGGCCGTGGTAGCTGTGCTCGGTGTGGTAGCCCTGGTGGTCGAACCAGTCATGCCATGCCTGGGGGCGGGAAGCGTTTTGCAGCAGGACCAGGTCGGTCAGTTGCGTCGGGTCGGTGAACGGCGTGTCCGGCAGGCTACCCGGGGCGCACACCGGCACCAGCTCTTCGCCGAACAGCTTCAGGCATTCGGTACCGGGCCGCGAGCCCTGGCCGAAGTAGAACGCCAGGTCGCTGCGACCTTGCAGCAGATCGTCGGCTTCCTGCTCGCTGCACAGGTCCAGATGGATCGACGGGTGCCGCAGGCGCCAGCCTTTCAGGCGGGGCACCAGCCAGCGCGCGCCGAAGGTCGGAGGTGTGGAAACCCGCAGGACTTCTGTTTCGCCACCGTAGGAACGCAGGTAATGGGTCGACATCTCGACCTGTGTGAGAATTTTTCGCACCTCAACCAGGTACAGATCGCCGGCCGGCGTCATCTGCAGGCGTCGGCGCACCCGGCGAAACAGCAGGTGCTGCAACAGCTCTTCGAGTTGCGCGACCTGTTTGCTCACGGCACTTTGGGTCAGGTTCAGCTCTTCGGCGGCCCGGGTGAAGCTCAAGTGCCGGGTAACGGCTTCGAAGCACTGCAACGCAGCGATCGATGGCAGGTAGCGTTTATTCAGCATGGGCGGTCCTTGGTTCTTGTTTCTTTATTGCCAGCAATGCACAGCATGAATAAACGGAATGATATCTCTCTTAAAGGTCGTTTGTTGAGTAACCTCCGGACAGCTAAAACTACAGGTCTGATCAGCCGTGAATTTCCGGCTGCACGTGTTCTGTCTTTTGCTTGAGGAGTGACCCATGGTTGCCGCATTGCTTGATCGTCTAGGTGTGAACCCGGCCCTGTACCAGAACGGCAAAGTGCCAGTGCATTCGCCGATCGATGGCAGCAGGATCGCCGCCGTGAACTGGGAAGGCGCCGCTGAAGTCGAGCAGCACATCAGTCGCGCAGATCATGCGTTCGAACTGTGGCGCAAGGTTCCGGCACCGCGCCGTGGCGAACTGGTGCGGCAATTCGGTGAAGTCCTGCGCGAGTACAAGGCCGACCTCGGCGAACTGGTTTCCTGGGAAGCCGGCAAGATCACCCAGGAAGGCCTGGGTGAAGTTCAGGAAATGATCGATATCTGCGACTTCGCCGTCGGTCTGTCCCGTCAGCTGTACGGCTTGACCATCGCCTCCGAGCGTCCTGGCCACCACATGCGTGAAACCTGGCATCCGCTGGGCGTCGTCGGCGTGATCAGTGCGTTCAACTTCCCGGTCGCTGTCTGGGCCTGGAACACCACGCTGGCGCTGGTCTGCGGTAACCCGGTGGTGTGGAAACCGTCGGAAAAGACCCCGCTCACCGCACTGGCCTGCCAGGCGTTGTTCGATCGCGTCGTGAAAAACTTCAGCGATGCACCTGCGCACCTGTGCCAGGTGGTTATCGGCGGTCGCGATGCTGGTGAAGCGCTGGTGGATGACCCGCGCGTGGCGCTGATCAGCGCCACTGGCAGCACCCGCATGGGCCGCGAAGTGGCACCGAAAGTGGCCGCGCGCTTTGCCCGCAGCATTCTCGAACTGGGTGGCAACAACGCGATGATCCTCGGCCCGAGCGCCGACCTGGACATGGCTGTTCGCGCGATCCTGTTCAGCGCCGTCGGCACCGCCGGTCAGCGCTGCACCACCCTGCGTCGCCTGATCGCTCATGAGTCGGTGAAAGAAGAAATCGTTACCCGCCTGAAAGCCGCTTACTCGAAAGTGCGTATCGGCCATCCGCTGGAAGGCAACCTGGTCGGCCCGCTGATCGACAAGCAAAGCTTCGAGAACATGCAGGATGCTCTGGAACAGGCCTTGAGCGAAGGCGGCCGGGTGTTCGGTGGCGAGCGTCAGTTGCAAGATCAATTTCCGAATGCCTACTACGTGTCGCCGGCCATCGTCGAAATGCCGGAGCAGAGCGATGTGGTCTGCCACGAAACCTTCGCCCCGATCCTGTACGTGGTCGGTTACAGCGATTTCCAGGAGGCTCTGCGCCTGAACAACGCGGTGCCACAAGGCCTGTCCTCGTGCATCTTCACCACCGACGTGCGTGAAGCAGAGCAGTTCATGTCGGCGGTGGGCAGCGACTGCGGCATCGCCAACGTCAACATCGGCCCGAGCGGCGCGGAAATCGGTGGTGCGTTTGGGGGCGAGAAAGAAACCGGCGGCGGTCGTGAGTCCGGCTCCGATGCATGGCGCGGCTACATGCGCCGCCAGACCAACACCGTGAACTACTCGCTGGAGTTGCCGTTGGCGCAGGGCATCACGTTCGACTAAATCTCGAGTCGGACAGTGATCTCCTGTGGGAGCGGGCTTGCTCGCGAAAGCGGTTTATCAGTCACATTGATGCTGGATGTGCCGACGCTTTCGCGAGCAAGCCCGCTCCCACATTTGAATGAATGTGTTTGTTAGGTTTCTGTTGGAGTCTGGCAATGCCGTTACGCGATGAGTGTCTGTGGGAAAAACTGACGCCGCAAAGGCCGGACAATTCGGCCCTCAAGGGTGAGGTCGCGGTGGATGTCTGCGTCATCGGCGCCGGGTTTACCGGGTTGTCGGCGGCGGTGCATCTGCTGGAGCAAGGCAAGACCGTTTGTGTGCTGGAGGCCCATCGTGCCGGCCATGGTGGTTCGGGGCGCAACGTCGGGCTGGTCAATGCCGGGATGTGGATTCCCCCGGACGAGATCGAAGCCGGGTTCGGCAAGGAGGTCGGCAGCCAGCTCAACCGCATGCTGGGGGCGGCGCCGTCCCTGGTGTTCAGTCTTGTGGACAAGTACAACATCGATTGCCAGTTGCGCCGCGAAGGCACGCTGCACATGGCGCACAACGCCCGTGGCGAAGCCGACTTGCGCAGTCGTGAAGAACAATGGAAACGCCGTGGGGCGCCGGTGGAGTTGTTGACCGGTCAGGCCTGCGAACAAGCGACGGGTACCCAAAAGATCGCCGCCGCGTTGCTCGATCGCCGTGCCGGTACGCTTAACCCGATGGCCTACACCACGGGGCTGGCCAAAGCGGCCATCGGTCTGGGTGGTCAATTGTTCGATCATTCCCCGGTCACCCGACTCGAACGCCAGGGCCAGCGCTGGTCAGTGCAAACCGCCCAGGGTTCGGTCATGGCCGAGAAAGTGGTGATTGCCTCCAATGCCTACACCGAAGGCGACTGGACGGAGCTGCGGCGCAATTTCTTCCCCGGTTATTACTACCAGGTGGCGTCGGTCCCGCTGACCGAAGAGGCTGCGCAGCAAATCCTCCCCGGCGGCCAGGGTTCCTGGGACACCCGCCAGGTCCTGAGCAGCATTCGTCGGGATAAAGACGGACGCCTGCTGCTGGGCAGTCTCGGCAATGGCAATCAGAAACCGGCCTGGTTTCTCAAGGCCTGGGCTGACCGGGTGCAGCAACATTATTTCCCGTACCTCAAACCGGTGGAGTGGGAGTGCACCTGGACCGGTTGCATCGCCTTCACCCCCGATCATTTGATGCGCCTGTTCGAACCGGCGCCCGGCTTGGTGGCAGTCACCGGTTACAACGGTCGGGGCGTGACCACGGGAACGGTGGTCGGCAAGGCCTTTGCCGATTACCTGTGTAACGGAAATCCTCAAGCACTACCGATTCCTTTTGCGCCCATGCAGCCATTGGCCGGGGTGGGGTTGCGCAGTTGTTTGTATGAGGCGGGATTCTCGCTGTATCACGCAGGCCAGTGCCTGCGGATCGTGATCTGAATGTTGATTTTCGTAGTGAAAAGCGGCGCTTTTTTGATCTGCAGCTAGCCTGTAGTGGTGCGGGTTGTAGCAGTCCCGCACCAGCAGTGTGCACTTCGGTGACGCACGTTGTTACAGGCTGGTTGCACGTCGTTTAAAGCCGCGGTTGCAATGATGGCGCAAGCGGGTTGCGCCTCAAAAAAATAATGGTTTTACCTTCCGCGGTTTAGACGGTTGCACGCCCAATGAAAATGGGCCCGAAACAGTCGAAATAACAAGAAAGCAGCGACTTTTTTCAGAATAAAAAACCGATGGCACGGCCCTTGCTCTGAGCATTCATTGAAGTCGCAGTGCCAATTAAAAAAACCATGGAGCACCACCTCATGTCCCAGACGTTTTACAAGAAAGGCTTTCTGGCCCTCGCAGTGGCAACTGCGTTGGGTGTTTCTGCGTTTGCTCAGGCTGACATCAAGATCGGCGTAGCGGGACCAATGACAGGCGCCAACGCGGCATTTGGCGAACAGTACATGAAGGGTGCACAAGCGGCGGCCGATGCGGTCAACGCGGCTGGCGGGGTTAACGGGGAGAAAATCGTACTGGTCAAGGGCGATGACGCCTGCGAACCGAAACAGGCTGTGACGGTCGCCAAGGACCTGACCGAAAAGAAAGTCGTTGGTGTGGTAGGTCACTTCTGCTCCTCGTCGACTATCCCTGCCTCCGAGATCTACGACGAAGCCGGCATCATCACGATCACCCCGGGCTCCACCAACCCCAAGGTGACCGAGCGCGGCCTGAGTGCCATGTTCCGCATGTGCGGGCGTGACGACCAGCAAGGTATCGTGGCTGGCGACTATGTCGTCGACGTGCTCAAGGGCAAGAAAGTCGCCGTACTGCACGACAAGGACACCTACGGTCAGGGCCTGGCGGACGCCACCAAGGCTCAGCTGGAAAAACGCGGCGTGAAGCCGGTGCTGTACGAAGGGCTGACCCGCGGCGAGAAAGACTTCAGCGCTGTCGTCACCAAGATCCGTGCGGCCGGTGCCGACGTGGTCTACTTCGGCGGCTTGCACCCGGAAGCCGGTCCACTGGTTCGGCAACTGCGTGAACAGGGCCTCAAAGACGTCAAGTTCATGTCCGATGACGGCATCGTGACTGACGAACTGGTGACCACCGCCGGTGGCCCACAGAACGTTGATGGCGTATTGATGACCTTCGGTGCCGACCCACGCCTGCTGCCAGACAGCAAGACCGTGGTAGACGCCTTCCGCAAGGCCGGTACCGAACCTGAAGGCTACACCCTGTACGCCTACGCTTCGGTCCAGACCCTGGCTGCTGCCTTCAACGGCGCCAAGTCCAACAAGGGTGAAGACGCTGCCAAATGGCTGAAAGCCAACAAGGTCCAAACCGTCATGGGCGAGAAGACCTGGGACAGCAAGGGCGACCTGAAAGTCTCCGACTACGTGGTTTACCAGTGGGACAAGGACGGCAAATACCACCAGCTGGAAAAACAGAAGTAAGGGCTGACCCGATCGGCTGAACCCCACAGTTCCCTTGTGAGAGCGGGCTTGCTCGCGATGACGGACTGACAGGCAACACATTCGTTGAATGTCAAACCGCAATCGCGAGCAGGCTCGCTCCTACAGGGGGCGGTGGTGGCCTGTCTGATCGTGGCTGACATTGCTCCGACGTATATCTGTATTTTCCTTAGAAGAACCGCACAGCCACATGTGCAGGTTCTCATTGCGTGAGATTGCGTTATGGATGGTATTTTCCTGCAGCAACTGGTCAACGGCCTGACCCTCGGGTCGGTCTATGGCCTGATCGCCATCGGCTACACAATGGTCTATGGCATCATCGGCATGATCAACTTCGCCCACGGCGAGGTTTACATGATTTCCGCTTACCTCGCGGCAATCAGTCTGGCTCTGCTGGCATACTTCGGTATTGAATCCTTCCCCCTGTTGATGCTCGGCACACTGATCTTCACCATCGTCGTCACGGCGGTGTATGGCTGGGTCATCGAGCGTGTTGCCTACAAACCCCTGCGTAACTCCACCCGACTGGCACCGCTGATCAGCGCCATCGGGATCTCGCTGATCCTGCAAAACTATGCACAGATCGCCCAGGGTGCCCGCCAACAAGGCGTTCCGACACTGCTGACTGGTGCATGGCGAGTAGAAGTCGGGACCGGCTTCGTCCAGCTCACTTACACCAAGATCTTCATTCTGGTCGCAGCGTTTGTCGGGATGGGCCTGCTGACCTATGTCATCAAGTACACCAAGCTCGGCCGCATGTGCCGCGCGACCCAGCAAGACCGCAAGATGGCCTCGATCCTGGGGATCAACACCGACCGCATCATTTCCTACGTGTTCATCATTGGTGCAGCGATGGCGGCCCTGGCCGGTGTGCTGATCACCATGAACTACGGCACGTTCGATTTCTACGCAGGCTTCGTCATCGGCATCAAGGCGTTCACCGCCGCGGTGCTCGGCGGGATTGGCTCGCTGCCTGGTGCCATGCTCGGCGGGATCATCCTCGGCATCTCCGAGTCGCTGTTCTCAGGTCTGGTCAACTCGGACTACAAAGACGTCTTCAGCTTCTCGCTGCTGGTTCTCGTTCTGGTCTTTCGGCCCCAGGGCCTGCTCGGCCGTCCTCTTGTGTCGAAGGTGTAAGCGATGTCTTCAACCACTCATAAAATCGATCTCAAAAAAAGCCTGGTTGACGCGGTTCTTGCCGGCCTCGTGGCCCTGATTGTGTTCGGCCCGATTGTCGGCATCGTCCTCGATGGCTATGGCTTCAACCTGGAAACGACCCGGGTAGCCTGGATTGTCGCTATCGTCATGGCCGGTCGTTTTGCCTTGAGCCTGTTCCTGCAAACCCCAAAGGGCCTGAGAATTCTCGAAGGCTTTGAAACCACCGGCTCCGGGGTTCATGTACTGGCGCCTGATTACAAATCCCGGTTGCGCTGGATCATCCCGCTGATGATTGTCATCGCCGTGGCGTTCCCGTTTTTCTCCAACTCCTACCTGCTGGGTGTGGTCATCCTCGGGCTGATCTACGTATTGCTGGGGCTGGGATTGAACATTGTGGTCGGCCTGGCCGGCCTGCTCGACCTGGGTTACGTGGCGTTCTACGCCATCGGCGCCTACGGCCTGGCGCTCGGTTATCAGTACCTGGGGCTGGGTTTCTGGACGGTGTTGCCACTGGCGGCGATCACGGCCGGTCTGGCTGGTTGCATCCTTGGTTTCCCGGTGCTGCGCCTGCACGGTGACTACCTGGCGATCGTGACCCTGGGCTTCGGTGAAATCATTCGGTTGATCCTCAATAACTGGCTGTCCCTGACCGGCGGCCCGAATGGCATGGCAGCGCCGTTGCCAACCTTCTTCGGCATCGAGTTCGGAAAAAGGGCGAAAGAGGGCGGGGTGCCGTTTCATGAATTCTTCGGCATCGCCTACAACCCTGACGTGAAGTACTACTTCATCTACGCCGTGTTGTTCCTGGTGGTCCTGGCCGTGCTGCACATCAAGCACCGCCTGACCCGCATGCCGGTCGGCCGCGCCTGGGAAGCCCTGCGCGAAGACGAAATCGCCTGTCGTTCAATGGGTCTGAACCACGTGCTGGTCAAGCTCTCGGCATTCACCATCGGTGCTTCGACTGCCGGGCTGGCCGGGGTGTTCTTCGCCACTTACCAGGGTTTCGTCAACCCGACCTCGTTCACTTTCTTCGAGTCGGCGCTGATCCTTGCCATCGTGGTACTCGGCGGCATGGGCTCGACCATAGGTGTCGTAATTGCAGCCTTCGTGCTGACCGTGGCTCCGGAACTGCTGCGTGGCTTCGCCGAATACCGCGTGCTGCTGTTCGGCATCCTGATGGTGTTGATGATGATCTGGCGACCGCGCGGCCTGATCCGGATCAGCCGTACCGGTGTGACCCCGCGTAAAGGAGTAGCGCCATGAGCGAAGTCGTACTCAGTGTCGAAAAGCTGATGATGCACTTCGGCGGCATCAAGGCGTTGAACGATGTCAGCCTGAAAGTCCACCGCAATTCGATCTTCGCCCTGATCGGCCCCAACGGCGCCGGCAAGACCACGGTGTTCAACTGCCTGACCGGGTTCTACAAGGCCTCCGGCGGCAAGATCGAACTCAATGTGCGTGGTCAGCAGACCAACGTCATCAAGTTGCTGGGCGAGTCGTTCAAGCCAACCGATTTCGTTTCGCCGAAATCCTTCGCCAGTCGACTGTTCTACAAGGCGTTCGGTGGCACTCACCTGGTGAACCGTGCCGGGCTGGCGCGTACGTTCCAGAACATTCGCCTGTTCAAGGAAATGTCGGTGCTGGAAAACCTGCTGGTGGCCCAACACATGTGGGTCAACCGCAGCATGCTCGCCGGCATCCTCAACACCAAAGGCTACCGCAAGGCCGAAAGCGATGCGCTGGACCACGCGTTCTACTGGCTGGAAGTGGTGGACCTGGTGGATTGCGCCAACCGTCTGGCCGGTGAGCTGTCCTACGGCCAGCAACGCCGCCTGGAAATCGCCCGGGCCATGTGTACCCGTCCGCAGATCATCTGCCTCGACGAACCGGCGGCCGGCCTCAACCCTCAGGAAACCGAAGCGCTGAGCGCGATGATCCGGCTGCTGCGCGACGAGCACGATCTGACCGTGGTGCTGATCGAACACGACATGGGCATGGTTATGAGTATCTCCGACCACATCGTGGTGCTGGACCACGGCATCGTCATCGCCGAGGGCGGACCCGAAGCGATTCGTAACGATCCGAAAGTGATTGCGGCCTACCTGGGCGCCGATGAAGAGGAAGTGGTGCTATGAGCCAACCCATCCTCGAACTCAAGGAACTGGATGTGTTTTACGGGCCGATCCAGGCCCTGAAGAAAGTCTCGCTGCACATCAAGGAAGGAGAAACCGTCAGCCTGATCGGCTCCAACGGTGCCGGCAAGTCGACCCTGCTGATGTCGATTTTCGGCCAGCCAAGGGCGGCGGACGGGCAGATCCTTTATCAGGGCGTGGACATTACCCACAAGTCGTCCCACTACATCGCCTCCAACGGCATCGCGCAATCGCCGGAAGGGCGGCGGGTGTTCCCCGACATGACAGTCGAAGAAAACCTGCTGATGGGCACTATCCCTATTGGTGACAAGTACGCCAAGGAGGACATGCAACGCATGTTCGAGCTGTTCCCGCGGCTCGAAGAGCGGCGTACTCAGCGGGCGATGACCATGTCCGGTGGCGAGCAGCAGATGCTCGCCATCGCCCGGGCCCTGATGAGCCGGCCCAAGTTGTTACTGCTGGATGAGCCGAGCCTGGGCCTGGCGCCGATCGTGGTGAAGCAGATCTTCGCCACCCTGCGGGAACTGGCCAAGACCGGCATGACCATTTTCCTGGTGGAGCAGAACGCCAACCACGCCTTGCGGTTGTCGGACCGGGCGTACGTGATGGTCAACGGCGAAATCCGCATGACCGGTACCGGCAAGGAGTTGTTGGTCAACGAGGATGTGCGTAACGCCTATCTCGGCGGGCACTGAGTTTCAGTGGTTACACACAAGCCCCGGCGCGCGAGCGTATCGCGAGCAAGCTCGCTCCCACAGGGTTTTTGGCGTGCCTCCGGGAAATTGTGGAAAACAATATTCAAGAGCTCCCGAAGCGCGACATAAAGCCGCTGCAAATAGTTGTTTTGTCACGGTTTTGACTTGTCCCCGTTTGCTGTGGAGCCGGCTGTGAATAACGTGGGAGTAGCTGGCTGCAGGCCTTTGAAAACGTGGCTTGCAGAGGCGTGGTTATTTTTTGATCAGGTGTTTTTGCGCAACTCTCAGGCTGCTTTGTCAACCTTTTTGTTCGTGATGAAGCTGCGTGGATTCAGCGTGGACAAGCCTGTGGATAAGTCTGTGATTAAACTCTGGAAAGACCCGGCTGAAGGCCGTAGTTACTGGCTTGGCGCCATCGCTGGTTTGACCCGTCAGTCATGAAAATGGCCAAGGGCTACACAGCAGGTGGTTGAGGGTCAAGCAAAAAAGTTTTGAATCCCCGCGCAAAGCCTTGTGGATAGCGGCTTGCAGCTTTTTCACTTGCCCCCAAAGACTGTGGACCGGCCTGTGGATAACGTGCGCGCACATGGCTGCAGGCCACGATGGTCAAGGGCTTGCCGGGATTGAGTGTTTTTTGAACAGTTTGAACGGTGGTTGCCGCTGTGATCAAGGCCGGGCATGCTGCCTGCTGATTTTCTATTCCAATGGCTGGCGATCAGCCGAAGCAAGGAGAACACGATGTCCAACACCCTGTTTATTACCGGCGCGACCTCCGGTTTTGGTGAAGCCTGTGCCCGTCGTTTTGCCGACGCAGGCTGGAAACTGGTGCTGACAGGCCGTCGTGAAGAGCGCCTCAATGCGCTGTGCGCCGAGCTGTCGAAGCAGACCGAAGTCCATGGCCTGGTGCTCGATGTGCGTGATCGCAAGGCCATGGAAGAGGCGATTGCCAATCTGCCGCCATCCTTCGCCAAGCTGCGCGGGTTGATCAACAACGCGGGCCTGGCCCTGGGTGTCGATCCGGCACCCAAGTGCGACCTGGACGATTGGGACACCATGGTCGATACCAACGTCAAAGGCCTGATGTACAGCACCCGCTTGCTCTTGCCACGCCTGATCGCCCATGGTCGCGGCGCCGGTATCGTCAACCTGGGGTCTATCGCCGGTAACTATCCTTACCCGGGCAGCCACGTGTATGGCGCGACCAAGGCGTTCGTCAAACAATTCTCCCTGAACCTGCGGTGCGACCTGCAAGGCACGGGCGTGCGCGTCAGCAACATCGAGCCGGGCCTGTGCGAGAGCGAGTTCTCGCTGGTGCGTTTTGCCGGTGACCAGGAGCGTTACAACGCCACTTACGCAGGCGCCGAGCCGATCCAGCCGCAAGACATCGCCGAGACCATTTTCTGGGTCCTCAATGCGCCTGCGCACATCAACATCAACAGCCTGGAGCTGATGCCGGTGAGCCAGACCTGGGCCGGGTTTTCTATCGAGCGTAAGTCTTAAGACCGAGTAACGGCCAATCGCGAGCAAGCTCGCTCCCACATGGAAATGCGATCAACTGTGGGAGCGAGCTTGCTCGCGATGAGGCCGGAATAGACACAACAGGACATCAGCTAGACTCCTCCCTCAAGCAACCCGCCACACCCGGCGGTCTAGAGGTATTAGAGGAGATCCAGTGAGTAATCGAGGCGAGCAGTCGCTGCTCAAGCAATCGACCTTCCTGATGCTCGCCGTGACATTCGCCGGGATCATCACCGGTTTTGTTTCGGGCGCACAATCCATCCTGTTCGATGGCTTCTTTTCGTTAGTCGCGGCCTTCATCAAGGTGCTGATGCTGATCACCGCCAGGCTGATCGCCAAGGAAAGCAACCAGCGCTTCCAGTTCGGTTACTGGCACCTGGAACCCATGGTGCTGGTGATCGAAGGCAGCTTCCTGTTCCTGGTTGCCATTTATGCCTTTCTCAACGGTGTGTTTGGAATCATCAGTGGTGGCCGCGAGGTCGAGCTTGGTCTGGTGATCCTCTACGCAGCGGTGTTTACCGTTGTTGAACTGATTTATTTTTTCTACGTCCGCCATCGCAATCGCACACTCAAATCATCGCTGATCCAGTTCGACAACATCAGTTGGCTGGTGGACGCGATGCTGTCGGCGGGGCTGCTGGTGAGTTTCCTGATTGCGCTGCTGCTCAAGACCCAGGGTTACGACAAGTGGGCGGTGTATGTCGACCCGATGATCCTGATTCTGCTGGCCTTGGGCATGCTTCCTCCGGCGTTCAAAATCCTCGGACCGGCATTGCGCGATGTGTTGGGGATTGTCCCGGATCAACTGGACGACAAGGTGCGCCAGGTGATGGACGAGGCCAAGGTCGAGCATGGTTTCGACGACTACATTTCCTACGTGCAGAAGCACGGTCGGGCGTGTTTCATTGAGATTCACATCGTATTGCCGAAGGATTACTGGCTCGACGGAGTAGGGCAACTGGACAGTTTGCGGGAGGAGATTTCCGCGAAGCTCGGTAAGCCGGATGCAGCGCGATGGCTGACCATCAGCTTTACCGGGGATCGCAAGTGGACTGAGTGACAGGTAGGTGAGCTCTTTGAGGTCAATCGCGAGCAGGCTCGCTCCCACATGGAAATGCGATCAACTGTGGGAGCGAGCCTGCTCGCGATAGCAACCAAACAGTCAGCCGAGATATTGCGCCAACCCGCGATAACAGGTCGCCAGGTGATAAGGCGTGGTCGACGGCATGTCGCGGCGGCTGACTTCACCGTGCTCATCACGGCACTCAAACCAGCCTCCTGCGTGCAGTGAGCGCTGCTGCAATGCCTGCAACTGGCGCAGTACATTCGCTTCACTGTCCGGGCGCAGCGTCAAGGCGCGCAGGTACTCGGCCTGGGCCCAGATACGCTGCGTGGCGTCCCGGACGCCGCCATTCGGTTCGAGGTCGAGCATGGCCCGCACCGCGCCGGTCTGTTGATCGACGCCCAATTGCTCGGTGAAGGCAAAAGCACGTTGCAGCGAACCATGCAGTTTCGAGCTACGCAGCAGAGCGGATGACTCGAGCAGGTAATACCACTCGAACTGATGCCCCGGTTCAAACCAGTTATCCACAGACCCCAGCGGCTTTTCCATCAACACGCCGTGCTGCGGGTCGATAAAACGCACGTGCATGGCTGTGCATAACTCGATGAGTGCGTGCTGCACATCGAGGTCTTCACGCACCGCCAATGTGGCGAGAAATGCTTCGGCCAGGTGCATCAGCGGGTTTTGCAAAGGGCCGCTGTCCAGCGATGCCCAGTCGCGGTCGAGGGTGGCTTCGTACAGGCCGTCGCCCGTGGCGAAACGCTGGGCAACCACTTCCAGCGAGGCATTGAGTACCGATTCCACCAGCGGCTCGCGGACCATGTCCCAGTAATGGGCGCAGGCGAACAGGATGAAGGCGTGGGTGTAGAGGTCCTTACGCTGATCCAGCGGCGCCCCTTGTGCATCGACGCTGTAGAACCAGCCACCGTGCTCGGCATCGTGGAAGTGCCGCTGCAACGAGCGGAACAACGCGGCGGCACGCTCTTCGGCGCCCGGCACCTGTCCGATCAGGCTGGCAAACAGATACAACTGCCGCGCGCAGGCCATGGCCCGGTAACGTTGCGGTGGCAGCGGTTGGTGTTCGGCATCCAGCGCCTCATAGGGCAACGCCATGTCGGCGTTCCAGCCCGGGCCTTGCCAGAGCGGCACGATGACGTTCAGGAAGTGCTGTTGCACCGAGGCGAACAGGGCGGTCAATTCAGGCTGAGAGGCGGAGCGGGAAACAGGCGGCATTGGCTGGCGTCGTCACGGCAGGGGCGATTGCGCGACATGTTAGCAGAGAGGCTGACCTGAGAGAGGCTGTGTCTGTCAGGCCGCCTTCGCGGGCAAGCCCGCTCCCACATTGACCGTATGTGTACATGCGATCGTAACCACACCACAAAAACCTGTGGGAGCGGGCTTGCCCGCGAAGAGGCCGGTTCAGGCACTAGAGAACTAGCCCGCCAGCAGCCACGCCCCGGTCACCGCCGAAGCCGCGCCCGCCAGTCGCACCAACGGTGCCGCCGCCTGAGGCAACACCCGCACCAGCGCGTAACCCGCCGCATGCAACACAGCCGTCGCGGCGACAAAACCAGCAGCATAGGTCCATGGACTCGACATCTCCGGCAGCTCCAGGCCATGAGCCACGCCATGAAACAGCGCAAACAACGCCGTCGCACCCACCGCCATCACCAGCGGTGGACGCACTGCCAGAGCAACCGCCAGCCCCAAAGCCAATACGGAAGCGGCAATCCCGCTTTCCAGTGCAGGCAGGTTCATTCCTTCAAAGCCCAGCATCCCGCCGATCAACAGGGTGCCAACGAAGGTGCAAGGCAGTGCCCAGCGTGCGGCACCTTGTTGCTGTGCGGCCCACAGGCCGACCGCGAGCATCGCCAGCAAGTGATCGATGCCGCCAAGCGGATGGCTGATACCGGCGATCAAGCCATTGTCGCCATGCCCCGGATGGGCGAAGGCGAGAGCTGGCGTCAGCAGCAGGGCCAGGGCGCCGAGAATGCGTTTGAGTGTCATGGATAAGCTTCCTTGTTCAAGTGGTGATCAGGCCGCGATCAGCAAGCCCTGGCGTTCGATGAAGGCGATGATCTCCTCCAGACCCTGGCCGGTTTTCTGGTTACTGAAGACAAATGGCTTGCCGTTGCGCATGCGCTGGGTGTCGCTGTTCATCATCTCCAGCGAGGCACCGACCAGCGGCGCCAGGTCGATCTTGTTGATTACCAGCAGGTCGGACTTGCAGATCCCCGGCCCACCCTTGCGCGGCAGCTTGTCGCCGGCCGAGACGTCGATCACGTAGATGGTCAGGTCGGACAGTTCCGGGCTGAAGGTCGCAGAGAGGTTGTCGCCACCGGACTCCACCAGAATCAGGTCCAGCCCCGGGAAGCGGCGGTTCAGTTGATCCACGGCTTCAAGGTTGATCGAGGCGTCTTCGCGGATCGCCGTGTGCGGGCAGCCGCCGGTTTCCACGCCAATGATGCGTTCCGGCGCCAGGGCTTCGTTGCGCACCAGAAAGTCGGCGTCTTCGCGGGTATAGATGTCGTTGGTCACCACGGCCAGGTTGTAGCGCTCGCGCAGGGCCAGGCACAGGGCCAGGGTCAGGGCGGTTTTGCCAGAGCCGACCGGGCCGCCGATGCCGACGCGCAGGGGTTGTGTGTTCATGTGATTCTCCAAAATAACAGGCCCTAGGAACGGAACAGACGGCTGTATTGGCGCTCGTGGGCCATACACGCCAGGGACAGGCCGAAAGCGGCGCTGCCGTAATGATCGGGATGGATGTGGCTGGCGTTCTGCTGGGCCTGCTGCAACAGCGGCAACAATTCGCTGGTCAGGCGCTGGGCGGCCTGCTGGCCCAGGGGCAGGGTTTTCATCAGCACTGCCAATTGGTTTTCCAGCCAGCTCCAGAGCCACGCGGCCAGGGCGTCCTGTGGGCTGATCTGCCAGGCGCGGGCGGCCAACGCCCAACCCAGGGCCAGATGTGGCTCGCTGTGTTGCTCGAGGAAGGCGCGGGCGGGGATGTCGAGTTCCGGCAAGCCATTGAGCAACTGCTGTAACGAGTAGCCCATCTGTCGGCTCTCCTGATGCAGCTCGCGGGTTTCGCGACTGGCGCGGTGTTCCTCGCAGCGTTGCAGCAATTCGCTCCAGTTGTCCTCACTGGCGGCCACGCAATGGGCGAGCAGCAAGGGTGCTTCGAAGCGTGCCAGGTTCAGCAGCATCTGATCGCTGATCCAGCGTCGGGCGCTGGCGGGATCGTTTACCCGGCCGTTATCCACAGCCATCTCCAGCCCTTGGGAGTAGCTGTAGCCGCCAATCGGCAATTGCGGACTGGCCAGGCGCAGCAGCGCCCAGGCCGGGTTCATGGGCGTACGCCGAACTGGTGCAGTTTCGGCGCGTAGTTGAAGTCTTCATCACCGTGGCGCGAATGATGATGGCCGCCACCGTAGGCGCCATGTTCCGGCTGGAACGGAGCCTCGATATTCTCGGCATGGGCACCGAGTTGCTCGAGCATGGCCTTGAGCACATAATCGTCGAGCAGGCGCAACCAGCCGTCGCCGACTTGCAGGGCGACATGGCGGTTGCCCAGGTGATAGGCCGCGCGGGTCAGTTCGAAGGCATTGGCGCAGGTGACGTGCAGCAATTGTTCGGGGCGGGCGCAGACACGCACGATTCGCCCGTCTTCGGCCTGCAGGCATTCACCATCATGCAATGGCGACTGGCCGCGCTCCAAAAACAACCCGACGTCTTCGCCTTCGGCACTGAAACAGCGCAAACGGCTTTTGCTGCGGGCTTCGAACGTCAGGTGCAGTTCGGCGGCCCAAACGGGTTGAGGGTCGATTCTGCGATGAATCACCAGCATCGGAAGGCTTCCAGCAATGAACAATGCTCAGGCTAGAGCAAGGGGCTTGCCAATCGACATGATGCGTAGGAAATGCCTGACGGAGACGTAGGACGGGTATCGATGGAGTAAGTTTTTTGGTTGAAATTGGTGCGTTGTTTTTGATTTGCGCACCAAGTTGAAGCGGCGCGGTTCAATGTGGGAGCGAGCTTGCTCGCGAAGGCGGCAGTACATGCAATATGTATGTATCTGACACACCGCTATCGCGAGCAAGCTCGCTCCCACATTGATTGCATCAGCCTGGAGGAATGGGCTTTACTCGGTACTGCCGAGCCCTTGCCAATGCTTCAGGCCGATAAAGATAAACCGCAGTTGCTGGGTGATTTTCGCCTGGGGCGTCAGGTGTTCAGGCAAGGCCTCGGCTGGTGGATCGATGATGTCCGGCAGGGTGGCGAACACGCTTTTGACGATCAGATCGGCCATGACGCTCAGGTCGGCGATATCCAGATGCTGCAGTTTCGGCATCAGTGACAAATCTGCCGCCAGGTCCGAACTGATGTCTTCACGCAAACGGCCGATGGCCTTGCGCACCGGCAGCGAGCCACCGTACTGCTCGCGGGCGAGAAACAGGAACTGCGAACGGTTGGCGCTGACCACGTCGAGAAAGATCCGCACCGAGGCATCGATGATGCCGCCCATCACGAATTCGTTGTGCCGCACCAGGCGAATGGTTTCGCGGAATGTCTGGCCGACTTCGCTGACCAGCACCAGGCCCAGTTCATCCATATCGGCAAAATGACGGTAGAAACCGGTCGGTACGATCCCGGCGGTTTTCGCTACTTCACGCAGGCTCAGGCTGCCGAATCCTCGGCCGCCATCCATCAGGCGCCGGGCAGCGTCCATCAGGGCGTTACGGGTTTGTTGTTTCTGTTCGGCGCGGGGCAGCATCGCAAGGGCGTTTTCTGGACAGGGACGCGGCGCACTCTAGCAAATCGGCTTTGCCGGCGTCGAACGACTGTATGGGGGATCACGCGGGGAAGTGCGGTATCTATCAAGCGGACCGCTGAAAAGTCAAAAGCCCAATCCGGGGATTGGGCTTTTTTTCAAGGCGGCCATGGGGCTTAGCTCACGGCGCTGTTGCGTTCGATTACACGGTCACCACCACCTTCAGCGAGGGTCTGGCCTTGTGGGGTGCGATCCGAACCGCCTTCAGCGAGGGTCTGGCCTTGTGGGGTGCGATCCGAACCGTCAGCGGCGAGGGTCTGGCCCTGTGGGGTGCGATCGGTACCGTCAGCGGCGAGGGTCTGGCCCTGTGGGGTGCGATCGGTACCGTCAGCAGCGAGGGTCTGGCCTTGTGGGGTGCGATCGGTACCGTCAGCAGCGAGGGTCTGGCCTTGTGGGGTGCGATCCGAACCGTCAGCAGCCAGGGTTTGGCCTTGTGGAGTGCGGTCCGAGCCATCCTGAGTGATCAGGCCTTTTTCTTTCAGGCGATCATTACCGCCTTCGGCGAGGGTCTGGCCTTGTGGAGTACGGTCGGAACCATCAGCGGCGACGGTCTGGCTGAACACCGAGCGGCTGTCTTTCACTTGTGGTGTAGCCTGGTCAGCGGCAGGCAGGGCAAATGCGGTGCTGGCCAGCATCGAGAGGGTAAGGCTAAGCAGTAATTGGCGTTTCATGATTATTTTTGCTCCTTGGGAGTGCGAATAAGTGGGTACGAGAGCAATGCTACTCTCGATAAGTCGATATGAAAGTTCATAAACGCAATGGTAATAATCAACGGAATTGATTGTTTGCTGCAGGCCCTCTAGAACGGGCATTTCCGGCGATCGGTTTTGCACTGAAGTGGGTATTTTCGACCCATCCGTGACGTGCAAAAGTGCGGGGGGCGGTAACGCTGATCGACTGGTCGGTCGGTATTGGACTGGGCGAGTTCGGCGAAATCGGTCTTTCGATTAAACCTGCCGGGTTTTTATCAGTCGTAGACTTCATGACGGGCCGCTTCCGGCTCGCCGTTTCACCTGTGCGTCGCAGTCGGGGCGCTCAGTCGTATCAGGAGCCCTGTGCAATGACGCGCACTCAAAAAACGTTTGTCTGGACCCTTTCCACCTTCCTTACCTTGTTGCTGGTGCTGGTGCTGATCATCGTGTTCTTCGACTGGAACCGGATCAAACCGCCACTCAACGCCAAAGTTTCCGAAGAACTGCACCGCGCTTTTGCCATCAACGGCAATCTGTCGGTGGTCTGGCAGCCCGAGCCCGATGAAAGCGGCTGGCGCGCCTGGGTGCCGTGGCCCCACGTGGTGGCCGAGGACCTCAGCCTGGGCAATCCGGACTGGTCAAAACAACCGCAGATGGTCACCCTCAAGCGTGTCGAATTGCGTATTTCACCCTTGGCCTTGCTGGCGCAGCGGGTGGTGATCCCGCGTATCGATCTCACCGAGCCGAATGCCCAGCTGCAACGCCTGGCTGACGGGCGCGCCAACTGGACGTTCAAGTTCGACCCCAAAGACCCGAACGCCGAGCCTTCCAGCTGGGTGGTGGATATCGGCGCGATCGGCTTCGACAAGGGCCGCGTCACCCTCGACGACCAGAACCTGAAGACTCAACTCGACGTACTGATCGATCCATTGGGCAAACCGGTTCCGTTCAGCGATATCGTCGGCGACAAAGCGGCGAAAGCCGCGCAGGAAAAGGGCTCGTCACCCCAGGATTATGCGTTCGCCCTCAAGGTCAACGGCGAGTACCACGGCCAGAAACTCGCGGGCCAGGGCAAGATTGGCGGGCTATTGGCGCTGCAGGACGCGGCGCGGCCGTTTCCGCTTCAGGCACAGGTGAAGATCGCCGATTCCAGCGTCGAACTGGCCGGCACCCTGACCGATCCGCTGAATCTCGGCGCCCTGGACCTGCGCCTGAAACTGGCCGGCACCAGCCTGGGCAACCTCTACCCGCTGACCGGCGTGATCCTGCCGGACACGCCGCCCTATGCCACCGACGGCCACCTGATCGCCAAGCTGCACGAGACGGGAGGCGCGGTGTTCCGCTATGAAGAGTTCAACGGCCAGATCGGCGACAGTGACATCCATGGCAATCTGACTTACGTGGCCAGCCAGCCACGGCCAAAACTCAGCGGCTCGCTGCTGTCCAATCAATTGCTGTTCGCTGACCTGGCCCCGTTGATCGGCGCCGACTCCAACGCCAAACAGAAGGCCCGTGGCGGCGACAGTAAACAACCGGCGGACAAAGTGC
Source organism: Pseudomonas sp. KB_15 (assembly GCF_052114525.1). Taxonomy (NCBI): domain Bacteria; kingdom Pseudomonadati; phylum Pseudomonadota; class Gammaproteobacteria; order Pseudomonadales; family Pseudomonadaceae; genus Pseudomonas; species Pseudomonas sp. KB_15. Next base: position 78,789 of record NZ_JBFREX010000002.1, on the reverse strand, counting down.
TGCCGGTCGAAGAGTTCAAGACCGATCGCTGGCGCGACATGGACGCCGATGTCGAGTTCACCGGCAAACGCATCATGCACAGCGAAAAACTGCCATTCAACGACCTCTATACCCATCTGGTGCTCACCGATGGCGTGCTCAGCCTCGAGCCGCTGCGCTTCGGCGTGGCGGGCGGCAAACTGGATGCGCAAATTCGCCTGAACGGCCACACCGATCCACTGGAAGGCCAGGCCAGGATCACTGCGCGTGGCTTCAAGCTCAAGCAGTTGTTTCCTGGCTTTGAACCGATGAAAACCAGTTTCGGCGAACTCAACGGCGATGCTGATATCAACGGACGCGGCAATTCGGTGGCCAAGCTGCTGGGCAGTGCCAATGGCAATCTGAAAATGCTGATCAATGATGGCGCCATCAGTCGCGAATTGATGGAGCTGGCGGGCCTGAACGTCGGCAACTATGTGGTCGGCAAGATCTTTGGCGACAAGGAAGTGAAGATCAACTGCGCGGCTGCCGACTTCGGTATCCAGTCCGGCCTGGCGAGTACCCGCTTGTTTGTGTTCGACACCGAGAACGCCGTCGTCTACATCGACGGCACCGCGAACATGGCGACTGAACAGCTGGACCTGACCATCACCCCGGAATCCAAGGGGTGGCGCCTGATTTCATTGCGCTCGCCACTGTATGTGCGCGGCAAGTTCATCAAACCCGATGCCGGGGTCAAGGCCGTGCCGTTGATGCTGCGCGGAGCCGGGATGGTGGCGCTGGGCGTAATCGCCGCACCGGCGGCAGGGTTGCTGGCACTGGTGGCGCCAAGCGGCGGTGAGGCGAACCAGTGCGCGCCATTGCTGGAGCAAATGAAGGCGGGCAAGGCGCCTGTCACCGTCAAACCAGCCAAATAATCGAGTGCCTGCAAAACCGCCATCGCGAGCAAGCTCGCTCCCACAGGGGATCTGTGTATGCAGGACCAATGTGGGAGCGAGCTTGCTCGCGATGGCGACTTGGCAGCCGCAACCATTCTCACGCCAGAGCATGTCCCGACGCCAACGCCTCTTCGCTTAACCACGCAAAAAACGCCCGAACCGGTGGATGACGTTCGCGTCCCGGCACGCACAGTGCGCTGTAGCCGGCGCCATCGACCTGGATTTCCCCCCGGTACGGCAACAACAGACCACTGGCCACGCTTTCCGACACCAGAATATTGCTTGCCAACACCAGGCCTTGCCCGGCAATCGCCGCTTGCAGGGCGTAATGCTCTTCGTCGTATTCGCGCACGGCGGGCCGGCCGCTCAGCCAGGTTTCGCCGGAGCGAGCGCACCAGGCCTCCCAGCCGTGGGCATAGAGTTTGGAGTTGTGCCAGCGCACGCTGATCAGTGTCGGGGCGCGACTCGACGCCAAGGCCACTTGTTCGGGCGAGCCATAGACACCGAAGGACTCATCGAACAGGCACTGGCCGTACAGGTTGGGGTAATCGTCGAGACTGTAACGCAGCACCAGATCGACACTGGCGTCCTGATGCAGATCGATGACTTCGCAGTGGGTATCGAGGCGCACGTTGATGTTCGGGTGTCGGGCGTAGAAACGTCCCAGCCGTGGCACCAGCCACAGGGCGGCGAAGGCAGCTGTGGTGGAGACCGTCAGGTTGGCGCTGCTGCGTTGCGGGCGCAGGGTCTCGACACTTTGCGCGACTTCCAGAAAAGCCCCGTGCAGGCTCTGGAACAGCCGTTCGCCGCATTCGGTCAGGCGCACCTGGCGTGGCAGGCGCTCGAACAACGGCACGCCGAGCCAGCTCTCCAGGGAGCGGATCTGATGAGACACCGCCGTCGGGGTGACGGACAGTTCCTCGGCGGCAGCCTTGAAGCTCAACAGGCGTGAGGCGGATTCAAAGGCCCGCAGGGCGGTCAACGGCAACGAGGCAAACATTGAATACTCCATGGGTGAAATAGATTCATCCAGACTGATTTTTGCTCATTTGAAGAGGAGCAGCTACGAGCCTCAAGCTGCAAGCCACAAGCCGTTTGAGTTTAGTCCTTGAGGAGGTTCAGATGAGTAAAATTCTTGCCGTTCATGCCAGCCCCCGTGGTGATCGCTCGCATTCGCGCCGTTTGGCCGAAGTGTTTCTGACGGCCTGGCAGGCCCGTCATCCACACGCGCAACTGACCCGACGCGAAGTCGGGCGGGCGCTGATACCGCCGGTCAACGAGGCATTCGTGGCCGCCGCGTTTTACCCCGAGCCCGCCGCTCGGCCACTGTCGATGCAGGCCGATCTGGCGCTCAGCGACGAACTGGTCGGCGAACTGCTTGGCCACGATGTGTTGCTGATCTCCACGCCGATGCACAACTTCAGCGTACCGAGCGGGCTCAAGGCCTGGATCGATCAGATCGTGCGCGTCGGGGTGACCTTTGATCACACCCTGGACAACGGCGTGGCCCAGTACCAACCGTTGGTGCAGGGAAAAAAAGCCCTGATCATCACCAGCCGTGGCGGCTTCGGTTTTGGCCCGGGAGGTGAGCTGGAAGCCATGAACCATGCCGACACGCTACTGCGCACGGTGCTGGGCTTCATTGGCATCACCGACGTCACCGTGGTCGCGGCCGAGGGCGAAGAGTCCGAGGCGCGCACCTTTGAGGTCTCTGCCGCCGAGGCTGAACAGCGCTTGCTCGCGCTGGCCGGGGAGTTCTAGATGGCCTGGCTGTTTCTGCTGATCGCCGCCGGGTTTGAAGTCACCTTCGCCATGGGCATGAAATATGCCGAGGGCTTCACCCGGCTCTGGCCTTCGCTGATCACTGTGGTGGCAGCCGTGGGCGGGATCTACTTCCTGACCCTGGCCATGCGCGAGTTGCCGGTGAGCATCGCATACCCGATCTGGACCGCCATCGGTTCACTGGGCACGGTGTTCCTCGGGTTCGCACTGCTGGGGGAAAGCCTGAGCGTGATCAAGCTGGTCTCGGTCGGGCTGATCGTGGCGGGCGTGGTGGGGTTGAAGTAGGGCGGATGACATAGACTTGTCATCTTCGCTGGCGATGCTTGGCGGATGTCTTGCATCCCGCCTTGCGTCTACTCCCGATCACAAGGATGTCCGCCCATGTCGCAAGGTTCTGCCCCGCGCTACCCGCTGGTGTTAGTCCCGGGAATGCTCGGATTCATCCGTCTGGTGCTTTATCCGTACTGGTACGGGATCGTCGAAGCGTTACACCACGCAGGTGCGGTGGTGTTCGCGGTGCAGGTCTCGCCGCTCAACTCCACCGAAGTGCGCGGTGAGCAACTGTTGGCGCGGATTGAGGAAATCCTGCGGGAAACCGGGGCCGACAAGGTCAACCTGATCGGTCACAGCCAAGGCTCATTGACCGCTCGCTACGCCGCCGCCAGGCGTCCGGAGCTCGTCGCATCGGTGACTTCGGTGGCGGGGCCGAACCATGGTTCTGAGCTTGCCGATTACCTGCACAAGCATTATCCCCATGACAGCGTCCGTGGTCGCCTGCTCTGCTTTTTACTGCGGATGGTCTGCGCGCTGATGGGGTTGCTGGATACCGGTTACCGCGGACCGAAGCTGCCGGTGGATATCCATGCGTCCCATCACTCCCTCACCAGCGCGGGCGTGGCGCTGTTCAACCGGCGTTATCCACAGGGCTTGCCCGAAATCTGGGGCGGTCACGGACCGGAAGAGGTCAACGGCGTGCGCTATTACTCCTGGTCCGGCACCTTGCAGCCGGGCATTACCGATCGCGGGCGCAATCTGCTGGACGGTACCAACCGCAGTTGCCGACTGTTCGCCAAGACCTTCGTCCGCGAAGCCGGGCATTGCGACGGCATGGTCGGGCGCTACAGCTCGCACCTGGGGACGGTGATTGGAGATGAGTATCCACTGGATCACTTCGATATCGTCAATCAGTCGCTGGGGCTGGTCGGCAAGGGGGCCGAGCCGATCCGGTTGTTTGTCGAGCATGCGGCGCGGCTAAGCACGGCTGGACTTTAGACCGCGTTATCGTTCTTCGCGAGCAAGCCCGCTCCCACATGGGAATGCATTCCAAATGTGGGAGCGGGCTTGCCCGCGAAAGCGCCGGATCAGGCAACGCTTATCTTGCGACCAAGCACGGTGGTCCAACGCTCGGAAACAATCACCCCGCCCAGCGTCAACACACCACCTACCAAGTGATACATCGCCAACTGCTCATGCAACACCACCGCTGCAATCAATGCGGTGATCAACGGCAGCAAATTGAAAAACTGCGTGGTACGGCTCGGCCCCAAACGCACCACCGCCTGCATCCACGCCAGCGGCGCGACCATCGAAGCCAGCAGGCAGGCGTACAGCACCAGCGGAATGTTCTGCAGGGTCGGGCCAACTTTCGGTGAGGCGAGGAACAGCGGAAACAGAACCACCACGGCCACCAGCACCTGCAAATACAGGAGCACCAGCGGCGGCAGTTTCAACTGCCATTTTTTCAACAGAGTGCTGTAGACCGCATAGGCCAGGGTGGCGACCAGCATCATCGCGTCGCCCAGGTTGACCCCGTGTTCCAGTAATGATCCAAGGCTGCCGGACGACACCACCACCAGAACACCGGCGAACGACAGCACCGCACCGGCCAGGGCACCCATGGTCAGGCGCTGGCCGAGGCTGATGATCGCCATGGCGAGCGACATCAGCGGCATCAGCGACAGGATGATGCCCATGTTGGTGGCCGAGGTCAGGCTAGCGGCGAAATACGCCAGGCTTTGATAAACGGCCATGCCCAGTACCCCGAGGACAAAGATCTTGCCCAGTTTCGGACGGATCAGCGGCCAATGGGCGAGCACCGGTTTGAGCATGAAGGGCGTGAACAGCAATCCGGCCAGCAGCCAGCGGTAGAAACCGATCTCGGCGGGGAAAATCGCCCCGGCCGACATTTTGGTGATCACGGTGTTGCCGGCCCAGATGAAAATGGCCAGCAAGGGATAAGCGTATTGCATCGGAAAAAACCAGAACATTAATGAAGTGCAATTATCCGCTTGTCTGGATGCAAGCCTATACTTCTATCCGGACAACCCGCCCCTGATGACAGACAGCATGAGCAATAAACACATCGACCTGCTGGATTTCAGCGAACTGCCGTCGGCGGTGTACTTTCGTTACGCCGATTTCGACGCCCACGAATACGCGGCCCCCCATCGACATCCCTGGGGGACGCTGGAATATGCAGCCCACGGCGTGCTGCACATGGACGTCGAGGGCAGCCGCTTCATGTCGCCACCGCAATACGCGGTGTGGGTACCGCCACAGATCGAGCACAGTTTCTATAGCCACCAACCGGTCAACTACCGCGCCGTGTGCCTGGCGCCCAAGGTGTGCGCCGATCTGCCGTCGCGAGCCTGTACCTTGGCCATCAGCGACATCCTCAAGGCGATCCTCAAGGACTTCGCCGCCCGGGACGTGCAAATTCCCGAGCAGGCCGCCGACCAGCGCCTGGCCCAGGTATTGGTGGATCAACTGCAACAGGCCCCGGTGCACGAGTGTTACCTGCCCTACGCCAGCAGCCCCGGATTGCTGGGGATTCTGGAAGCGTTGCAGGCCGATCCGGGGGATAACCAGCCGCTGGCAGAATGGGCCGCACGCATCCATGTCAGCGAGCGCACCCTGGCGCGGCAGTTCGTGCGGGAGCTGGGCATGAGTTTCGGTGAGTGGCGCCAGCGCCTGCGCTTTCTGGCAGCGATTGAAGCACTGGATAGCCAGCGCAGCATTCAAGAGATCGCCTTCGACATGGGCTACAGCACCAGCTCAGCGTTTATCGCGATGTTCCAGCGCCAGGCCGGGTGTACACCGGAGCAGTACCGACGCAGCCATCTGGAGAACAGGAAGGTGTAACAGGGGTTGTCTACACTCCAGTACAAGGCCGCGCCCCTCGGTGTGGCGACCAGGAGAAAACTCCATGAAGATGTTGCGTGCCCCTTTGTTGATGATCGGTTTGCTGCTCTGTTCCCAGGGCTTCGCTGCCACTGCCCAACAGGAAAAGATGACTACCTGCAACGCCGACGCCACGGCCAAAAGCCTCAAGGGCGACGAGCGCAAAGCCTTCATGAGCACCTGCCTGAAGGCCGCACCGGCGGCAAACGATGCCGGCAAGGCCTTGACGCCGCAGCAAGAGAAAATGAAAACCTGCAACGCCGACGCCGCCACCAAAGCCCTCAAGGGTGATGAGCGCAAGGCGTTCATGAGTGATTGCCTGAAGAAAAAATAAACATAGGGCTGAAAAATGTGGGAGCTGTGAGGGCCCCATCGCGAGCAGGCTCGCTCCCACAGTGGAACCGGGCACGCCGGACAAATGTGGGAGCGAGCCTGCTCGCGATGAGGCCGGTCGGGGCACGGCAAAAGAACCTGAACCCCCACTAAGGTCGCCCCACACAATCCCTAGTGCTCGCCCCGGATCGCTGGCAGACTGCCAATCCTTTTTATGCCGTTCGTTTTTGAGGCTGTATGCCAACGTTTTCTCAGCGTCAAATTTTGCTGGTCATCAGCTGGGTCATCATTTTTGGCGGGCTGCTGCTGGTCCTGCCGCTACGGTTGCTGCCCAGCCTGCTCGCCGGGTTGCTGGTGTTCGAGCTGGTCAACATGCTCACCCCGCAACTGCAACGGCTGATCGAAGGCCGGCGTGCTCGCTGGCTGGCAGTGGCATTGCTGGGGACTCTAATTGTCAGCGTGCTGTCGCTGATCTTTGCCGGTGCCATCAGCTTCCTGCTGCACGAGGCTGAAAACCCCGGCGCTTCCCTCGACAAGTTCATGGGGGTGGTCGACCGCGCGCGCGGGCAACTGCCGCCGTTCATCGACGCCTATCTACCGGCCAGTGCCGCTGAATTTCGCGTGGCGATTGGCGAATGGGTCAGCAAGCACCTCAGCGAGTTGCAACTGGTGGGCAAGGACGCGGCGCACATGTTCGTGACCTTGCTGATCGGCATGGTGCTGGGCGCGATCATTGCCTTGCAGCGCGTGCCGGACCTGACCAAACGCAAACCGCTGGCTGCCGCCCTGTTCGATCGTCTGCACCTGCTGGTCCAGGCGTTTCGCAACATCGTGTTCGCCCAGATCAAGATTTCCCTGCTCAACACCTTCTTCACCGGGATTTTCCTGGCGGTGATCCTGCCGCTGTTCGGTATCAAGCTGCCGCTGACCAAAACCCTGATCGTGCTGACGTTCCTGCTAGGCCTGCTGCCGGTGATCGGCAACCTGATGTCGAACACTCTGATCACTATCGTCGGTTTGTCGTTGTCGATCTGGGTCGCGGTCGCGGCGCTCGGTTACCTGATTTTTATCCACAAGCTGGAATACTTCCTCAACGCGCGCATCGTCGGCGGGCAGATCAGTGCCAAGTCGTGGGAGTTGCTGCTGGCAATGCTGGTGTTCGAGGCCGCGTTCGGCCTGCCGGGGGTGGTGGCGGGGCCGATTTACTACGCGTATCTGAAGAGCGAGTTGAAGCAGGTGGGGATGGTTTGACCGGGCAGATGTATTGCCTGGAATGCCCTCATCGCGAGCAAGCTCGCTCCCACATTCAACCAAGTTCCTCCAGATGGAATACGGTCAAATGTGGGAGCGGGCTTGCTCGCGAAGGGCGCGCCAAAGATTTTGGATCAGTCCATCGACCCGTAACGTTTGGCTGCTTCAATCGCCAGACCGCTACCGATACTGCCAAAGATGTTCCCTTCCACATGCCGCGCCTTCGGCAGCATCGCCGAGACGCTGTTGCGCAGCGCCGGAATTCCGCTCGAACCGCCGGTGAAGAACACCGTATCGACCTGGTCAACCCGCACATCGGCGTCTGCCAGCAGTTGGGTGACGCTGTTGCGTACGCGCTCCAGCAGGCTGTCGATGGCTGACTCGAACAGCGCACGGCTCAGGTCCACGCTCAGGCCCGCTTCAATGCGGTCCAGTGGCACGTGGCGATTGTCGGCGTGGGTCAGCTGGATCTTGGTTTCTTCCACTTCCATGGCCAGCCAGTGCCCGGCGCGCTGTTCGATCAGCTTGAACAGGCGATCGATGCCGCCAGTGTCTTCGATGTCGTAGCGCATGCTGCCCAGGGCCAGTTGCGATTTCTGCGAGTACACCGAGTTGATGGTGTGCCAGGTCGCCAGGTTCATGTGGTGACTGGTCGGCATGTAGGCGCCGCTCTTCATGCGGCTGCCGTAGCCGAACAGCGGCATCAGGCCTTGCAGGCTGAGCTGTTTGTCGAAGTCGGTTCCGCCGATGTGCACACCGCCGGTGGCGAGGATATCCTCGTGGCGGTTATCCACACCCCGACGCTCCGGCGACAGGCGCACCAGGGAGAAGTCGGAGGTACCACCGCCGATGTCCACAATCAGGACAAGCTCTTCTTTCTCGATGGTCGACTCATAGTCGAACGCGGCGGCAATCGGCTCGTACTGGAACGAGACTTCCTTGAAACCGATCTTGCGCGCCACGTCTACCAGGGTGTCTTCGGCTTCCTTGTCGGCCATCGGGTCATCGTCGACAAAAAACACCGGGCGGCCCAGCACCACTTCTTCGAATTCCCGACCGGCGGACGCTTCGGCGCGGCTCTTGAGCTGGCCGATGAACAGCCCGAGCAGGTCCTTGAACGGCATCGCCGTGCCGAGGACGCTGGTGTCGTGCTTGATCAGCTTGGAACCCAGCAGGCTCTTGAGCGAGCGCATCAGGCGGCCTTCATAACCTTCCAGGTACTCGTGCAGCGCCAGCCGGCCGTACACCGGGCGACGTTCTTCGATATTGAAGAAGACCACCGACGGCAGGGTGATCTTGTCGTCCTCCAGCGCGATCAGCGTTTCCACGCCGGGGCGCAGCCAGCCGACGGTGGAGTTGGACGTGCCAAAGTCGATTCCCAAGGCACGGGCTGGAGATGCGTTGTTCATGTCTTTCAGGTTCCGGTTAAAAAACGGCCGCGCAGTGTATGTCAGAGCGCGCCAGATTCGAAGGCCGGTTATCTGCTAATTCTTCGCAAACAGTGCCTTGAAAGATGGGGCTTCCCCCCCAAACTACCCTGCATCAACCGGACAGCCGCGGGAGTGCTCGCAAGAAGCCCCGCCTGCTGCCGATAAACTTCTGCCGCGCCGCCCGGTCACAAACTTGAGATCGGTCAAACCAATGGCTGCAAACAAGCGCATGCTGTGGCCCGTGGCGCGATTTGATAACGGATGGTGATTCCCGCGATGGACTTCAAAGACTATTACAAGATTCTCGGTGTGGAGCCGACCGCAGACGATAAGGCGATCAAGGCCGCCTATCGCAAGCTGGCGCGCAAATACCACCCTGACGTCAGCAAGGAAAAGGATGCCGAGGCCAAATTCAAGGACGCTTCGGAAGCCTATGAAGCGCTGAAAAGCGCCGATAAACGCGCCGAATACGATGAGTTGCGCCGCTATGGCCAGCACGGCCAACCGTTCCAGGGACCACCAGGCTGGCAAAGCCGTGGCGGTTTCGGTGGTGGCGGTCAGGACACGGGCGATTTCTCGGACTTTTTCAGTTCGATCTTCGGCAACCGTGGGCCAGGCTTTGGTGGTGGACAGTCGCGTCGCAGCACAGGACGTCGAGGGCAGGACGTGGAAATGGAACTTGGGATTTTTCTCGAAGAAACACTGTCGACCGAGTCGAAGAAGGTCACCTTCCAGGTGCCGCAGTACAACGCGGCCGGCCAGCATGTGAGCAACACCAGCAAGAGCCTGAACGTGAAGATCCCCGCCGGTGTGAGCGACGGCGAGCGCATTCGCCTCAAGGGGCAGGGCGCTCCGGGCGTGGGTGGCGGCGCCAATGGCGACCTGTACCTGACGATCCGTTTTGCACCGCACCCGAAGTTCGACGTCGAAGGCGAGAACCTGATCATCACCTTGCCACTGGCACCGTGGGAGCTGGCGCTGGGCGCTGAAGTCGCCGTGCCGACCCTGACCGGCAAGATCAACCTCAAGGTGCCGGCCGGCAGCCAGAACGGCCAGCGCATGCGCGCCAAGGGCCATGGCCTGATGAACAAGGCCGGTGAGCGCGGTTACCTGTTCGTGCAACTGAAGGCCGTGATGCCGAAGAAATCCGACGATGACATCAAGGCCCTGTGGCAGGAGCTGGCGAAAAAAGCCGCGTTCGACCCGCGAGAGCACTTTTGATCCCTTAGAACCAAGGAGTCACTGACAATGAGCAGTCCCCTGATCGTTCAACTGGACATGGCAGAATTCTGTGAGGCGACCGAGCTGTCGGACGCCTACGTGATCGAAATCGTCGAGCACGGCATCCTCGAACCTCAGGGCACTCAGCCCAAGGACTGGGTTTTCAACGACTACGAGCTGACCCTGGCCAAGCGCGCCGCCAAGCTGCGGCGCGACCTTGACCTGGAATGGGAAGGCGTCGCCCTGGCGCTGGACCTGCTCGAAGAAGTGCAGCAGCTGCGGGCCGAGAACCGCATGCTCAAGCAGCGGTTGGGGCGGTTGTTGGTGGAGTAGTCGTTCAGGTATTTCTTTGCTGTCTGTTCGGACGCTATCGTCGGAACGCCGCCCGGAGCAAGCTCGCTCCCACATTGGTTTGTGTCGTGATGAAAGTCCCCTGTGGGAGCGAGCTTGCTCGCGATGAACGATAACGCGGTATTACGGCATTACATCTTCCTCGGCAACACCACGGTAAACGTCGTGCCATCGCTCTCATTGGAGCTGACTTCAATCGTTCCCCGATGGGCGTCGACCACTTCCTTGACGATAAACAGCCCCAATCCGAGGCTGGTAGTGGGCTCGCCGAGTTCTTCGCTGGCGCTGCGCACCAGCGGGTCGAAAATCGTCGGGATCGCGTCGACGGGAATCGGGATGCCGTCGTTGTGCACCGTCAGCCGAACGCTGTCGGCCTCGCCCTTGAGGGTCAAGGTCACTTCACGTTTGCTCGAGCCATGCTGCAAGGCATTGCCGATCAGGTTTTGCAGCATCTGATCGAGCCTGCGTGGGTCCCAGGTACCGTGGGTGTCACCCTGTACAGTCAGGATCGGATCGCACTCCGGTTGACCGGCACAAGCCCGCGCAATCGCTTCGTGCACCGCTTCGGCCAGGTCCATGGGCGCCGGTTCGATCGGCAGGTGCTTGCCCAGGCGACTGCGCACCAGTTCCAGCAAATCCCTGACCATCACCGCGAGGTGCCCGGTACTGTGCTGGATATTGATCGCGCACCTGAGCGCATCACCTTCGAGCGCGGCTTTGCGCAGCAGAATTTCGGTGGACATGCTCACCGCCTGCAGGGGAGCGCGCAGGTCATGACCGAGGATCGCGAGGAAAATGTCCCGGGAGCGGTTGACCATTTCGGCATAGGCGGCGGTGGATTCGGCCTGGGCCTCGTCGATGGCTTCGTTGAAACGGATCATGTCCTGGAAGTAGGCCAGGTCAGGCGATTGCAGGCTGTTGACCCACAGGCGGATGACGCAGGCGCGCAAATGACGGAATTCACTGGTCATCTGCACCAGATCAAAACCCACGGTATGGCGCAACTCGCCATGGCTGGCACCGGCCTCGTCGAGGCTCGGGGTTTTCTCCGGACCTTCGCCGCGCGCCTTGGCCGCTTGTTCGGAGGGTGACTGGGGCTTGCACATGTCCCGGGCTGCGGCCAGCAGTATCGACCGGGCATGGTCACGCAAGGCGGCGCTGTCCATGGACTCGGCGGCCGGGGTGATGGATGTGGCGAACTGCTCCCACTCATCGACGATGCGATCAACGTGTAGCACGATGAATTCGGAAAGACGCATGGCGGTTACCTGAGCATGAATCGGGGACAGCGGATCGAATATTAGTCCCTTTGGCGGAAAAAACACGACCGCTCATGCACAGGCACGATGGCGGATTATCGGGCGGTATTTATGTATTGAAGGCGACTTGATTTTCGATCCGTCCGGACGCTTTCGCGGTGCTTGTCAAACAGTTATTTGGACTTTTGTTTCAAGCGCTGGGGAATAAGCTGTTGGTTCTTTTTCTTGTCTGAAGTGATCGACCGATGCCTGACTTGCATGGAAGCAACTCGATGGAACCCACCGAAACATCTCCCGCCGATAACACCGGCATTCATTACCAACGCGTGCTGGGCGTGATACCGGACGCTATCAAAAATGCCTCGCCAGCGAGGTTGAAAACCCTTGAAACCCTCCAGCCCCCGATACCCGAATGGTATGGACGCGCACGGGAAATGGACCGCCAATACCTCAAGCAACTGATCGATGAGCGCTGGCGCCTGCAAGGCGTACTGGACAAGACCCTGGGGAACTTGCAACAGGACATCGATGCCTTCGCCGAACCGCTGCTCGACGCGTTATTGCAGTCCAGATTCAATACCACCGAAAAAGCCAGGGATCTGTGCGTCGAACTTGAAGTGCCGGCCCCGATTGCCCTTGTCATCGATAACGGCGCCACGCGTGTGAGCAAATCCACTTTGCTGGAAGCGACGCTGCACAACTTCGAGGCGGCTGAAGCCACTGAAGGCGCATGGCGTAGCGGCTCGAGCGTTTACCGCAAGGGGCAGGCCGGCGCGCTTGAACCCATGCCGCAAATACCCGTGGCCGGGTTTGCAGCGCTGTGCCGGGAGCTGGACATTGGCGCGAAATACCAGCAACACATCAAATCCATCCTGCTGCCCGCCGCACCCCGGGCGCAGCAGAATGTGCAGCAGGATTCGATTGCGAGCGAAAAAGCGGCCTTTCATTTGGCCGCACTGATCGCCCGACTGAAGGGTGACATCAGCGATCACGCCTACGGCAAGCTGCTCGACATCCGCAATGATCGCGCCGGCGTCAGTCTGTATGGCCAGCCTTTGCTCTGCCATCGCCTGTCGCTCATGGGCTTCAGGATGACCGGCATCGTGTTGTTCAGCGCGGTCAGTGAGCCATCGCTGGCCAGGCAGGCTGTCGAGGCCTTGCCCCCCGACAGCCTGAAGTTCTGGCTCGACTGGTCGCAGCGGATTCCGCTGTTGCCGGGCAAGGAGTACGAGCAATACCAGCTGTTGCAGGCGTTCTTCGCCAATGGCCCGCAGGGCGTGATCGATGCGATGCTGCGCAAGGAGGACATTTATCAGCAGAGCCGTTTGTCCGGTCCGCTGATCGCCTACGTGCCGGATGATCCGGATCATCCGCTCAAGGAATATCCATCGCTGACCGCGTTCATGAAATCGCTGATCGGCCAGTTGCGCGATACCGAGTACCAGGCCTTTTTCAGCCGCTTCGTGGCACACAGGGACAAGGGCCGTTTTTTCGCCCGGGTCAAAGAGCGCCTCACCACCTTTACCTGGCATCAGCGCGAACCGCTGGACATGGAGCCATGGTGGCGTGAAACGGCGGTCGAAAATCCCGACGCCGAACCGATCACCAATCAGCTCGCCGGCGAACTGTGGCAGACGCTGTTTGTCGAGCGGCGCGACAAAGCCATCGCCGATGCCAGCCACATTGCCGTACCGACCGACGACGAGGATGCCCAGGCCCGTTTCAAGCGCCTGACCAGTTACCTGTCGATCGGCTGGAACCTCTTCAATTTCGCCGCGATGCTGGTGCCCGGCCTGGGTGAAGCCATGCTCGGCGTCATGGTCGCGCAAATGCTCGCCGAACTGGCGGAGGGCATCGAAGACTGGAGCAAGGGTGACAAGGAGGAGGCCTCGGCGTACCTCAACGGCGTATTGATCAACTTCGCGCAACTGGCACTCATGGGAGCCGGGCATGTCTTGCCAGGCGGTGTGCCGACGCCGATCAAGGTTTCGCCGTTCGTCGAGGGTCTCAAACCAGTGGAGGTAGCCGGCAAGCAGCGCTTGTGGAATCCGCAACTGAGTCCCTATGAGCATTCAGTGACCCTGCCGGTGGACGCGCCGATCAGCGACCACGGCCTGTACTCGCACCAGCAACAGGACTTCCTGCGGCTGGAGGATAAAACCTACAGCGTGAAACAGGACGCGGCGACCGGGCAGCATCGTTTGCTGCATCCGACCCGCGTCGATGCCTATCAACCCTTGCTGGAACACAACGGCGCCGGTAGCTGGAGGACCGAACTCGATCAGCCGCTGGAATGGGACAAAACCCGCTTGCTCAGACGCCTGGGGCCGCCGGCGCAGGAGCTTTCCGACGAGACCCTCGGGCAAGCACTGACCGTCAGCGGCGTGCACGAGAACGTGCTCAGGCGGTTGCACGTGGAACATGAAACCCCGCCGGTCATGCTGGTCGACACGCTCAAGCGTTTCAAGGCGCATGCCGATGCGGCGGCTTGTGCGCAACTCATCCTCGATGGTCGGATCGGTGAGGAGTGGGCCGCTTTCGTTGCGAAATTCATGACTGAATTGCCCGGATGGCCCGAGGGCAAAGCCATTGAAATCTTCGACCAGGCGGACGAGGCAAGCCCGTTGGTTAAAGAGGGGTACGCGGATGCGCAACCGGCGCAGACACTGAGAATCTCGCGCCAGGACCTTGTCGCCGGGAAATTGCCAGAGCGAGTCATCGATTTTCTTGATGAGCAGGAGCTGCGCGAGGTTCTGGGCCAATGGCTGGCCGGCGACAGAAAGGCGCGAATCGAAGCCATACGTGCGTTATTGGCCACGCAGGCGGGCAAATCCACCAGACGACTTTTCGACAGCCTGAATGCGCTTCGCGAGCGCTCGGACAACCCGTTGGTGCAGTTGCTCAAAAGAGATTATCCGCAGCTCTCCACCGGCATGGCTGAAGAGCTGATACAGCAGGTCCAACCCTCCGATCTGCGGCACCTCAGTGCAAAAAAGCGCGTGCCGCTGAAGCTGGCGCAACAGGCGCGGGAAGCTGAACGGCAAGTGCGCCTGACTCGGGCTTATGAGGGGCTTTACCTCGAGGAACTGCACACCCTCGACTGCGACCGGCTGGTCTTGCATACGCTTGAAATCTTGTCGGGCTGGCCAGCGGATCTGCGTCTGGAGATCCGTGAATATTCCGCCCAGGGTGCGTTGCTCGACAGCATCGGCGCGCAGAACGCGACACAGCGCAAGGTGCTGGTTGTCGGCGCCGATGGAAAGTATCAGGCGCGGGACGGGCTCGATCTGCATCTGCACGGTAACGACTCACTGTATGCCGGCATCCTGCACGCACTGCCTGATCAGGCGCGAGTGGCGCTGGGGTATGAGATCCATGACGCCGCAAAGCTGGAGGAAACGATCAAGGCGCAGCCCCTGGCCCGTGATCGGCTGGAACCAGTGCTATTGGAAAACCCGACCCTCAGGCCCGCTTACGATCCTGCCACCATGCGCTTGCGCGGCGGTATGCAAGGTTATGCGCAACAAGTGCCGCGCGGCATGGGGTTGCGGCGGCGCGCGCGCTCACTGTATCCGGGCTTCTCGCCCGAACAGGTCGAAGCGTTGCTGACGGGGTTTACACACAATGGCGGCTCAGTCGATCTACGGCTGACCGCGCGGGAGGCCGAGTTCAATCAGTTGAACCAGACATTGCGGCGCTGGGTGGATTCACCGACGACTTCTTTTCGCTTCAGCGCGGCGGGACGGGCCGAGTGGCAATCGCGCGAGCAGCTGTGCAAATTGATTCGGCAAAGCTGGCAGCGAACCGGCCCCGCAGGCTATGAGGCTCCGGGCGTGGTATTGCCCCAGGCGCTGGAACTGGACAGCTTCCCGATGATTCATCGACACCTGGCCAGCCTGCCGAAGCTTGAGGCCAATTTCGACCATGTCACCAGCCTGAGCCTGCGCAGCGCACAACTGCGTAACGAGCATCTGGCTTTTCTGAATTCGTACCGCCGTGTCAGGTACCTCAATCTGCAGGACAACCAGCTCACCGCCGTGCCGCCAGCGGTCAGCGAGATGCCTCATCTGGCTAATCTGTTCCTCAATGACAACCGCATTGAACTGGATGCCGTGGCGGTGGATCGCCTGAAAAAACTGACGCGCCTGCAATCTTTGGGGCTGCGTGGCAATCCGCTGAAACTCATCCCGGACATCAGCCGGATGCCACGCCTGCAAGTGTTGCTGCTAAATGGAACGGGGCTGGACAGTTGGCCCATCGGGCTGTTTGCCCAGTTGCGACCACGTAATATTTTTCTCGATTTGCGCAACAACCCAATCAGCCGCATCCCCGATGTTGCGCCCGGTTCGTTCCGTGCCGAGTTACTGGCAAGGACTCTGATCAGTCGCGAACCGCAATGGATCTCGGCGGACAACCTCGACACCCTCAAAATGTACATCGAATCGGTTGGCATGGACCCCGAACGTCCGTACCCGCCCCGAGGCACGGTGGACAGCGCGGACTGGTCGGCGGGTTTGACCGAGCGGCAATGGCAACTCAAACAGGAGAGCTGGAACGAGGTCGAGGATGAATTCGACTCGCTACCGTTCTTCAATGAAATCCGCAAACTCACGATGTCCGCTGACTTCAAGGCCGGGGGCGATTATCAGGTGGACCTGACGGCCAAGGTCTGGCGAATGATCGAGGCGATGGAGGTTGACAGTGAGCTGCGGGTGAAGCTGTTCACCGAAGCCGCCACACCCACCGAATGCGTGGATGGCGGGACGCAGTTGTTCAATGCCATGGGCATGCAGGTGTTGATCCATGAGGCCTATGCGTTGCAAAGCGTGGATCTGATCGAGGCGCAGTTGCTGGAGCTGGCATGTGGCAAGTCCCGGCTCGATGAACTCGGTGCAATCGCTCGCCAGCGGGTCGCGGCGCGCGTGGCGGCCGGCGAGCATTTTCGCAGGGTAGACCGCCTGGGGAATGTGACCGGCACCATCGACGAGGTCGAGGTGCATCTGGCGTACATGACCGATCTTGCCGAACGTCTCGACCTGCCATGGCAGGCGCGAGGCATGCAGTTCCGCAACATTGCCGGGGTCAGCAAAAAGATGATTGAAGCGGCGTTCGAGCGGATCGTCGCGCTGGAGGAGGGGGATTTGCTGGTGGAGCGGATTCTTGACCAACCGCTGTGGCGAACCTGGCTGGAGTCGACAAACAGCGAAGAGCTCAGCGGTTTGAAAAGAAGAATCGACGCCACCACCGAGTTGCAGGATGCCTTGCAGCGACGGGCCGAGGCAGTGGCACCGGCTGACCAGACCGCCGTAGAGCAGGAGATCAAGGCGCTTTGTCGCGAATTGGGCAAAAAGGAAGACGAGTACGCCGCAGATCTGCTGATGAGCGACGAGGCTTATACCCAAGCGCTGACTGAGATCGATCAGCAGGTCAGGCAGCGTCTTCTGACGCTTACTCGACAGGCGATGGATCGGGCCCGGTTGCCGCGATTGAAAATTTCTTCCGCTCAATAAGAACCGAAAAGGCCAAGGCCTCGACATAAGAGTGTGGGAAGTGTCTTCAGTTTCCGAGGGTTTTTCCTCGTGCGCAAAGCGCTTTCCTGCATCTTTAAACGCTTATCGACAGGCCTTGTTCAACCGCTCTCAAAGTTACTTCACGAAAGCTACAAAACCTTGTGCCATTGCCTACGGTTGCGCCAGAATCCGCCGGCTTGTGCACCTAGGGCCTGGCCTCTATCGTTTCCCTGCCACTGCCCATCGGTGGTCGGGTTTAGTCGCCCGCTGGTAATTGAAGTTGCACAAGCGTCCATCAGACAGGTGTTTTCTACCTGCATTTGATGGTGGCTGTGCGCAGGGCACCTTCGGGTGCGCCGGCTTCTTCAATTCCCCGGTCCGACTAACCTGCGTACAGCCGCCACCCCATTCGTTTAGTCGCGAAGTGGTGTCGGCATCACTTATGGAATTGAAGATCATGTTCAAGGTAACGCCAAACCCTCCGGAAACAGATCCGGCATCGCCCTACGAATCCCTCGACCATCACTTCCCACCTACCGAAAAAAAACCACCGAAACGCAAAGGCCAACTTTTCATCGTCTGCCCGGACGTCAACACCGAATCACTGCTGGCCAATGCTTCGCAAGATCTGCTGTCCATCAGTGCAATCGCCGCCGACCTCGCCGACCATGTGCAAGGCTCAAGCCGCTCCGTGGCCCTGGCACTCAGCCGCATGGCCGATGGCGTGCATTTGCTGGTGGATAAAGCGCTGGATCACCTGGATGAACCGGAAATGGCGGCAATAATCGCCAAACAAACCAACTGACGAAACCTGCGTTCGATTCTGTAGCAGCTGTCGAGCTTGCGAGGCGGCGTTCGGCTGCGAAGCAGTCGTAAAGTCAGACGAAGCGGTGTTTCAGATATACCTCGCACCCAGGTTTTACGACTGCTGCGCAGCCGAACGCCGCCTCGCAAGCTCGGCAGCTGCTACGGAGCCGTACGCAGGCAAACTCAGAACAGGAAATACCGCTGTGCCATCGGCAATACATCCGCCGGTTCACACCACAGCAACACACCATCGGCCTGGACCTGATAGGTCTGCGGATCGACATCGATATTCGGCAGGTAGTCGTTGTGGATCAGGTCGGTTTTCTGCACCTCGCGGCAACCTTTGACCACGGCGATTTTCTTCTTCAAACCCAGGGCCTCGGGAAGGCCGGCTTCCTGCGCGGCCTGGCTGATGAAGGTCAGGCTGGTGGCATGCAACGAGCCGCCGTAGCTTGCGAACATCGGGCGGTAATGCACCGGTTGCGGGGTCGGGATAGAGGCGTTGGCGTCGCCCATCAGGCTGGCCGCGATGGCGCCGCCCTTGAGAATCAGCGTCGGTTTCACGCCAAAAAACGCCGGACGCCACAGCACCAGGTCGGCCCATTTGCCGACTTCCACCGAGCCCACTTCGTGACTGATGCCATGGGTGATCGCCGGGTTGATGGTGTACTTGGCGATGTAGCGTTTGGCGCGAAAGTTGTCGTTGCCTTCGCCATCACCGGGCAAGGGGCCGCGCTGTTTTTTCATCTTGTCGGCGCTCTGCCAGGTGCGCGTGATGACTTCGCCGACCCGGCCCATGGCCTGGCTATCGGAGCTGATCATCGAGAACGCGCCGAGGTCGTGGAGGATGTCTTCGGCGGCAATCGTCTCGCGGCGGATGCGGCTTTCGGCGAAGGCCACGTCTTCGGCAATGCTCGGGTCCAGGTGGTGGCAGACCATCAGCATGTCGAGGTGTTCGTCAATGGTATTGCGGGTGAACGGCCGGGTCGGGTTGGTGGAACTCGGCAGTACGTTGGCAAAACCGCAGGCCTTGATGATGTCCGGTGCATGTCCGCCACCGGCACCTTCGGTGTGATAGGTGTGAATGGTGCGACCCTTGAAGGCGGCGAGGGTGGCCTCGACGAAACCGGACTCGTTGAGGGTGTCGGTGTGGATCGCCACCTGAACATCGTACTGATCCGCCACGCTCAGGCAGTTGTCGATGCTCGCCGGCGTGGTGCCCCAGTCCTCATGCAACTTGAGGCCGATGGCACCGGCCTTGACCTGTTCGATCAACGGCTCCGGCAGGCTGGCGTTACCCTTGCCGGTCAGGCCGATGTTCATCGGGAAGGCATCGGCGGCCTGGAGCATGCGCGCCAGGTGCCATGGTCCGGAGGTGCATGTGGTCGCATTGGTGCCGGTGGCTGGCCCGGTGCCGCCGCCGATCATGGTGGTGACGCCGCTCATCAACGCCTCTTCGATCTGCTGCGGGCAGATGAAGTGGATGTGGGTGTCGATACCGCCGGCAGTAAGGATCATGCCTTCGCCGGCGATGACTTCGGTGCTGGCGCCAATGGCGATGCTGACGTTGGGCTGGATGTCCGGGTTGCCGGCCTTGCCTATCGCGGCGATGCGCCCGTCCTTGAGACCGACGTCGGCCTTGACGATACCCCAGTGATCGATGATCAGCGCGTTGGTGATTACCGTGTCGACCACATCGGCCGCCAACAATTGGCTCTGGCCCTGACCGTCGCGGATCACTTTGCCGCCACCGAATTTCACTTCTTCGCCGTAGGTGGTGAAGTCCTGTTCCACTTCGATCCACAACTCGGTATCGGCCAGGCGCACCTTGTCACCGACGGTGGGACCGAACATGTCGGCGTAGGCTTGACGGGAAATCTTCATGTGTTCGCCTTGAGATTCAATTGAGTTTGAGGCTGTTCGCTTCGCCAACAGATTCGCGAGCAAGCCCGCTCCCACAGTTGCCCGCATTCCAACTGGAGGAACTCGGTCGAATGTGGGAGCGGGCTTGCTCGCGAAGGGGCCGGTGCAGACATCGCATTAATCAGAGATCGCCCATGATCCTGCCGGCAAAGCCGAACACCCGACGATGCCCCGCCAAATCCACCAACTCCACCTCGCGGCTCTGCCCCGGTTCGAAGCGCACCGCCGTACCGGCGGGGACGTTCAGGCGCATGCCGCGGCTGGCGGCGCGGTCGAACGTGAGCGCGTCGTTGGTTTCGAAAAAGTGGTAGTGCGAGCCGACCTGGATCGGCCGGTCGCCGCTGTTGGCCACCATCAGGCTGAGGGTGCGCCGGCCGACGTTGAGTTCGATCTCGCCGGGCTGGATCTGGTATTCACCGGGAATCATCAATGGGCTCCTTGGAGAATCTTGTAGTAGAGGGCAGTCGGCTTGTAGCGGCCGCTCGGGTCGCAGGCATAGTCGGGAATTTCGCCGGCGCGGGTGTAACCCAGCGCCTTGTAGAAGTCTTCGGCAGGAGAGCCCGCCTCGGTGTCGAGATAAAGCATGCCGCGCTTGTGCTGCAGGGCGGCCTGCTCAAGCGCAGTCATCAATTGTTGGCCGAGACCGCGACGTCGCGCCTGTTCGCGCACCAACAGCTTTTGCACCTCGGCACGGTTCAGCCCGTTGGCTTTCTGGCACAGCGTCAGTTGCACGCTGGCCAGCACCTGTTCGTCCTTGACCACCACCCACAGCAACACATTGCCCTTGTTCAGGTTCTCCTGAACTTCATCAAAATACGCGCGGGCCTGGGTGGCATCGAGGTCGGCCATGAAGCCGACACTGGCGCCATAGCCGACGGCATCGAGCAGCAGGTCGATCAATCCCTGACGATAGTGCGCAAAGCTTTCAACGTTGACGCGTCGCAGTTGGGCGGGGTTCATCGGGTATCACTCCTTGCTGGCGCTCGGCGGTTGCGCGCCAGGATTGAGGGTCAGTTGCATGAAGGTCAGGTCCAGCCAGCGACCGAACTTGGTGCCGACCTGGGGCATTTGCCCGGTGGTCACGAAGCCGATGCGCTCATGCAAGCGAATGGATGCGGCGTTACCGCTTTCGATGGCGGCGACCATCACGTGCTTGCCGCAGCCTTTGGCGCGCTCGATCAGTGCTTCCATCAGTTGCGGGCCGAGGCCATTGCCACGCTGGTCGCTGCGCACGTAGACCGAATGCTCGACGGTGTGGCGGAAACCGTCGAACGGTCGCCAGTCGCCGAACGAGGCGTACCCGAGCACCGAGTTGTCGGCATCGACAATCACCAGAATCGGATAACTCTGGGATTGCCGGGCGCTGAACCAGGCCTGGCGGTTTTCGAGGTCGACCGCTTGCTCGTTCCAGATCGCCGTGGTGTTGAGCACCGCGTCGTTGTAGATGTCGCGAATGGCCGGCAGATCGGCATGCACGGCATCGCGAATGTGGTAAGTCATGGCGCGACCTCAGGCGATGGGTTGGTGGACGGTGACCAGTTTGGTGCCGTCGGGGAAGGTGGCCTCGACCTGGATTTCCGGGATCATTTCCGGGATGCCTTCCATCACCTGTTCGCGGGTCAGCAGGGTGGTGCCCAGGTGCATCAGGTCGGCCACGGTCTGGCCGTCGCGGGCGCCTTCAAGCAGCGCGGCGGAGATGTAGGCCATGGCCTCCGGGTAATTGAGCTTCACACCGCGAGCCAAACGCCGTTCGGCCACCAGGCCGGCAGTGAAGATCAGCAGCTTGTCTTTTTCGCGTGGGGTCAGGTCCATCGTAGACATCCATAATCGGCAGTTAAAAGGTGTTGGATTTGTAAATACAAATCCCCTGTAGGAGCGAGCCTGCTCGCGATGGCGTCGGCACAGTCAACATTCATGGCGCCTGACACACCGCAATCGCGAGCAAGCTCGCTCCCACAAAAAAGCAATTCAGGTGCTCCATATTCTGGGTGATACGGCCTCGCGACCCAGAAGGGCAGGACGTAACAACTTCCAAAGTTCAATCAGCCATCCCCGCGCCAACAACGCTTCACTGGCCAGACACCGTGCAACCAGCAACCCAGGCAGTTGGGTCAGATCCCCGCGCACGTCGTTGGGCAGCGAGCGGCAGGTTTCCAGCAAGTCGCCATCGATTTCCTCGGTCACCAACAATGTCGCAAACACCGGCTGCCCATCCAGCCCGATGGGCGAATCAAGCAAACCGTCCGCCCCGACAATGCGCTGGCGCTCATGCCAGAGCAACTGACCGTTGCGACGGATATCCAGTTGCGCCTGGAAGTGTCCAAGGTCGAAGCGCTCGCCACTGGCCGGACGCCCCAGGGCCACGACGTCCCAGTAGAACAGCCGCGCATCGCCTTCAAGGTCAATAGTGGTGCTGAGTTCAGCCTGGGCAGCGCTGAAAATGATCGTCTCCTGGGGTAGCCATTCCAGTGTCGCACCGGCCGCCACCTTCAACTTTAGTTGCTGCCGGGCGGGGCCGGCGGCGCGATACCACTTGGCCGCACCGGGGCTGGTGATCTGTGCCCAGGCATCGCGTTCGACGCTGGCCGAGATGTCCAGCCGATCACCGCCGGCAATCCCGCCGGGTGGGTGGACGATGATGTGCTGGCAGACTTCCGGTCCTTCGGCATACAGGTGTTTTTGTACCCGCAGCGGACCTTTATGCCGGCGCAGAACCGGGCGCGAGGTCTCGCCGAACCGGGCATAACCCAGTTCGAGCTCGGCATGCCAACTGGGCGTGAACAAAAGGGAGGCAGGTAGATTCATGGTTTCTAATTATCGTTAGGATGCTACAGATTAGATCGAACCTTAGATGGTAACCAGGCCGCGCACACCTTCGGCTTCCATATTCTCGCCGCGACCCTGTTGCACGATTTCGCCCCGGGACATCACCAGGTATTGATCGGCCAGTTCGGCGGCGAAGTCGTAGAACTGCTCGACCAGTAGAATTGCCATGTCGCCCCGGGCGGCGAGTTTTTTGATCACTGCACCGATTTCCTTGATCACCGACGGCTGGATGCCTTCGGTGGGCTCATCGAGGATCAGCAGGCGAGGGCGACTGGCCAACGCACGGCCGATGGCCAGTTGTTGTTGCTGGCCGCCGGACAGGTCGCCCCCCCGGCGTTGCTTCATTTGCAGCAGCACCGGGAACAGCTCGTAGATGAACGCCGGCACTTCCCTGGCTTCGCTACCGGGGAAACGCGACAGCCCCATCAGCAGGTTTTCTTCCACGGTGAGGCGGCCAAAGATCTCCCTACCTTGCGGCACGTAGGCAATGCCGGCATGCACGCGCTGGTGCGGCTTGAACGTGGTGACCGGTTTGCCTTCCCACTTCACCGCACCCTCCTTGGCGGGCAGCAGGCCCATCAGGCATTTGAGCAGGGTGGTCTTGCCCACGCCGTTGCGCCCGAGCAGGCAGGTGACCTCGC
Organism: Pseudomonas sp. KB_15; assembly: GCF_052114525.1. Classification (NCBI taxonomy): domain Bacteria; kingdom Pseudomonadati; phylum Pseudomonadota; class Gammaproteobacteria; order Pseudomonadales; family Pseudomonadaceae; genus Pseudomonas; species Pseudomonas sp. KB_15. The sequence goes on along the minus strand of NZ_JBFREX010000002.1, from coordinate 55,358 downwards.
CGACCTTCACGTCGAATGTCAGGCCGCGCAGGATGTGGCTACCGCCGTAGTACTGGTGCAGTTTGTCGACTTGCAGCATGTTCAAAATCTCCTCAAGTCCCCTGTGGGAGCGAGCCTGCTCGCGATGACGTCGGCACATTCAACTTTGTTGGTGGCTGACACACCGCTATCGCGAGCAGGCTCGCTCCCACAGGTCATGTATTTGCAGGTTTAGCGACCGAGATACACCTCGATCACCCGCTCGTTGTCCTGCACCTGTTCCAGCGATCCTTCGGCCAGCACGCTGCCCTGATGCAACACGGTGACGTGGTCGGCGATGGAGCCGACGAAACCCATGTCGTGTTCCACCACCATCAGCGAATGCTTGCCGGCCAGGCTCTTGAACAGCTCGGCGGTGAACTCGGTTTCGGCGTCGGTCATGCCCGCCACCGGTTCGTCGAGCAGCAGCAATTGCGGGTCCTGAATCAGCAGCATGCCGATCTCCAGGAACTGCTTCTGGCCGTGGGACAGCAGGCCGGCCGGGCGATTGACCGAGCTGGTCAGGCGAATGGTCTCCAGCACTTCGGCGATGCGATCTCTTTGTTCACCGTTCAAGCGCGCCCGCAGGCTGGCCCATACCGACTTGTCGGTTTTCTGGGCCAGTTCCAGGTTCTCGAACACGCTCAAGGCTTCGAACACCGTCGGCTTCTGGAACTTGCGGCCGATACCGGCCTGGGCTATCTGCACTTCGCTCATCTGCGTCAGGTCCAGGGTTTCGCCGAACCAGGCCTTGCCGTGACTGGGCCTGGTCTTGCCGGTGATCACGTCCATCAGCGTGGTCTTGCCCGCGCCGTTGGGACCGATGATGCAGCGCAACTCACCGACGCCGATGTACAGGTTCAGATTGTTCAGCGCGCGGAAGCCGTCGAAGCTGACGCTGATGTCTTCCAGGGTCAGGATGGTGCCGTGGCGTGTGTTCAGGCCTTTGCCGGCACGTTGGCCGAGACCGATGGCGTCACGGCTGCTGCCGGCGTCCTTGTTTGGTTCTACGGGGAAAAACGCCGGTTCGAGCATGAATTCAGCGGTTGCCGTGACTCTCATGATTCACCTCTTTTCTTCAGCAGACCGATCACGCCTTTGGGCAAATACAGGGTCACGACGATGAACAACGCGCCGAGGAAGAACAGCCAGTACTCGGGGAACGCCACGGTGAACCAGCTCTTCATGCCGTTGACCACACCGGCACCGAGCAATGGGCCGATCAAGGTGCCGCGACCGCCAAGGGCCACCCACACCGCCGCTTCAATCGAGTTGGTCGGCGACATCTCGCTCGGGTTGATGATGCCGACTTGCGGCACGTACAGCGCACCGGCCAGCCCACACAACACCGCGCTCAACACCCAGACGAACAGCTTGAACCCGCGCGGATCGTAGCCGCAGAACATCAGGCGGTTCTCCGCGTCACGCAGGGCGGTCAGCACCCGGCCGAACTTGCTCTGCGCCAGGCGCCAGCCGATGTACAGGCTCGCCACCAGCAACAGCACCGTGGCGAAAAACAGCACCGCGCGGGTGCCCGGTTCGGTGATGCCGAAGCCAAGAATGGTGCGGAAGTTGGTGAAGCCGTTGTTGCCGCCAAAACCGGTTTCATTGCGGAAAAACAGCAGCATGCCGGCGAAGGTCAGGGCCTGGGTCATGATCGAGAAGTACACGCCCTTGATCCGCGAACGGAAGGCGAAGAAGCCGAACACCAGCGCCAGCAGCCCCGGTGCCAGTATCACCAGGCACAGGGTCCAGAGGAAGCTGCTGGTGCCGGTCCAGAACCAGGGCATTTCGGTCCACGACAGGAACGTCATGAACGCCGGCAGGCCATCGCCCGAGGCCTGGCGCATCAGGTACATGCCCATCGCGTAACCGCCGAGGGCGAAGAACAGGCTATGGCCGAGGGACAGCAGACCGGCGTAGCCCCAGACCAGATCGAGCGCCAGGGCGACAATGGCGTAACAGAGAATTTTGCCCACCAGGGTCAGCGTGTAGGCGGAGACGTGCAGCGTGCTGTCCGCCGGCAACAGCGACAGCAGCGGCAATGCCAACAGCAGCGCGAGGATCACCGCACCGACGGCAATCGTGACTTTCGGGCCGGCCTTTTGTGTGGCCTTGAGCATCAGGGGCTGGTTCATCAGTCGATCACCCGTCCTTTGAGTGCGAAGAGACCTTGCGGACGTTTCTGGATGAACAGAATGATCAGCGCGAGGATGAGGATCTTGCCGAGCACGGCACCGATCTGCGGTTCGAGAATCTTGTTGGCTATCCCTAAGCCGAATGCGGCCAAAACACTGCCGGCCAACTGGCCGACACCACCAAGCACCACCACCAGGAACGAATCGATGATGTAGCTCTGGCCAAGGTCCGGGCCGACGTTACCGATCTGGCTCAGGGCCACGCCACCGAGGCCGGCGATGCCCGAGCCGAGGCCGAAGGCGAGCATGTCCACGCGCCCGGTGGGTACGCCGCAGCAGGCGGCCATGTTGCGGTTCTGGGTGACAGCGCGCACGTTCAGGCCCAGGCGTGTCTTGTTCAGCAACAGCCAGGTCAGCACCACCACGAACAGCGCAAAGGCAATGATGACGATGCGGTTGTACGGCAGCACCAGGTTCGGCATCACTTGAATCCCGCCCGACAGCCACGCCGGGTTAGCCACTTCGACGTTCTGCGCGCCGAACAGCAACCGAACCAGCTGAATCAACATGAGGCTGATGCCCCAGGTGGCGAGCAGGGTTTCCAGCGGGCGGCCATAGAGGTGGCGAATCACCGTACGCTCCAGCGCCATGCCGATGGCCGCGGTGACGAAAAACGCCACCGGCAATGCGATCAATGGATAGAACTCGATGGCCTGCGGGGCGAAGCGCTGGAACATCAGTTGCACCACATAGGTCGAGTAGGCGCCGAGCATCAGCATCTCGCCGTGGGCCATGTTGATCACGCCGAGCAGGCCGAAGGTGATCGCCAGACCGAGGGCGGCGAGCAGCAGTATCGATCCCAGTGACATGCCGCTGAATGCCTGGCCGAGTATCTCGCCGACCAGCAGTTTGCGTTTGACTTGAGCGAGGCTGGTTTCAGCGGCGGTACGCACATTCGCGTCGGTTTCAACACCCGGCTCCAGCAGGCTTTCGAGGCGGGTGCGGGCCAGCGGGTCGCCGGTTTCGCCGAGCAAACGCACCGCGGCGAGGCGCACGGCCGGGTCAGCGTCCACCAATTGCAGATTGGCCAGGGCGAGGCTGAGGGCGGCGTGAACGCTCTCGTCCTTTTCGCCCGCCAGTTGCTGGTCGAGGAATTTCAACTGTGCCGGCCTGGCGCTTTTCTGCAATTGCTGCGCGGCGGCCAGACGGGTTTTGGCGTCGGCAGCGAGCAATTGATGGCCGGCCAGGGCCGTGTCGATCAGACCCCGCAGGCGATTGTTCAGGCGCAGGGTTTTCGGTTGGCCGTCGACGGTCAGCTCGCCTTGTTGCAGGGCGTTGATCAGCTCGATGCGGGCCGGATCGGGTTGCGCGGCCCAGGCTTCCAGAAGTTTTGCCTGCTGCACGGGATTGGCGGCGACGAAGTCGTCGGCGTCACCGGCGTGGGCGGCCATCGGCAGCAACAGTGTGATGGCGAGAATGAAGCGGTAAAGGGCGGTGGGCATGTCTTTGGCCTTACGCGATCAATGTGGGAGCGAGCTTGCTCGCGATAGCGGACTGACATTCACCATCAATATCGACTGTCATGGCCCCATCGCGAGCAAGCTCGCTCCCACAGGGAGTTGTGTTGGGCCTGAACAATCGTCAGGCCCAGTGGCTTAGTTGCTCTTCACCGCATACTCCGGTTTCTTGTCGTTGCCCGGGATGAACGGGCTCCACGGCTGGGCGCGGATCGGTCCTTCGGTCTGCCATACCACGTTGAACTGACCGTCAGACTGGATCTCGCCGATCATCACTGGCTTGTGCAGGTGGTGATTGGTCTTGTCCATGGTCAGCGTATAGCCGGACGGTGCGCCAAAGGTCTGGCCGGCCAGGGCTTCGCGGACTTTGTCGACGTCGGTGGATTTGGCTTTTTCCGCGGCTTGCGCCCACATGTGGATGCCGACGTAGGTGGCTTCCATCGGATCATTGGTCACCGCTTTGTCGGCGCCCGGCAGGTTGTGTTTCTTCGCGTAGGCCTTCCAGTCATCGACGAACTTCTTGTTCACCGGGTTCTCGACCGATTCGAAGTAGTTCCACGCCGCCAGGTTACCCACCAGCGGTTTGGTGTCGATGCCACGCAGTTCTTCTTCGCCCACCGAGAACGCCACGACCGGAACGTCGGTGGCTTTCAGGCCCTGGTTGGCCAGCTCTTTATAGAACGGCACGTTGGAGTCGCCGTTGACGGTGGAGATAACGGCAGTCTTGCCGCCCGCCGAGAACTTCTTGATGTTGGCGACGATGGTCTGGTAGTCGCTGTGACCGAACGGGGTGTAGACCTCTTCGATGTCCTTGTCGGCCACGCCTTTGGAGTGCAGGAACGAACGCAGGATCTTGTTGGTGGTGCGCGGGTAGACATAGTCGGTGCCGAGCAGGAAGTAACGCTTGGCGCTGCCGCCCTCTTCGCTCATCAGGTATTCAACGGCAGGGATCGCCTGCTGGTTCGGCGCGGCGCCGGTGTAGAACACGTTCGGCGACATTTCTTCGCCTTCGTACTGCACCGGGTAGAACAGCAGGCCATTGAGCTCTTCGAACACCGGCAATACCGATTTGCGCGACACGGAAGTCCAGCAGCCAAACACCACGGCGACCTTATCCTGGGTCAGCAACTGACGACCCTTCTCGGCGAACAGTGGCCAGTTCGACGCAGGGTCGACGACCACCGGTTCCAGCATCTTGCCGTTCACGCCGCCCTTGGCGTTGATCTCGTCGATGGTCATCAGCGCCATGTCTTTCAACGACGTTTCGGAGATCGCCATGGTCCCGGACAACGAATGCAGAATACCGACCTTGATGGTCTCGGCGGCCTGGACGGTCCAGGTCATGCCCATTGCGGCAATGGATGCCGAGAGAGTGAAAGCCTTGATCAAACTGCGACGCTTCATTGTGCGATCTCCATGAACTTATGAGTTTTCTTGGTTGGCAGATGCGGACTACTGAAGGTGTGTTTTGCAAGGGCTGTGCCCAGTCGGCAAAAGGCAGGGAAATGTCGTTTTAGAGCGGTTGCACGGTTTGATGGCGCACCATGAAGGATCGCGTCTGGTGTGTTGGTGCGAAGAGCTGCGCCAGATTGGGGCGGGTAGCATCGATCAATTGTGGGAGCGAGCCTGCTCGCGATAGCGCTGGGTCAGACAACATCGGTATTAACTGAAATACCGCCATCGCGAGCAGGCTCGCTCCCACAGATTTCAACGATGGCGTATCAGCTTCGTCAACGACAAATGTCAGCTTTTAATGCAGGTTTCAAAACCATGTCCGCCACCTTCGTACTCCGGGCCGTAATAGTACTTGGTGAATGAAGTTTTCCCGTCAGGAGTTGAAGCAATTTTCGCAATCCCGACGCCGTAATCCTTGAGCGACGGATCCGTGTGAGCAAAGTAAATCGCCAGCGAATTCAAGTTGGCGGCAGCAAACCCGTCATATCGTGAATTGTCGAGCAACGTCAGGGTAAAACCGTAGGCTCCATGTTCGCCGGTACTTTGTTCGGCATTGAGCTTCATGTCGACAACACCTTCAAACGCACCGATATGGCTGTCCATGCCGGTACATTGGTATCGGCCGCTGTAGTCAACGCCAGTAAAGGGGGGCTGGGCTGCCCATGCGGGCGCTGAAACAAGTGCAATGGATGCGATGAACTTCTTGAACATGTTTACCTCTTTCCGCTCTTGTAGGGGTTGTGACGATTAAAGTGTAGGAATAATCGCCATTGAAGTTCGCGAGTATTTTTTATTATTCAACTCGCGGGAGCGAAGTATGAGCGTGGTAATGGATTTGTTAAGTGCTAACTCAATACGAGGTTTTTCCAGGCATACATGCAGTTTTGAAGTTTATTTTAATTAAACATGGCGTTAACGACGTCGCATCAAGCCTATGAAGAACAACCCGCCAATCGCCGCCGTGGCAACCCCGATAGGCAAGTCTTCGGGCGCGATCATCGTCCGGGCCGCGACGTCCACCCACACCAGGAAACCGCTGCCGAGCAACACACACACCGGTAGTAACCGGCGATGCTCGGCTCCGACCAGACGTCGCGCAATATGCGGCACCATCAGTCCGACAAAACCGATCGAGCCGCTGATCGACACCAGCACCCCGGTCATCAATGACGCAATCAAAAACACCCGCAGGCGCACGGTGCGCGCATTCAGGCCCAGGGTCACCGCGGTCTGTTCGCCGGCCATCAGCGCATTCAGCGGTCGCGCCATGCCCAGCAGCAAAATCAGCCCGAGCAGTACACTGGCTGTCGGCACCGCCAGCAGTTCCCAGCGTGCCAGCCCAAGTCCGCCGAGCATCCAGAACATCACCGCCGAACTGGCTCGATGATCGCCGAGAAACAGCAGCAAATTGGCAATCGCCATCATCACGAACGACACCGCCACACCACACAGCAGCAAGCGGTCACTGTCGAGTCGACCGTTGCGGTTGGCGATCATCAGCACCACCAGCATGCTCAGCAATGCACCGATGAATGCCGCGATCGGCAAGGTCAGCAGGCCAACGATTTCTCCCACATGCAGCACCACGATCACGGCACCCAACGTCGCGCCGGACGTGACGCCGAGCAAGTGCGGGTCGGCCAACGGGTTGCGCGTCACCGCTTGCAGCACCGCGCCGATCAGTGCCAGCCCGGCGCCCACCAACGCGCCGAGCAGCATGCGCGGAACGCGGATCAGCCAGACGATATGTTCCTGCCCAGGACTCCAGTCCGGTACACCGAAGCCGAACAGTTTGTGCAACAGGATGCGCCACACCACGTCCACCGGCACCCGCGCAGGGCCGAAACCCAGGGACACCACGCACGACACCAGCAACAGCGCACCGAGGGCGATCAGTAACAGGGCATAGCGACGGTTGATCATTCGCCGTGGAAACCCTTGGCCAGGGTTGCGACCGCCAGCACATTGTCGATCCCCGGCGTGGCCTGCACGTACGGGATGACGATGAAGCGCCGGTTCTTGATCGCGTCCACCGATTGCAGGGCTTTGTTGCCCAGCAGGAATTGAATCTTCTGTTCGGCGGTGATTTCGCTGTAGTCGACGATCACGATCACCTGCGGATTGCGCTCGACCACGTTCTCCCAGTTGACCCGGGTCCAGCTCGCGTCGACATCCTCCAGGATATTGCGCCCGCCAGCGGCATCGATCAGCGCTTGCGGCATGCCCAGGCGGCCTGAGGTCATGGCCCGGTCTTCACCGCTGTCGTACAGGAAGACCCGTGGTTTTGCCGCGGGCAGGTCTTTGCGAATGTCCGTCACTTGCGCCTGCATGTTGGCGATCAGGGCATTGGCGCGGTCCTGCACGTCGAAGATCCTGCCGAGGTTACGCAGGTCGTTGTAGGTGTCTTCGAGGCTGGCCGGCGGGCGCTTCATCACGAAGGCGCAGGATTCGGTCAGCTCATACACATTGATGCCCAGCGGTTGCAGGGTTTGCGGCGTGAGGTCGCCGCCCACGCGCATGCCGTAGTCCCATCCGGCGAAGAAGAAGTCGACGTTGGCATCGAGCAGGGTTTCCACCGACGGGTACTTGGCCGCCAGCTCCGGCAGACCATCGAGCAGCGACTGCATGTCGGGTGTCACGGCCTTCCATCCACTGACGCCGCTATAGCCAGCCATTCGTGGCTTGAGGCCGAGGGCGAGCATCATCTGGGTCATGTTGATGTCGTGGCTGAGGGCGTGCTGTGGTGCCTGCCTGAAGGTCACTTCGCGGTTGCAACTGTGGATCGTCAGCGGGTAACGGGTGGCTTCGGCAAACGCCTGGGCGCTGCCCGACAGCATCGCGAGGGAGAGGCTGCAGCGCAGCAGGGAACGCAAAGTCATGGTTGGGTTATCCAGGTGATTCGTGGGTAGCCGTGCAAGGGATGCTCATCGATCAGGGCTTCGACGCCGAACACATTGCGCAGCAGCGCAGCCGTCAGGACTTCTTTCGGCGTGCCGCTGGCGACGATGCGGCCGTGGTTGATCACGTACAGCCGATCACAAAAAGCCGCAGCCAGATTGAGGTCGTGGATGCTCGCCAGGGTGCCGATGTCCAGGCGCTTGACCAACTTCAAAAGCTCAAGCTGATAGCGCGGATCGAGGTGGTTGGTCGGCTCGTCGAGGATCAGCAACTGTGGCTGCTGGACCAGGGCGCGGGCCAGGATGACCCGCTGTTTTTCGCCACCGGAGAGGGTGGCGAACCCGTGGTCTTCGAACCCCTTGAGACCGACCGACACCAGGGCTTGATTGATGAGATTCGAGTCTTCAAGCGTGTCGCCATCGAACAAGCCTTTGTGCGGCGTGCGGCCCATGGCGACCACCTCAAAGACGGTCAGGCCGAAGGTATCCGGGAACTCCTGCAACACCACGGCGATGCGTTGCGCGCACCAGCGCGAGGATTGCTTCCAGACATTCTGATGATCAAGCCTGACCTCGCCGCTTTCCGGTTTGCTGAAGCGCCAGGCACAACGCAACAGGCTGGTCTTGCCACTGCCGTTGGGACCGATCAACCCGACGAACTCACCGGCGGCCACGTGCACAGAGGCATCACGCAGCTGGAATTGGTGATGGCACTGACCGTGACCCAGGGGCGTCCAGGAAATGTTTGCGAGGTTCAGCGAGGTCATGCAGTGGCTCTTGAGGTGATGCTGATGGCCTCTTCGCGAGCAAGCTCGCTCCCACAGAAATTGCGTGAATCCTGTGGGAGCGGGCTTGCTCGCGAAGAGGCCCGAAAGGACACCCTGAATGCGAGAGGGTGACGCGCGGGGGAGTTTACAGCCCATTGAGCCCCGCGCATCTCAGGTGTTTCATGATGAAGATGAGGCGCCCTCAGTCTGCCGGGTAAAACGCGACAGCAGCAGGCGATCCAGCACCCACACCACCACCAGCGAAGCACCCACCAACGGAAAGGCTACGGCCAGGGCAAACATGATCACCATCGCGGTTTTCCATTTCGGCAGATCGTGGCGCAGCGGCGGCACGCCGAGTTTTCCTTGCGGGCGACGCTTCCACCAGATCACTACGCCGCTGACGGCGCTGAGCAAAATCATCAGGCAGATCAGCAACACTACGATCTGGTTGAACATGCCAAACATCTTGCCTTCGTGCAGCATCACGCCGATTTCCGTGGCGCGGGCGACGCTGCCGTAGTGTTCGAAACGCACGTCGGCCAGAACCTTGCCGGTGTATTGGTCGATGTGCAACGTGGCGTCATTACGCGGGTCGTCGGCGAACACCGAGATGGTGAACACCCCGGTCGCGGATTTCGGCAAAGTGATGCTGTAGCCCGGTTCGACCTTACTCTGCGTGGCGATGTTTTGTACGTCTTGCAGGCTGATAGTCGGCGCTGCCGGGCCGGCGTGCGCACCGTCGTGGGCCATGTGTTCGGCATGGTCGCCGGACATCGGCATCGGCGTATTTTCCATGGCCCATGGCACGGTCTGGCGGGTCGCGGTGTTGAGGCTGCGCGCCTCGACATCGGACTTCGGTACGTCATCCCACATCGTCGCCGGAAAGACATTCCATACCGCCGCGTACTGCTGGCCCCAGAACCCGGTCCAGGTCATGCCGCTGAGCAGCATCACCAGCAACAGGGACGCGCCCCAGAATCCGGTGACCGCGTGCAGGTCACGCCACAATACGCGCCCGCGACTGTTCAGACGCGGCCACAAAATGCCTGCCGCCTGACCGCGCGGCCACCACAGGAAAATGCCGGACACCACCAGCACGACGCTCCAACCGGCGGCCAGTTCGATCAGCCGATCGCCAACGGTGCCGATCATCAACTCGCCGTGAATCGCGCGTGCTATGGCTTGCAGATTGTTCTTGGCGTCTTGCTCGCCGAGGATGTCGCCGTGGTACGGGTCGACAAATACATTCAGCTCGTTGCCGCCATTGAGCACGACAAACTGGGCGCTGCGTTCGGCGTTGGCCGGTGGCAGGTACTGCTTGATCGTCGCTTGGGGATACGCGTCTTTCACACGCTTGAGCAGGTCGTCGGCCGGGACGGTGTGATGACCGGCCGGGACGTTGAGCAGGCTGCTGTACATCAGCGAATCGAGCTGCGGTTTGAACAGATAAATGGTGCCGGTCAGGGCCAGCATCACCATGAATGGCGCAACGAACAATCCGGCATAGAAATGCCAGCGCCACGCCAGGTTGTAGAAATTCACTTTGGGCTGTTTCATCACGTGTGCTCCGCTTGGCTGGATCTTTTAGTTGTTTGTTTTGCGGTTGCTGCGCAACCGATCGCGGGCAAGCCCGCTCCCACAGAGGGAGCGGGGCCCTCAAGGGTTAGAAACTCATGTCCACCTTGGTCCAGAGCGTTCGCCCCGGTTCCTTGATGGCTTGCGGGTCATTGGCCGGGTAGCCGAAGCCGGCGTTGCCGGCCAGGTTCAAGTGCTCGGCGTAAGCCTTGCCGAACAGGTTGTCGACGCCGCTGCTGACCTTCCAGTTGCTGTTGATCCGATAGGCACCGTTAAGGGAGAACACGCCGAAGCCCGGCGTCTTGCCGAAATCCTTGCCGACCACGTTGCCCTTGTTCTGGTCGATGCGGTTTTGCGCGGCAACCACTCTCCACAGTGCGCCGGCGCTCCAGTTGTCTTCGCTGTAGGTCAGGCCGAAACGGGCATCCAGCGGCGGCATCTGCGGCAAGGCAGTGTCGTCGCTGCTGTTCTTGCCCCAGGCGTAGGCCAGGGTCGCGTCGGCTTTCCAGTTTTCGGTGAAGTTGTAAGCGGCGCCCAGCTCGCCACCCATGATTCGCGCGTCGATGTTTTCGGCTTGCGAGGTCATGCCCATCATCCCGGGCGTATAGCTGAACAGGATGTAATCGCGCACCTGGCCGACGTAGCCCGAGGCCCAGGCTTCGAGTGCTTCGGTCTTGTATTGCAGGCCGAAATCGAGCTGGGTGGTTTTTTCCGGTTTGATCGAATCGAAGGCATTCACCGAACCGGCGGGGCCGGATTTGGGTGAAAACAGCTCCCAGTAATCCGGGAACCGCTGGGTGTGACCGAGGCCGGCATACAAGGTGGTCGGGCTGTCAGCCAGGTCATGCTCGTAGCGGATGAAACCGCTCGGCAGGCTATCGGCGCGGGTGTCGTCGGCGGTCGGATTCGGGCGGGTCATCATGCCCGAGCCGATGGTCTGCCGATAATCCTTGGCCGAGGCGCGGTCCAGGCGTGCGCCGCTGATCAGGCGGTCGCGGTCGGCGGCGTACCAGGTCAGTTCGCCGAACACACCGTAGTTATGGAAGTCGGCATCCTTGGTGTACGGCAGGTCCTTGTAGGTGTCGACGCCCATGGCGCCGCGCTGGCGATGCTCGTTGGTCTGCGCGTCGATGCCGCTGATCAGTTGCACATCGGCCCAGCGCCAGGTGGCCTTGACCCGGGCGCCGAGGGTACGGCGGTCGACGTTGGAGGCCATCGGGCCGGCCATCTTGCCGGTGCCGGACGGCGTGCGCAGGGTGTAGTTGTCCATCACGTGGTCGGCGTAGTTGTAGTAGACCTGGGCTTCGAGCTTTTCCAGTACGTCGCTGATGTTGGATTTCTCAAAGCGCAAGCCGAGGCTTTCGCGCAGGAATTGCGAGCCGTCCATGCTGCGCCCGGCGTAGCGCGCCTCACCGTCACCCTTGCCAGCGGTCAGCTCCAGCAGGGTATCGGCATCCGGGGTCCAGCCGAGTGCGACGTCGCCGTTCCATTTGTCGTAGCGCGATGGGACGGTGTCGTTGTTGCCATCCTGGTAGTCGTCTGCATGTGCGGTGTTGCCGATCACCCGTACGTAGCCCAGTGAACCGCCGGCAGCGGCGTCCACCAATTTGTCGAAACGCCCGTTGGAGCCGGCCAGCACGCTGGCATTCACCCTCGTGCCGAGTTCGCCGAAGCTTTCCGGTTCGCGGTCGAACAGGATGGTGCCAGCCGAAGCGCCCGGCCCCCAGAGCACGGTTTGCGGGCCTTTGATCACCGTCAGCTTGTCGTAGGTTTCCGGGGAGATGTAGGAGGTCGGCGCATCCATCCGGCCCGGGCAGGCGCCGAGCATCATGCCGCCGTTGGTGAGAATGTTCAGCCGCGAACCGAACATGCCGCGCAGCACCGGGTCGCCATTGGTGCCGCCATTGCGAACCATGGCAAAGCCCGGGATGGTTTTCAGGTAATCGGCGCCATCGCTGGCCGGTACCGGTTGGCGCGGGTCCTTGGGGTTGGTGACGATGGTCAGTGGCGAACTGGGTGCAACGGCGGTAATCACCGTCGGGCTCAGTTCTTCACTGTGACCGGAATGTTCATCGGCGAGCGCAGAGGGCGCCAGCAAAGCACCGCACAGGATCGCGGTGGCGTGCCTGAAACGAATGCAAGACTCGTTCAGGGCAAAAGAGGCTTGGGCAGTGCTCAAGCACGGGACAGCAGAAAACCTGGACATGACAACTTCCATCGAACAGTCGTAAACGACACGGCCGACAGCCTGCGCAATCCCTGTGGGCACACCGCTTTCGCGAGCAAGCCCGCTCCCACAGGTTGCTATGGCTGTCTTGCGAACCGTGTGAAATCAGAAGTGAGTGTTTACGCGACGATGAAGGGCGGGGCGCGGGTGCGGGCGCCGGGGAAGAAGGTTTGCCGGGCATGGCCCAGGCGCGGAGAGGGTGTGGTGAAGGTGTTGACGGGCGGGATGACGAAGTTGGCGAAAGACACGCCACCGGTCAGCGCCGGGCAATTGAACAACAGGCTGCAATAGCCGCACTTTTCCCACAGCACATGCTGACCCGGGGCAGGCGGGCAATGCTCGGCGGAGGTTTGCGTGCCGTGGTCGGCATGCTCCATCGCCGCCATGCTCATGTCCATGCTCATACCCGCAGGCATGCTCATCGACATGGCGCGCGAATCCATCGGCATCGACTGAGAAATCAGCGGACCGATAAAGATCATCAGCATGGCGAACAGGCTGATCCAGCTGCCGCGTGTCAGGCTCGATGCCTGATTGCGTGGCCTGGATGACCTGGCGCTAAGCGGGCGCATGGGCGTTTTCAGCTCGGGCGATTACGGATTGTGCACGTGCGCTTGCATGCTGTCCGGCGCCTGTTTCTGTACCGCGACTTCGACCGTCACGTCACCGGACTTCTCGAAGTGCAGCGTCATGGGGAAGCGTTTGCCGTCTGTGAGCAGGCTGCGGTCCTTGAGGCCCAGCAACATCACGTGATAGGCCATTGGCGCAAAAGTGACCTGGCCACCAGCGGGCACTTCCACGCTCGGTACGTGCTGCATTTTCATCATGTCGCCTTGCATCACGTGCTCATGCAATTGCGCTTCGCCCGCGATGGGGGTGTCGACGCTGAGCAGGCGGTCGGCGGTCTGGCCTTCATTATTGATCACGAAATACGCCGCAACGTTGGGCGCATTGGGTGGCAACTCCTGGGACCACGGATGAGCGATTTCCAGTGCGCCGACCTTGTATTCGTGGGCATTGGCAAAGCAGGCAGGCAGCAGCAACGCGGCCAGAACGATGAGTTTGTTCAACATGGCAGTTCTCCGGAACGATTTAAACGCAGGTCAATTGCGAGAAAAATCACACCAGAGGGGAGGCGCGGGGGTTGAGGCTCGGCCATTGCTGGCGCGGTGACGGGCTTTCGAGAGAGGTGGCAGGCAGGCTTCGGTTGGACTCGAAGTGCGCGAAATACAGCTGTGGCGTATGCCCCGGCAACGCCACCAATGGCGCAGAGCCCGAGCAGCACCAGCAATGCTGCATGTTGGAGTGATCGTCGCTTTGCGGGGCTTTCTGTTCGAGGTCGCCGATGGAAATTGCTACCATCCTGGTGCCGCTGGAGCTGCAGAAACTACCCCACAACAGTTGTTCGGCGGGTGACTTCGCCGTCTGTGCCATCGCTCCGGACATCGGCATGGCGAGCAAATTGAACAGCACTGCGAAGCAGGCTATCCAGGCAATTGCGAGCCGTTGTCGGGACATGGGACAAAATCCGTTTGGGTGGGCGATCAGGCGCGGGCTATTTAGCCTGATCAGGGCCGATAAGTAAAAAAGCGGCGTGCGGTTTGGTGTCGCAGCGCGTTGCGTTCATTGATTTCATCATAGCCGCGAATTCCAGAATGCCAGCACCGCTTAAACATTGTTCAGAATCTCAAGAGAGTCAGTCGTTCCTTAAAGATTTGTACGTAAAGTCTGAGTGACTGGCAGGTTCCAGCCTTTGCGTTACCACTGATGACGCTTTCGCGGGCAAGCCCGCTCCCACAGGTTTCTTTGTCTAGCCCTGGATTTGTGCTCAGTGAGGTCAACTGTGGGAGCGGGCTTGCCCGCGATGGCGTCCTGACGTGTTCGCAAAACTCAGATCAATTGCTGCTCTGCCATTACCTGCAGTATCTCGGCCACCGCCGCAAACTCCCGTTCAACCCCAGGCAACACCGGCCGCTGCAAAACAATCACCGGCACCCCACGCTCACGCGCGACTTCCAGCTTCGGCTCGGTCGCCGTGCTGCCGCTATTCTTGCTGATCAACACGTCGATGTTTCGCCGCTCGAACAACGCACGTTCATCGTCGATCAGGAAGGGCCCACGTGCGCCGATCACTTCGCAGCGCGCGTTGCCCGGATAGACGTCCAGTGCGCGCAGGGTCCAGAATTGCTTCGCAGGAATTTCATCCAGGTGTTGCAGGGGCTCTCGACCGAGGGTGAACAGTGGTCGACGGAAGGGCTTCAGGGCTTCGATCAGTTCGGTCCAATCGGAAACTTCCCGCCAGTCATCACCCGCCCGGGCTTGCCAGGCCGGACGCCGTAGCGCCCAGCAGGGGATGCCGCTCAAGCGCGCTGCGGTCGCGGCGTTCTGGCTGATCCGGGCGGCGTAGGGGTGAGTGGCGTCGAGCAGCAGATCGATGCCTTCATCGCCAATGAATTGCGCCAGGCCTTCGGCGCCGCCGTAGCCACCCACGCGAACCTGACATTGCAGATCCGTCGGTACCCGACCGACACCGGCCAGGCTGTAGATATGTTGCGGTCCCAGCGTGCGGGCAATGGCCAGGGCTTCGGTCACGCCGCCGAGCAACAGAATGCGCTTCATTGAAAAGCTCCTGCATGGCCAACGATCCCGCCCTGGCGATCGATGGCAAAGACTTCCACTTGAACCTGCGCCGGCACCACGCTGCGGGCAAAGTCCAGGGCGTGCTGACAGACGGCATCACCCAGGGCGACTCCGGCTGCGGCGGCCATGGCCAGTGCCTGCTGGCTGGTGTTGGCCTCGCGGATACGCTGCTGCAACGCCGCATCGGCGCCGACCTGCGCCGCCCATAGCGCGAGTTGCGGCAGGTCAATGCTCGAATGACGGCTGTGCAAATCCATGTGCCCGGCCGCCAGTTTGCTGATCTTGCCGAAACCACCGCACAGGCTGAGTTTATCCACCGGTACTTTGCGCAGGTGCTTGAGCACGGCGCCAACGAAGTCGCCCATTTCGATCAGGGCGATTTCCGGCAGGTTGTAGACCCGGCGCATGGTGTCTTCGCTGGCGTTGCCGGTGCAGGCGGCGATGTGCAGGTAACCGTTGGTTTTCGCCACGTCGATGCCCTGGTGGATCGAGGCGATGTAGGCCGCACAGGAAAACGGCCGGACGATGCCGCTGGTGCCGAGGATCGACAGACCGCCAAGAATGCCCAGGCGCGGGTTCATGGTTTTCAGTGCCAGCGCCTCGCCGTTCTCGACATTGACCGTGACCTCGAAACCGCCGTTGTAGCCGAGTTCGTCGGCCAGTCGGGCCAGGTGTTCGCTGATCATTTTGCGTGGCACCGGGTTGATCGCGGGCTCGCCGACACCCAGCACCAACCCGGGCCGGGTCACTGTCCCGACACCGCGACCGGCCTTGAAACGAGTCCCCGGTTCGGCGCTCAGGCGCACCTGGGAGTAGAGCAGGGCGCCGTGGGTCACGTCCGGATCGTCGCCGGCGTCCTTGAGGGTTCCCGATTCGGCGCCGTCCTCGGTGAGGCGGCAGAACTCCAGGCGCATCTGCACCTGCTTGCCCTTGGGCAGCACGATTTCCACCGCATCGGCCGATGTGCCATCCAGCAGCAGACGCGCGGCGGCGAGGCTGGTGGCCGTGGCGCAACTGCCGGTGGTCAGGCCACTGCGCAGTGGTGCGGGTTGTTCGGCGGTTTCGTCACGCATCGAAGGGTTTCGTCACGTCCAGCAAGGTAATCGGAAGGGCCTGGCGCCAGGTGTCGAAATCGCCCAGCGGTTGTGCTTGCGCGATATGGATGCGGGTCAGCTCACCGCCGTGTTGCTCGCGCCAGGCCATCAGGGTCATTTCACTTTGCAGGGTGACCGCGTTGGCAATCAGCCGGCCACCGGGCTTGAGTTCGGCCCAGCAAGTATCGAGCACGCCTTCGCGGGTGACACCGCCGCCAATGAAAACCGCATCCGGTCGCTCCAGCCCGGCCAGGGCCTGCGGCGCACTGCCGCGAATCAATTGCAGGCCGGGAACGCCGAGGGCATCGCGGTTGTGTTCGATCAACGTTTGTCGGCCGTCATCCGCCTCGATGGCCAGGGCGCGGCAACTGGGGTGGGCGCGCATCCATTCGATGCCGATCGAGCCGCTGCCGGCGCCGACGTCCCACAACAGTTCGCCGGGGATCGGGGCCAGGCGTGCGAGGGTGATGGCGCGCACATCGCGTTTGGTCAGTTGGCCGTCATGCTGGAAGGCCGAGTCTGGCAGGCCGGCCAGTCGTGACAGGCGCGGTGTATCCGGCTCTGCGATGCAGTCAATGGCAATCAGGTTCAGGTCGGCGATCGGCGGATCGTTCCAGTCGCTGGCGATACCGTCGACACGCCGCTCGGCTTCACTGCCAAGGTGTTCCAGCACGCTGAGACGGCTGGGGCCGAAGCCACGTTCGCGCAACAGTGCCGCGATGGCGGCGGGGCTGCGGCCATCGTTGCTCAATACCAGCAAGCGCACGCCGCTGAATAATTGCGCGTTGAGTGCGGCGACAGGCCGGGCCACCACCGAGAGTGTGACCACATCCTGCAAGGGCCAACCCATTCGCGCAGCGGCCAGCGAGCAGGAAGACGGCGCAGGAAGCGTCAGCATCTCGGCCGCGGGGAGTTGCCGGGCGAGGCTGGCGCCGACGCCAAAGAACATGGGGTCGCCACTGGCCAGGACGCAAACGGGTTCGCCACGCAGTGACAGCAGCGACTCAAGGCAGAAGGGACTCGGCCACGGCTGGCGCTCGCCGCGTATGCACGGCGGGAGCAGATCCAGATGCCGCTGGCCGCCAAAGATCTTCGATGCGCGCAACAATGCATGCCGGGCGTTCTTGCCCAGGCCCTTGAATCCGTCTTCGCCGATGCCTACTACCGTCAGCCAGGGTGTCATGCCGTTCCTCAATCCCGCGTTCAACGTTGTTGGGCGGCATGATAGCGCGGGTTCCTTGAGCTGACTGCCTTCTCTTCCCGACCGGAGTCTTTTCATGCAGCGAAGTAAAGCAGGCATAATACCGCGCACTTTCGCCGTGAATCGCCTCGCCACCTGAACGGGTCCACCTTGAACGAACGTCCGCTGTCCGCTGCCTTACGCCCCTCGGCTTGCCCGGGGTTGCTGCGTATTGTGTCGGCGCTGGATGGCGGGATCTGCCGGATCAAGTTGAACGGTGGTTCGATCAGCAGCGCTCAAGCCGAGGCCGTGGCGACTGCAGCCGAGCGTTACGCCAGCGGGACGATCGAGGCGACCAATCGGGCCAACCTGCAGATCCGCGGGATTGGCCATGAGCAAACGGCGTTGATCGACAGCCTGCTGGCCGCCGATCTGGGGCCACGCACGGCGGCTGGCGACGATGTGCGCAACCTGATGCTCAGCCCCGGCGCCGGGATCGATCGGTGCATGCTGTTCGACACACGCCCGCTGGCCGGGCAGATCCTCGCCACATTGCAAAACCACGAAAGTTTCCACGATCTCAGTGCCAAGTTCGCCGTGCAACTCGATGGTGGTGAAGACCTGACGATGCTCGAACATCCCCATGACCTGTGGCTGTCGGCGTTTGAGCAAGACGGCGAGCGACGACTGGCGTTCGGTCTGGCGGGATGCCCGACGGACCAGCCCGCCGGTTCGGTAGCACTGGACGACGGGCACGCGCTGGTGGTCGCGGTCCTTGAGTTGTTCCTTGAACTGGCGCGCCCCGAGCAGACGCGGATGCGCCATTTGCTGGCCGACTACTCGGTCGAGGCCGTACGGCTTCGGCTGGCTGAGCGAGTTCCGATGCAAGCCGTTGTCGGTTGGCAGCGGCTTTCTGCTGGCAGTGATTTGCATATGGGCGCCCATCCCCAGGCCGAATCCGGTGTTGTCTATGTGGGGGCTGTCCCACCGCTGGGGCGGCTCGATCCGGCGATGCTGCGGGGTGTGGCACAACTGGCACGGGAGTCCGGTGATGGCTGTCTGCGCTTCACGCCCTGGCAAAGCCTGCTATTGCCCAATGTCCTCGCGGAAAACGCCGCTGAGGTCATTCGGCAATTGCAATGTCTGGGCTTGCACTGCGAAGCCGATCAGCCATTGTCCCGGTTGATCGCCTGCACCGGCTCAAACGGCTGCGGTAAAAGCCTGGCCGAGACCAAGGGCGATGCCCTGCAACTGGCTGCATTGCTGCAACGTCACGGACAAACGCCGAGTGTGCATTTGAGCGGGTGCGCGCGTTCCTGCGCCGCGGCACATACGGCGCCCGTCACATTGCTGGCCGTCGCCCCCGGTTACTACGATCTCTATTTTCGCGATGCAGAGCAGCCGGGTTTCGGCGCGCTGCACGCACGCAACCTTACTATTGAAGCGGTCGCGACCCTGCTCGACGCCCGCTCACGGAGCCCCATTGATGCTTGATTACATCCGCGACGGTCAGGAGATCTATCGCAACTCCTTCGCGATCATTCGCGCCGAGGCCAACCTCGACAGGATTCCGGCCGATCTGGAGAAACTTGCGGTTCGGGTGATTCACGCCTGCGGCATGGTCGAGGCCATCGACGGTTTGCAGTTTTCCGAAGGCGCAGGCAAGGCCGGGCGTGATGCGCTGGCGGCCGGCGCGCCGATCCTGTGTGATGCGCGAATGGTCTCCGAGGGCGTGACCCGCGCGCGGTTGCCTGCGAACAATCAGGTGATCTGCACTCTGCGCGATGAAAGCGTTCCGGACCTCGCCCGTGAGTTGGGCAACACCCGTTCCGCTGCCGCACTGGAGCTGTGGCGCCCGCATCTGGAAGGCAGCGTGGTGGTGATCGGCAACGCGCCGACTGCGCTGTTTTACCTGCTGGAAATGCTGGATGCCGGCGCACCGAAACCGGCACTGATCCTCGGCTTCCCGGTAGGCTTCGTTGGTGCCGCAGAATCCAAGGCAGCGTTGGCGGCGGATAGCCGTGGCGTGCCTTTCGTCATCATGCAGGGTCGGCTGGGCGGTAGCGCCATGGCCGCCGCCGCCGTCAATGCACTCGCCACGGAGATCGAATGATGCAGCAACCTGGACGTTTGATCGGCCTCGGCGTCGGTCCCGGTGATCCGGAACTGATTACCGTCAAGGCCCTGCGTTTGCTGCGCGAATCCCCGGTGGTGGCGTACTTCGTGGCCAAGGGCAAGAAGGGCAATGCCTTCGGCATCATCGAAGCGCACCTGCAGGCTGCCCAGAATTTGTTGCCGCTGGTGTACCCGGTGACCACTGAAGCCTTGCCGGCGCCGTTGTCCTACGAGCAAGTGATCAGCGACTTTTACGATGACGCTGCCGAAGAACTGGCCACGCATCTCGATGCGGGTCGTGATGTGGCGGTGATCTGTGAAGGTGATCCGTTTTTCTACGGCTCCTACATGTACCTGCATGACCGGCTCGCCGAACGCTATCAGGCCGAAGTCGTGCCCGGTGTGTGCTCGATGCTCGGCGGTGCCTCGGTGCTCGGTGCACCGCTGGTGTATCGCAATCAGAGTCTGTCGGTGTTGTCCGGTGTGCTGCCGCACGACGAACTCAAGCGTCGCCTGGCCGATGCCGATGCAGCGGTGATCATGAAACTGGGGCGCAACTTTCCCAAGGTTCGCCAGGTGCTGGAAGAACTCGGTCTGGCCGAGCGTGCGTTGTACGTCGAGCGGGCGACCATGGCCAATCAGAAGATCGTGCCGCTGGATCAGGTCGAGCCGATGTCCTCGCCGTACTTCTCGTTGATCATCGTTCCCGGTGAAAGGTGGCAAGGCTGATGACCCGTCCAGTTCCGGCGATTGTCATTCTTGGCAATGGCAGCCTCGCTACCGCACGCAGCATTCAGCAAGTGTACCCCGAAGCCCTGATCCATGGCCTGGCCGAACGGGTCGAAGGCGCGGATCGGGTTTATCACGAGTTCGGTGCGACCCTGCGCGAGCTTTATCAACGGGGCACTCCGATCATTGCCCTGTGCGCGGCCGGGATCGTGATCCGCACGCTGGCACCCTTGTTGCTGGAAAAGGGCGCCGAGCCACCGGTTTTGGTGGTGGCCGAAGACGGCAGTGCCGTGGTTCCACTGCTGGGCGGTCTCGGCGGGGTGAATGTAATGGCGCGGGAGATTGCCGCCGCGCTTGAAGTCGCGGCGGCGATCACCACCAGCGGCGAGTTGCGTTTTGGCACTTGCCTGCTCAACCCGCCCAGCGGTTATGCCCTTGGCGATCTGGAACTGGGCAAGCGTTTCGTTTCCGATTTGCTCGCCGGTGAAACGGTGCGCATTGAGGGTGAGGCCCCGTGGCTGGCGCAGGCGCAGTTGCCCGAAGATGCACAGGCCCGATTGGCGGTGCATGTCAGTCATGCCGAGCGGACACCTGCGGCCAACGAATTGTTGATCTACCCGCGCAATGTGGTGGTCGCTGTGGACGCTGGTCTGGTGAACGTCGCGGGAGCGGTGCGCGAGGCGTTGCATCAGGCAAGAATCGCCCTGCAGTCGCTGGCCTGCCTGTTGGCTCCCGACACCGAAATTGCCTGCCCGGGGTTGCGCGAAGCGGCGCTTGAATTGGGCGTGCCGCTGCGTTTTGCCAGCGCTGAGAAGGTGCTTGGCGAACGTCTGGGTACTGCCATAGGCCAGCCCGTTTCCATGCTGGGTAGCGACACCGTTGCCATTGCAGTGGCAGAGCAGCCGCTGGACCCGTTGCAGATCGGCCGCCCGCGTGGACGGCTGGCGGTGATCGGCCTCGGGCCGGGCGCCGCCGAATTGATGGTGCCGGCCGTGAAGGCGGAACTGGCCCGCGCAACCGACGTGCTGGGTTACGAAACCTACGTGCGCATGGCCGGGCCGTTTCGCGCCGATCAGGTGCTGCATTGCACCGACAACCGCGAAGAGATGCAACGCGCCCGCCACGCCTTCGAACTGGCAGCCCAGGGGCGTTCGGTGGTGGTGGTTTCTTCGGGGGATCCGGGGGTTTTTGCCATGGCTGCGGCGGTGCTGGAAGCGCTGCATGAATCCACCGACGTCCATTGGCATAACGTTGATCTCGAGATTCTGCCGGGGGTTTCCGCCTCGCTGGCGACGGCCGCCCAGGCCGGCGCACCGCTGGGGCATGATTTCTGCGTGCTGTCGCTGTCGGATAACCTCAAGCCTTGGGCAATCATCGAAAAACGCCTGGACCTGGCCGCTCAAGCCGATCTGGCCCTGGCGTTCTACAACCCGATTTCCCGTTCGCGGCCATGGCAACTGGGCCAGGCGCTTGAAATCGTCGCCCGGCACCGTATGCCGCAAACACCTGTCGTGTTGGGGCGGGACATTGGCCGGCCGGGTCAGAAACTGCGCGTCACGACCCTCGGCCAATTGACCCCAGACCAGGTCGATATGCGCACGATGGTATTGATCGGCTCATCCCTGACCTGTGTTTTTCCGCGGGTCGGCGGCGGTGATTGGGTTTACACGCCGCGCTGGTACCCAAGCAAGCCAGCCACCTGAGTGAAAGCGGCTTTGTTCAAAGGTCGCTGATGTTCAAGGCAATAACTGACGATAGGGCCTGCGATTGACGAAAGTTGTCGCGGGCCTTTTTATTTTCTAATAACTCCTGAAATAAGTTCTGAGTGTTTTTATTTTGACCGACTCAACTCCGCGCTTTAGTTTTCAGCTGGTCGCATGAGGCGGCTTATTGATTAAATGGAGGTTTAAATGGTCGATATAAAAGATTGCTCAGTAGCTCAAGTCGCATTTGATGATGCCATGCAGGATAAGTATTTCGAAGGCATTGCGGCAGAACTTAAAAACGTTGTGCCACGGGCGCGAACCAAGCGTTCCACCTCGATCCTGGGCGCAGTATCGAGTGATTCGTCAGCGCAAGGTGTGGGGGATTCGGTAGTAGGGCCCTCGCTGGTGGTGTTCGACCAGGCGCTTTCGGAGGACGACAGGCAGGATGCGCTGGACTGCCAGCAGTTTGCCGAAGCGGTGGTCCGGCGCCTGCCCAACGGAACCAGCAACGAAGACCGCTACTTGAAGTACAACGAGGCATTGTTGGCGGTGGGCTGGGTGACGGGAAGCTTCACCTACAAGAAATACGTCAGCAAACAGCTCACCATCACGATGAATGAAGCGATTTTGCAAGTGCTTGAGACGGTTGTTTCCGGTGGAGCAAGCAGCGTCCTGAACCTGGTGGCGTCGGGTTTCAGCAAGCTCAAGGGCGATAAGGACGCACTGAAGATTGTCGATGCCGGCAGCAAGAAAAACGACGTCGTCAGCTTCAAGGCTGTGCCTTGCATTACGACGCCAAGCGGCGGCATGTCCATGTTGATGGGAGGCCTGGACTTGGTGGACAAGGAATACAACGGCAACTTTCTATTTGTGACTTACAAGACCCAGGGTTTGCAGATTTTCCAGGGTGCCGGTGTGCGCAATTTCAATCGACGTGCATTCGAACGAAAGAAAAATATGATGTATGCCTACAACGACCAATTTGCCGATGGTCTTTTCAAGCAATTGACTGGTCAATAAGGCGGGCAGGCTTTGATCGATGTAACCGATTAAAGCACTGACTGTATGGGGTAAATATGCCTGCGTCTGTTAATGCTGTTGTAGTGGGTGGTTGTCTGTTGTCCTTTACCCAACAGGTAAACTCGCAAGACCAAGAGGATATACAGGACTGCCTGTTGTACGCGGAACTGGCGGCCAATGAGAAATACCCGGACCAAGTGTCGAGGAAGGTCTGGTTCGATTATTTTCAAGGGCGATTGCTCAAGGCGGGATGCAGGCTCAAGACCATCGTTCCGGCCGAGCCGATCCGGGTCACGAGTGTCCGACAATTGCTTGGCGCCAGTTACAGCGTGATTGGCCGCTTGGGCGTGGAGCGCTTGAGCCAGCTCCTCGAGGACACCTATCAGGCGTTGCGGCTGGATGAGTTTGCCTGGGACTTCTTTCGCGGCAATGTTGCCAATGGCGGCTCGGGTATCCTCAAGTGCGCGCCTTGCGAGCGGCTCGCTTCGGGTGAGGTGGTCGTCTGCCTGCTGGGCTTGCGCTACAGCGCGACCGTGATTGAAAGCGACTTTTTCCTGTGGCGCGAATTCGATCGAGAGCTGGCGATCATTCCCGATGGCGGGGTGTTTGTGTTCGACCGACGGGCGTTTGAAAACTACCGTAAACGGGTCCACGAGAAAATCGAAGCTTATTCAAACAAGGTGTTCGTGCGCAAACTCCAGTCCTGACTGAAAGGCTTTGCACGCCATAAACGACAAGGCCCTGTGATCGATGCGCAGGGCCTTGTTTTCGGGTTCGGACAAGCCGCCGCTTCAAGGCACCAGGTAGCCCCTGACCCCGGTGAAGATAATCTGCGCCGCCAGTGCACACACGAACAGCCCCATCAAGCGGCTGACAATCTGCAAGCCCTGGTCGCCGAGTATGCGTTCGATGCGGCTGGACAGATAAAGCACCACCCCCACGGTGAAGCTGGCCAGGGCAATGCTGACAATGGCGGTGAGCTTGTCGTCCCAGTGCGGCTGGCTCACGCCCATCACGAGCAAGGCACCTATGGTGCCGGGGCCGACGGTCAGCGGGATGGTCAGCGGGACGATAGTGACATCCTGCTGCACGTTGTCGGTCTGTACCGCCGATTTGCCTTGTGCCATCCCCAGCGCCGAGATGAACAGGACGCTACCGGCGCCAATGCGGAATGCGTCCACGGTAATGCCGAAAACACTGAAAATCACTCGGCCGAACAAGTACAGCAGAACGCTGGAGACCAGGGTGGCGACCGCTACTTTCCAGGCCAGCCGCCGCTGTTCCTTGCGCGAATAACCACGGGTCAGGCTGATGAAGCAGGACAACACGAAGAATGGGCTGTAGAGCACCAGCATCTTCAGGTAAACGCTGAACAACTCATGGAGCATGGTGCCGGGCTCACTGGCGAGGGAAGTCGAGGGGGAGTCTATCAGGGGTTGCGCAGTCTGTCGGCTCAGGACGTTTGGGTCGTTGCGCGATTCTGCTGGTCACGCTGGGCGACCCAGTGTTCGATCAATTCGCGCAACTGCGACAGTTCGACCGGCTTGGCCATGTGTCCGTCCATGCCGGCCTGACGCGCACGCTCTTTGTGTTCGGCCAGGATATGGGCGGTCAATGCCACCACGGGGGTACGGACCCGCTGGTTGCTGACTTCCCAGGCACGCAATTGCTGGGTGGCCGAGAAGCCGTCGAGGATCGGCATTTCGCAGTCCATCAGCACCAGGTCGTAGCGCTGGGCCTTCATCGCCTGCAAGGCTTCTTCGCCGTTGCAGGCGGTATCCGGTTGCAGGTTGAGCTTGCTCAGCATGCCGCGGATCACCTTGGTCGAAATGCTGTTGTCTTCGGCCACCAGAATGCGGAAGTCGCAGGGGACCTTGATCGGCAGAGCCGGGCCGCTTTGCACTGGGTGGGTGGCGACGAGACCTTTGTTGCGTTGGGTCAGTTCGTCGGCCAGGGTGGTCTTGAGGGTGTAGCCGGCCACCGGTTTGGCGAGGATGCGCTTGATCCCGGAGTTGCGCGCGATGATCTTGCTCGGCGCATTGCTGATGCCGGTGAGCATGATCAGCAGGATGTCATGGTTCAGGCTCGGATCTTCCTTGATTTTGGCCGCCAGTTGCATGCCGGTCATGCCGGGCATGTTCTGGTCCAGCAGGACCACATCGAAGTAATCGCGCAAATGAGCCTTGGTGCGCAGCAGTGCCAGCGCTTCCTTGCCGGAAGGCGCGGCGCTGACGTTCAGGCCCCAGGCGCTGCATTGCTGCACCAGCACCTTGCGGCAGGTGTCGTTGTCGTCCACCACCAATACCCGAGCACCTTGCAGCGGGCCGTCGAGATCGGAGGTCGGGTGTTCGAGGCGATCCGGGTCCAGTGGCAGGGTCAACCACAGAGTGCTGCCCTGGTTGCTGCCACTCTTGATCCCGAATTCTCCCTGCATCAAGCGGATCAGTTGGCGGGCAATCACCAGCCCCAGGTTGCCGCCCAGGTGGGTGGCCGAAAGAAAATGCCGGCTGTGCAGTTCGGCGTGCATCAGGGCGTCGCGCTCTTCAGCTTCCATGGGCTCGCCACTGTCCTGCACGGCGATACGCAGGCGTGGTTTGGTGTCGCGCTCGTCGAGCGCCACGACGATCAGGATTTCGCCTTCATCGGTTTTTTTCAGGGCGTTTTCAAGCAGGCTCAACAGCGTCTGGCGCAGACGTGTCGGATCACCGCTGATCACCCGCGGCACCTGTGGCTGGATGAAGCTGATCAACTCGACGTTTTGCTGCTCGGCCTTGGCGCGGAAGATACTCAGGCAGTCTTCGATCAGCGCGTTGAGGTCGAACTGCACATCGTCCAGTTCGATCTGCCCGGACTCGAGTCTGGAAATGTCGAGAATTTCGTTGATCAGTGTCAGCAGCTCGTTGCCGGCGCTGTGGATTGTCTGCACATAGTCGCGTTGCTTGACCGAAAGCGGCGTGCCCAGCAGCAGCTCGGTCATGCCGAGGACGCCGTTCATCGGGGTGCGGATCTCATGGCTGATCTTTGCCAGGAACTCGGCCTTGGCGTTGATCTCGGCGTTGCTGGCCGCCAGGTCGCGACTGATGCTGAAACGGTCTTCCATGATGCGGCGCTGGCGCTCGCTCAACGCAATGCTCATCAGCAGGCCGCTGATGCAGATGAGCACCAGCAATGTAGTGATCAGACCATGGGGTTCGATCAGGGTCAGCCCCAACAGGGCGGGCAGGATGACCAGTGTCCCGAGGTTGAACACCACCATGGCTGCCACGAAGAGGCGAGCCGGGCGATAACCTTTTTGCCAGTGATAGGCGCTGATGAACAGCATGGTCAGGCCTGCCAGGGCCACCAGGCCGTAGGTAATGAAGTTCAGCGGCAAGGTATTGACGAACAGCAGCATCAGGCCGCAAGCGGTGATGAGCAGGACCTCGCCGAGCAGCAACCGGTTCAGCGGATGTGGCCCGAGCGGGGAGAAGAAGCGATAGGCAAGCATCAGGCCGCCGGGCGCAGTCAGCAGCAATGCCAGGTAAGCCCCCGGCGTTTGCACTGCGTGCCAGTCCGGTAGCAAAGGGCCGGCGAGGTTCAGCAACAGCAGCAGGCTGAGCATCAACAGCCCTTCGCACGCTGCCAGCCAGAGGGCGCTGTGCGAGCGGGTGTAGGCGTAGCGGATGAGATTGTGCAGGATCAGCATGGCGATGCAACCGAACAGCAGGCCATAGATCAGCGTCTGGTTCTGGTTGGCAGCCGCGATGACCGCCGATTGCAGGGTGATGTAGGGCCGTAACTGGTGGTCGGAGGCCAGTCGCAGGTAGACGTCCAGGGGGCTGTCGCTTTGCGGCAGGGCCAGCATGAGGTCGCTGCCGGGTAATGGACGCTCGGATTGGGGCTGTTCGTTGCCTGTGCTGGATTGCTCGATCAGCCTGTCGCCGTCCAGTACGTACATGTTGAACTGGCGCAGGTCAGGCGCGAACACCCGCAGCAATTGTTCGTGTTTGCCGGGTGCAAGCCTGAATCGCAGCCATAACGCGCCATCGGGTTCGGCCGCGGTAATGCGGTCGAGTTCGATGGGGCTGAATTGATTGGTGTAACGAGCGGAACGGATATCGCTCAGTTGCAGGTCGCCCTGTTCGTCAAGCAATACCGCCCAGCCACTGCCTTGCGCGGCCTGGGCCGGTAGCATGCAGAGCAAGGTCAACAGCGTGACGGTTAAGCTTATGGCAATCCTGAGCCAGCGCACGGCGAAATCCCTTCTTAGGTTGATGCCAGAATATAACGATGCGCGGCGCCGGAATAGCCAGGCAAGGAATCGCGATCCCTGCCTGGCGTGGTGTTTACCTTATTCCTGACTTTCGCCGCGCTCGCGGGCAATGGCGCGGTAGCCAATGTCCTTGCGATAGAAACAGCCTTCCCAGTCAATCGTAGCCGCCAGCTTGTAGGCCTGCTGCTGTGCAGCGTCGACGCTGGCACCCATGGCTGTGGCGCACAACACCCGACCACCGGCCGTTACGACTTGACCGTCCTTGAGCGCAGTGCCGGCGTGGAAAACCTTGCCTTCCAGTGCGGCGGCTGCATCCAGCCCCTTGATGGCTGCGCCTTTGGCGTAGTCACCAGGATAGCCGCCAGCGGCCAGGACGATACCGACGCTAGGGCGTGGATCCCATTGTGCTTCTACTTTGTCCAGCGCCTGGGCCAGGGCGGCCTCGACCAGCAGCACCAGGCTCGACTGCAGGCGCAGCATTACCGGCTGGGTCTCAGGGTCGCCGAAGCGGCAGTTGAACTCGATGACTTTTGGGTTACCAGCCTTGTCGATCATCAGGCCGGCGTACAGGAAACCAGTATAGACGTTGCCTTCCTCGGCCATGCCGCGCACGGTCGGCCAGATCACCAGGTCCATGACGCGCTTGTGCACTTCGGCGGTGACCACTGGCGCCGGGGAGTAAGCACCCATGCCGCCGGTGTTCGGGCCGGTGTCGCCGTCACCGACGCGTTTGTGGTCCTGGCTGGTGGCCATCGGCAGCACGTTCTTGCCGTCGACCATGACGATGAAGCTGGCTTCTTCGCCGTCCAGGAACTCTTCGATGACCACACGCGAACCCGCATCGCCAAAGGCATTGCCCGCCAGCATGTCGCGCACGGCGTCTTCGGCTTCGGCCAGGGTCATGGCGACGATCACGCCTTTACCGGCGGCCAGGCCATCGGCCTTGATCACGATCGGAGCGCCTTTTTCACGCAGGTAAGCGAGGGCCGGTTCGATTTCGGTGAAATTCTGGTAGTCGGCAGTCGGGATCTTGTGGCGAGCCAGGAAGTCCTTGGTGAAGGCTTTCGAACCTTCAAGCTGTGCCGCGCCAGCGGTCGGACCGAAGCAATCGAGGCCACGGCTGCGGAACAGATCCACAACACCGGCAACCAGCGGCACTTCAGGGCCAACGATGGTCAGGGAAACGTTTTTCTCGGCAAAGTCTGCCAGTTGCTCAAGCGCCAGTACGTCGATGGCGACGTTCTCGCACTTGGCTTCGATGGCGGTACCGGCGTTGCCCGGAGCCACGAACACCTTCTGTACGCGCGGATCCTGAGCCACTTTCCAGGCCAGTGCGTGTTCACGGCCACCGCTGCCAATGATCAAAACATTCATTTCAAAAACCTCGGATGACGCTAATTCTGTTTTAGAGCCTAAAGCGCTTCACGCTATAGGAGGTCGCAATGAAGCCGGTAGATGCAAGGCGGAGTCGGCCTCGATGAGCGGAGTTGCCTTTTGGCAATGAGCATCATCGAGGTCGGCTCCAACGCAGCAGATGCCGGTTTCAGTGCGACCGTTGTCGGATCAG
Organism: Pseudomonas sp. KB_15; assembly: GCF_052114525.1. NCBI lineage: Bacteria > Pseudomonadati > Pseudomonadota > Gammaproteobacteria > Pseudomonadales > Pseudomonadaceae > Pseudomonas > Pseudomonas sp. KB_15. Next base: position 26,458 of record NZ_JBFREX010000002.1, on the reverse strand, counting down.
TGACGGAAGTGGCGCATGCCCGTAAAGACCATTGCGATACCGGCTTCGTCGGCAGCAGCAATCACTTCAGCATCACGCATCGAACCGCCTGGCTGGATCACGGCAGTCACGCCGGCCTTGGCCGCATTGTCCAGACCGTCGCGAAACGGGAAGAATGCGTCGGAAGCCATCACCGAACCGGCTACCTGCAAGCCGGCATGTTCTGCCTTGATCGCGGCGATACGCGCCGAGTTCACGCGGCTCATCTGGCCGGCGCCGACACCGATGGTCTGGCGATTCTTGGCGTAGACGATGGCGTTGGACTTCACGTACTTGGCGACTTTCCAGGCGAAGATCAGGTCGTTGATTTCCTGTTCGGTCGGTGCGCGCCTGGTCACCACTTTCAGGTCGTCGGCGCCGATCATGCCGATGTCGCGGCTCTGCACCAGCAGGCCACCGTTGACGCGTTTGTAGTCCCAGGCAGCGGCGCGGTCAGCCGACCACTCGCCGCAGGCCAGCAGGCGTACGTTGGCTTTGGCGGCGACAATGGCGCGGGCTTCTTCGCTGACGCTCGGGGCAATGATCACTTCGACGAACTGGCGTTCGACGATGGCCTTGGCGGTCTCGGCGTCCAGTTCGCGGTTGAAGGCGATGATGCCGCCGAACGCGGATTCGGTGTCGGTGGCGTAGGCCAGGTCGTAGGCCTTGCGGATGCCGCCTTCGGCGTCAGGGCTGACAGCCACGCCGCACGGGTTGGCGTGCTTGACGATCACGCAAGCCGGCTTGACGAAGCTCTTCACGCATTCCAGCGCGGCATCGGTGTCGGCCACGTTGTTGTACGACAGTTCCTTGCCTTGCAGTTGGGTCGCGGTGGCGATGCCGACTTCGGCAGGCTTGGCTTCCACGTAGAACGCCGCGCTCTGGTGCGGGTTCTCGCCGTAGCGCATTTCCTGGGCCTTGATGAACTGGCTGTTGAAGGTGCGCGGGAACTCGTTGCGACCTTCTGTGCTGAGGGTATCGGCAGCCTGGTTCACGGTGCCCATGTAGTTGGCGATCATGCCGTCGTAGGCGGCGGTGTGCTCGAAGGCCTTGAGCATCAGGTCGAAACGCTGAGCGTAGGTCAGGCCGCCGGCCTTGAGGTTTTCCAGGACGCTGGCGTAATCGCTGGCGTTGACCACGATGGCCACGTCCTTGTGGTTCTTGGCTGCGGAACGGACCATGGTCGGGCCGCCGATGTCGATGTTCTCGATGGCGGTCGGCAGGTCGCAGCCCGGCTTGCTGATGGTGGCTTCGAACGGGTACAGGTTGACCGCTACCAGGTCGATCGGCTTGATGCCGTGTTCGTTCATGATCGCGTCGTCGATACCGCGACGACCGAGGATCCCGCCGTGGATTTTCGGGTGCAGGGTCTTCACCCGGCCGTCCATCATTTCTGCGAAACCGGTGTAATCCGCGACTTCCACTGCGGCAACGCCGTTGTCCTGCAGCAGCTTGAACGTCCCGCCGGTGGAGAGGATCTCGACGCCCAGGGCTTCAAGCTCCTTGGCGAATTCGAGGATCCCGGTCTTGTCGGAAACGCTGATCAAAGCGCGGCGGATCGGCAGGCGGGTAGTCTGGTCGGTCATTTCAATTTCCATCAAAAGCAAAGGAGTCAGCAAAAAAGGCGACCGGTTTTACGCGGGCGCCTTTCTGGTTTGATTGAATGCTTACAGCAAATCGTACTGCTTGAGTTTCTTGCGCAGCGTGCCCCGGTTCAGCCCGAGCAGCTCGCTGGCCTTGGTCTGGTTGCCCTTGACGTAATTCATCACGCACTCGAGCAGGGGAGCCTCGACTTCGGAGAGCACCAGGTTGTACACATCCGTGACGGCAGCGCCCTCAAGGTGGGCGAAATAATTGTGCAGCGCCTTCTCGACACTCCCGCGAAGGGTCTGGCCTTCTTCGCTTGGCGTATTGAGGTGCTGTTTCAAATTCACGTTGTCGCTCACGGGTGTTGTTCCACTCACTAAAGTCTCGGTCATCATCGTCATGCGGCCACCCACTCTCCGTCCCCTGTCAGGCTCTTGTAACGCTCGGCGAAAAACGCCCGAACGTTGGCGCATTGTGTATCCGTACCATCCAAACGATTGAAGTGGGCGCGAAACTCCCTGGCGCCCGGCAGGGTTGCGAGATACCAGCCCACATGCTTTCGAGCAATGCGTACACCCATGACATCACCATAGAAGGCGTGCAGGGCAGCCAGATGCTCTAGCAGAATGCGTTCCACCTCGATCAGTTCCAGCACCGGGAGTTTCTCGCCGGTACGCAGGAAATGGTCGATCTCGCGAAAAATCCATGGCCGCCCCTGGGCAGCCCGGCCAATCAACAAACCATCGGCACCGGTCGCGTCGAGCACGTACCGGGCTTTTTCCGGCGAATCGATATCGCCGTTGGCGAAGACCGGAATCGACACCGCCTGCTTGATTGCGGCAATGGTGTCGTACTCGGCCTCACCGGTGTACAGGTCGGCACGGGTGCGGCCATGCACCGCCAGCGCCGTAATGCCTGCCTGTTCGGCAATCTTCGCCACCGTCAGGCCGTTCTTGTTGTCCCGGTCCCAGCCGGTCCGGATCTTCAGGGTAACCGGCACATCGACCGCAGCCACGACGGCCTGCAGGATCTCGGTTACCAGGGCTTCATCTTTCAACAGTGCGGAACCGGCAGCCTTGTTGCAGACTTTTTTGGCCGGACAGCCCATGTTGATATCAATAATCTGCGCGCCCATTTCAACGTTGGCACGGGCGGCGTCCGCCAGCATCTGCGCGTCTCCACCGGCGATCTGTACCGAGCGTGGCTCGGGATCACCTTCGTGGATCATGCGCATGCGCGATTTGCGGGTGTTCCACAAACTCATGTCGCTGGTGACCATTTCCGAGACGACCAGTCCCGCGCCCAAGCGCTTGCACAGCTGACGAAAGGGCTGGTCGGTGACACCCGCCATGGGGGCGAGAATCAAGCTGTTATGTAATGTGTATGGGCCGATGCGTACCGCCGACATAGGACTTCCCTGTTGTGGGGCCGGATCATTAGAGTTCGAAAAAGGGTTGGCATGATACCCGCTCTCGATGACTGGATAAAGGCTGAATTGAACAAATTCTGAACAGTTATTCTGTTATTACCCGTGGTTTGGTTTGCCAGGGGGAGTCAGAAAGCCGACGTTAATCCGGGAGCGATCAAGCGTTTCACTCCGGAGAGTGAAAGCTCAGACTGTAGTTCACGGCCTTGGCACCAGGGTCGAGAATGTCCAGGGCGATGTGGATCGGCGTTTGCGGAGGCATTTCCGCCATGCCTTCGAGATCGCCATTGAGGTACTCGCCGGGTTTGAAGCGGCGACTGGCGATCAGGTGGCCATTGAGGTCGGCGAAGCGCAGTTCCAGCAGCGGGAAGGGCTGGGAGAAGGGCGCGCGGTTATAGATGATCGCATCGACCACCAGTGCGCCATTGAAGTCGGGATGGCTGCGCACCACCAGGTTGCTGCTTTTGATTTTCGCGATGTCGACCTTGGAGGGCACGGTGCAGCCGATTTGCGGGCACAGTTGCTGGAACCACGGACGATATTGATCCTGTCGCGCCAGTTCGTCGAAATGGTAGGCAATGTACTGGCCGGCGAGGGCGCCAGCGGCAATCAGCACCAGCAGCAACCACAGCAGCCGCCGGCCCCAGGGCGAGCGGCGTTTTTGCCAGTCCAGTTGCAGCGGGTCGTCGGTCAGGTCTTGCAGCACTTCGGCACGCACGCCCGGCTCACTGCGTTCGCGCCGCTTGCGCAGCGGTTCGATCGAGGGCAGGTTGTCGTCGGATTCGCTCTCGTCGGCCGCCGACAGGCGTTCGTGGCTCAGTGGCGCATCGAGTGGGTCGTGCAGGCGTAAATGGGGTGGTTGCGGCTCGTCGTCGAGATCAACCGGTTCCAGAGACAGCGAAGGTTCGGTGCGTGAGGCTTTGCCCGGTTCGACCGTCGGCTCTGGCGATTCAAGGCTGTCGAACGGTTCGTCGACTTGCGCACGATCGGCCGCCGACTCACTGAACAGGCTGTCGGACCACGGCTCCTCGTCATCCTGCCCGGTGCTGTCGCGACGGGCGCTCAGCGAGTCGTCGCGATGGCGGCCGAGCTCGGTGGCCGGCTGGATTTCCCGCTGTTCGAGCCGGGCGAGTTCTTCGTCGAGGTCGAGACTGTCCAGATCCAGCTCGGTCGCGCTCCATTGCTTTTGGCTGATGGCGCGCGGCGGCGATGGTTCGAGGGGCTGGGCAGGCTGTACAGGCGGGAGCGGCGTCGCAACCGCTGGTTCCTTGCCGGCCTGCTCGAGCAACTGCCTGGCGGCATTGAACACCTGCAGACAGGAGCCGCAGCGAACCACCCCGCGAGCCACGCTCAACTGGGCATGGCTGACGCGGAAGCTGGTTTGGCAATGCGGGCACTGGGTGACGAAGCTATCGGTCATGCGGCGATCCGGATTATGCAGGCAGCCATTCTAGCGCCGACGGCCAGTGATGCGCACCCAACCATCGCGATTGGCGATCGGATCCAGATCGAAGTCCTTGGCGTAGGCGGCAGCGACTTCGTCACCTTGTTCGGCGAGGATGCCCGACAGCGCCAGGCGCCCGCCGGACTTGACCAGGCCGGACAGCTGCGGCGCCAGGGAAACCAGCGGGCCGGCGAGAATGTTGGCCACCAGCACGTCGGCCTGCACTTGCGGCAAATCTTCCGGCAGGTACAGCGGGAACAGGTGTTCGGCGATGTTGTTGCGCCCGGCATTGTCGCGGGAGGCTTCCAGCGCCTGCACGTCGATGTCGGTGCCCACGGCTTCCCTGGCGCCCAGCAACAGCGCGGCGATCGCCAGGATCCCCGAACCGCAGCCGAAGTCCAGCACGTTGCAGTCCTTCAGGTCCTGGCCGTCAAGCCATTCCAGGCACAACGCGGTGGTCGGGTGGGTGCCGGTGCCGAACGCCAGGCCCGGGTCCAGCAGCAAATTCACGGCATCCGGTTCCGGCGCGGCGTGCCAGCTCGGCACGATCCACAGGCGCTGGCCGAAACGCATTGGCTGGAAATTGTCCATCCAGCTGCGTTCCCAGTCCTGGTCTTCGATCACTTCGCTGTGGTGCTCGGGCAGCGGGCTGCCGGTCAACAGCTCCAGATGGGCCAGTACCGGGCCGGGCTCGGTGCCACCTTCGAACAGGGCCAGCAGGTGAGTGTGGGACCACAGCGGCGTGGTGTTGAGTTCCGGCTCGAAGATCGGCTGATCTTCGGCGTCCATGAAGGTCACCGACACGGCGCCCACTTCAAGGAAAGCGTCTTCATAGGTTTCGGCTTGTTCTGGGCTGATGGCGAGACGTACTTGCAGCCAAGGCATGGCGGGCACCTTTGAAAAATGTTGATTGCAGCCTAGCGGGCTGCGAGAAGCGCGCAAGTTTACGCGAGCGCGGGGCTTTTGTGGGATTGGCTCGCTGTGATGCCGCTTGTAGCAGCTGGCGAAGCCTGCGTTCGGCTGCGCAGCAGTCGTGAATTCAGGTAGACCTCGCACTCAGGTTTTACGACTGCTGCGCAGCCGAACGCAGGCTTCGCCAGCTGCTACATGGGTTGTTGCAATGTCCAGAAACAACAAAGCCGCCCGAAGGCGGCTTTGTTTTGTGCCAGCTAAAGCTTAGTGCTTTTCGCCAGCCAGCTTGTGCTCGAGGTAGTGAATGTTCACGCCCCCTTTGCAGAAGCCTTCATCGCGGGTCAGGTCGCGGTGCAGCGGGATGTTGGTCTTGATCCCGTCGACCACGATTTCGTCCAGCGCATTGCGCATGCGCGCCATGGCTTCGTCGCGGGTTGCGCCGTAGGTGATCAGCTTGCCGATCAACGAATCGTAGTTCGGCGGAACGGCATAGCCACTGTACAGGTGCGAGTCGACGCGAACGCCGTTGCCGCCTGGGGCGTGGAAATGCTTGACCGTGCCCGGGCTCGGCATGAAGGTTTTCGGGTCTTCGGCGTTGATCCGGCATTCCAGCGCGTGACCACGGATGACCACGTCATCCTGGGTGAACGACAGCTTGTTGCCGGCGGCGATGCTGAGCATCTCCTTGACGATGTCGATGCCGGTGACCATTTCCGAAACCGGGTGCTCTACCTGGACACGAGTGTTCATCTCGATGAAGTAGAAGCGACCGTTTTCGTACAGGAACTCGAAAGTACCTGCGCCACGGTAGCCGATGTCGATGCACGCCTTGACGCAGCGTGCGAGGACTTCCTCACGTGCGTTCTCGTCGATGCCCGGTGCCGGCGCTTCTTCAAGAACCTTCTGGTGACGGCGCTGCAGCGAGCAGTCGCGGTCGCCCAGATGGATAGCGTGGCCCTGGCCATCGGAAAGTACCTGGACTTCCACGTGACGTGGGTTGGTCAGGAATTTTTCCAGATAAACCATCGGGTTGCCGAACGCTGCGCCCGCTTCGGAGCGGGTCAGTTTCGCCGAGGAAATCAGGTCTTCTTCCTTGTGTACAACGCGCATGCCACGACCACCGCCGCCGCCAGCGGCTTTGATGATCACCGGGTAGCCAACTTCGCGACCAATGCGCAGAGCGGTTTCTTCGTCTTCCGGCAACGGGCCGTCAGAGCCCGGAACGGTCGGTACGCCAGCAGCGATCATGGCGTGCTTGGCCGATACCTTGTCGCCCATCAGGCGAATGGTTTCGGCTTTCGGGCCAATGAACGCGAAGCCGGATTTCTCGACCTGTTCGGCGAAGTCGGCGTTTTCCGCAAGGAAGCCGTAGCCCGGGTGAATGGCGGTGGCGCCAGTCACTTCGGCCGCGGCGATGATTGCCGGAATGTGCAGGTAGGAGTGGGCGGCCGATGCCGGACCGATGCAGACGGATTCGTCTGCCAGGCCCAGGTGCATCAGTTCCTTGTCAGCCTTGGAGTAAACGGCGACGGTCTTGATGCCCATCTCTTTGCAGGCGCGCAGGATCCGCAGGGCGATCTCACCGCGGTTGGCGATCAGAACTTTTTCCAACTTCGCAGTCATCAAAGGCTCTCCGCGGTTCAAACGATGGTGAACAGCGGTTGGTCGTACTCAACCGGCTGGCCGTCTTCGACGAGGATGGATTCGATCACACCGCTGGTTTCAGCTTCGATGTGGTTCATCATCTTCATGGCTTCAACGATGCACAGGGTGTCGCCTTTCTTCACGGTCTGGCCGACTTCTACGAAGGACGGCGAGGTTGGCGAAGACTTGCGATAGAACGTACCGACCATCGGCGAACGGGCAACGGCACCGTTCAGTGCTGGAGCGGCGGCGGCAGGTGCAGCAGCGGCAGCCGGAGCGGCGGCAGCGGCAGGCGCGGCAACCGGAGCAGGCATTGGAGCCGGCGCGTAGTACTGCTGAGCCGGGGTCTTGCTATGACGGCTGATGCGTACGGACTCTTCGCCTTCCTTGATCTCGAGCTCGTCGATGCCGGACTCTTCCAGCAATTCGATCAGTTTCTTAACTTTACGGATATCCATGAATCATCAACTCCCAAGGGTCGGTCAGGGGCGTTTAACGCTTGTTGTTCAAGCTGTTGCCTGTCTTTCAAGCTGCTCTAGGGCGGCCTCCAGGGCCAGTCGATAACCGCTGGCGCCAAGGCCGCAGATCACTCCCACCGCTACGTCGGAGAAGTAAGAGTGATGGCGGAAAGGTTCGCGTTTGTGCACGTTAGACAAATGCACTTCGATGAATGGGATGCTCACAGCCAGCAGCGCGTCACGTAATGCGACACTTGTATGTGTAAAAGCTGCTGGGTTGATCAGAATGAAGTCCACGCCTTCGCTGCTGGCAGCGTGGATGCGGTCGATCAATTCGTACTCGGCATTGCTTTGCAGGTGCAGCAAATGGTGACCGGCTTCGCGGGCACGGCGTTCCAGATCCTGGTTGATCTGCGCCAGCGTCGTGGCGCCGTAGGTGCCCGGTTCGCGAGTGCCGAGCAAGTTCAGGTTGGGTCCGTGCAGAACCAGTAGGGTCGCCATCGGCTGTTCCTTTATTTTCCGTGAGCAATTGTCAGAACCCGGCGACTATGCCGCAAAGCCTTTGTGACTGTCCAGTTCTCTGCAATAGCCAGCACGATGACCGATGTTTGCGCGAAATATATGACTGCTTGATTAAATTTGGTCATTCGCCCTGGTAACACGTTCGGCGAAGTCTTTGGCATTGATCTCACCGATCACCCGCACCTCGGCACGTTCGACGCCGTCCTTGCCAAAAAACATCAGCGCTGGAGGACCGAACAAGTGGTAGCGGTCGAGCAGGGCGCGTTGTTCGGCATTGCTGGCGGTGATGTCGAAGCGGATCAGTCGGTAACCCTTGAGGCGTTCGACGACGATCGGGTCGTCCAGCACCTCATGCTCGATGACTTTGCAGCTGATGCACCAGTCGGCGTACCAGTCGAGCAGCAGCGGTGTGCCGGATGATCGGGCGTCGGCGAGTGCGCGGTCCAGATCGGCCGGCGTGCTGACGGTTTGCCAGGCGCTGGTGTTTTGCACGGGTCCGCTGTTGTCGACGGTGCGGGGCTGGCCAATCGGGTTGAGCGGGTCGGTCTGGCCGCTGAAGGCGCCATACCAGCAAGCCAGCGCGTAAAACAGCAAAAACATGCCGAGCAATTGGCCCAGGCGTTTGCGCGGTGGTTTATAGACGAACTCCAGCGCCCCCATGAACAAGCCGACACCGCCGGCCAGCAAACCGATCAGCAGCAAGGTGACCTGACCCGGAAGGACGCGGCCGAGCAGCCCGACGGCCAACCCGAGCAACAACACACCTATCGCGTTTTTCACGTAGACCAGCCACGGACCGCTTTTCGGCAGCCAGGCTGCGCCACCGGTGGCCACCAGCAACAGCGGAGCACCCATGCCGAGGCCGAGCATGAACAGTTTCAGGCCACCGCCCAGCGCATCGCCACTGGCACTGATGTACAGCAGCGCACCGGCCAATGGCGCCGAAACACAGGGTGAAACCAGCAAGCTGGAGACCACGCCCAACACCGCGGCGCCCCACAGTGATCCGCCTTTGGTACGACCGGCGATGCGGTCCAGGCGACTGCTGATGGCGTGCGGCAATTTGAGTTCGAATACACCGAACATCGCCAATGCAAACACGGCGAAAAACATCGCGAACGGCACCAGCACCCAGGCCGATTGCAGCCGCGCCTGTAGATTGAGCTGGGCACCGAACAGCCCCATCAGCGCACCGAGCAGGGCAAAGCAGGCAGCCATCGGCAGCACATAGGCCAGAGACAGATTGAAACCGCGCCAGCCACCCACCTGGCCGCGTAGCACCACGCCGGACAGGATCGGCAGCATGGGCAGCACGCAGGGCGTGAACGTCAGGCCCAGGCCCGCGAGGAAAAACAACGCCAGTTCGCGCCAGCTCCATGGATAAACCGGCGCCGGAGCGCCGCTGCCGTCGATGCTCAGGCGCTCGGTTTCCGGCGGATAGCACAGGCCTTTGTCGGCGCAACCCTGATAGGTCACGGCCAGGGTGAAGGCGCGTTGATCGGTGCGCGGCAACTCGACGTCGAGAATGCCGTGGTAGACCTCGACGTCGCCGAAGTATTCATCGTGCTTTTTCTGACCGTCGGGCAGTTTTGCCGGGCCGAGGACAACATCGGCTGGATCGGCGTGAAACTGAAAACGGTGGCGGTAGAGGTAATAACCTTCGGTGGCGACGAAGCGCAGCTTGATCGATTGGGGCGTGCTTTCTACCAGACTCAGTTGGAAGGCTTCGCGCACCGGCAGGAAATCGGCGCTGTTGTTGATCGAGCCCAAGGTGGAGCTGGGGCGGTTCTCCAGCAAGCCGGTGGCGCTGGCCGGCAGGGCGAACACTAAAAACAGCAGGCAGAGCAGACGGCGCATGACGATCTCGCGTATCGGAATTGGGGGGATGATAGCGGACAGTGGCCAGGCGTGCAGAGCAGGAGTCTTGCTGTGAATGTTCTGACGCCATCGCGAGCAGGCTCGCTCCCACAGGGACAACATTCCAATGTGGGAGCGAGCTTGCTCGCGATGGCGGTGTGTCAGACGCGAAAAGCTTGAACGGCGGTGTGCAATCGCCCACCCAGCACCAGCAAATTCTCCCCTTGCTCACGGCCTTCGCCAATGCGCAGCAGGTTATCCCCGCCCAACTGATGAATTCGCTCACTGTGGTCACGGATCTCGCTGACAGCGCCGCTTTGCTGGGCGGTGACATCGGCGATGCGCACTGCCGTGTCGGAAATGGTCTGGATCGCCCCGACGATTTTATCCAGCGCGCCATCGGCGGCCTGGGCCTGGTTGGCCGTGGCTTCGGCGTGTTCGACCTGGGCACGCATGCCTTCCACCGATTGCCGCGCAGCGGTTTGCAGTCCTGCGATCAGCGTCTGGATTTCTGCGGTGGCCCCGGCAGTACGTTGCGCCAGTGAGCGAACCTCTTCCGCCACCACCGCAAAGCCTCGTCCCATTTCCCCGGCGCGGGCCGCTTCGATGGCCGCGTTCAAGGCCAGCAGATTGGTCTGGTCGGCAATTGAGCGGATCACCGTCAACACGCCGCCAATGGTGGCCGACTCTTCGGCCAGGTGTTCGATCATCTGCGCATTGCCTTGCACTTCTCCCACCAGTGCATGCAGGCCGGTGAGGCTCAGGCCGATGACTTTCTGTCCGTGCTCCACGGCCAGGCCGGCGTGGCGGCTGGCGTCGGCAGCCTGGCTGGCATCGCCGGCGACTTGCTGAATGGTCGCTTCCAGCTCGCTGAGGGAGTCGCGGATCAGCGCCGTATCGCCGGCCTGATGCTCGGCGCCGCTATGCAGGTCGTTGCTCAGATCGGCCAGGGTGCGGCTGCTGCCGGCCACTTGCTCGGCATTGAGGCGAATGGTCCCCACCAGGTCCACCAGATACGCGCGCAAGCGGTTGAGCGAGGCTTCAATGTCATGCAATTCGCGGTTGGTGTTGCCCAGTTGAATGTCGCGGCTGAAGTCACCTTCGGCCCAGGTCGACAGGGCCGGGGCAAGGTTGGTCAGGGTCCGGGCCAGTTTGCGTTGCAGGGTGTCGATCAGCAGCGCGATCAACAGGATCAAGCCGATCATCACGCCTTGCATCAGCCGCACTTCACCCTGGATCTGCCCGTGCTGGGCGCGTACCACCGGTTCCAGTCCGGCGATGGCCTGTTGCACGTCGGCGATTTTCAAGTGCGTCGCGGAGCTGAGGTCGGCGCGTTTGCGGATTTGATCGCGGGTGCGCGAGAGTTCGGCCGGGTAGCGGGTGAGCAGGCTGTTGAGCTCGCGCTTGAGGCCGACGCCAGCATCTTCGGCGACGGTTTTTTCCTTGTTCTCAAGGCCCATCATCGAGGCGAAGTCATCGGTGTTCGATTCGCTGCTGGTGGTCACGCCCAGCAACGGCAGGGCGTCCAGTTTTTCGGCCTGGGTACGGATGTTGGCGACTTCGCGTTCGACATCGGCGGCCAGTTCACTGCGGCCGCTGCTGACCAATTTGTCCCGCGCCAGCGACAATTTGCCCAAGTGCTGCGACGCGGTGAGCAGCGGCGTCAGGTAGGTCGCATTACCGCTGGCGTACTGGCTGAGCTGATCGAGGCTGGCACTCAGTTCCCGTTCGGCCTGCAGCAGCAAGGCCTGCGGGTCGCCTGCCAGTTTGCCGGCGGCCAGCAGGTCGGTTTTGCTGAATTCTTCAAGGGTCGACAGGCTGGGACGCAACGTCTCGGCCAAGGCCGGTGGCAATTCGCCGAGCTGTTTTTGCAGGCTGTCGATGCCTTGGGCGGCACTGCTCAGGCGCAGTGCATCGCCGCTGCCAAGATAATCCTCGATGCTGCGGGCGACTTCATTCTGAAATTGCTGCGACAGGCCCAGGTAGCGCTCCATTAATAGATACGGACGCTCAAGGGCTTTCTGCGACCACCACAGCGTAGCGCCGAGGGCCACGCACACGGCCACCAGAAGGAGGGTATTGAGATTGGTCAGCAGCTTCAGGCGCATTACGGACTACCAACGGCAGAAATGGTAAGTGCCTGAAGTTATTGCGTTTCTGTTACAGGGTTATGACCGTATCGGTCGATTCCGATAAAAAAGTGGCACTTTGCTTTGATGTGCGAGCGGCCTGTACGCGATTGCGTCCGCCACCCTTGGCACGGTACAGCGCCTCGTCTGCCTGGCTGGCCATCATCAGGCTGTCAGAGCTTTCGCATAACTCCACCACCCCGGCACTGAAGGTGCACCACAGATCCTGGGGTTGCGCGGGGTAGTGAATCTCGGCAAAACGCTGACGGATTTCATCGAGCACGTTGTAGGCCGCTTCGATATCGGTGTCCGGCATGACGATGGCGAATTCTTCGCCACCGTATCGGCCGATGAAGTCGGTTTTGCGCAGGCGTTGCTTGAGAAACAGCGCCAGGCTCTTGATCACCCGGTCGCCCATGGGGTGGCCGTGGCTGTCATTGACCCGTTTGAAGTGGTCGATGTCGAGCATGGCAAAGCTCAGCGGCTTGCTTTCGCGGCGGGCGCGGAACGAGCAGTCTTCGAGCAATTGCAGGATATGCGTGTGGTTGTACAGGCCGGTGAGGCTGTCGCGGACCATCCGTGCCTTGAGATTGCGGGCCCTTGCTGCGCGGTTGCGCACGGTGGTGATCAGGTGCCGGGGCTTGATCGGTTTGGTCAGGAAGTCATCGCCGCCCTCGCTCATGGCGTCGAGCTGCTTGTCCAGGTCGTCTTCGGCCGACAGGTAAATGATCGGCACGCTGACATAGCGGTCGTTGTGACGGATCACTTTGGCCAATTCCGTACCGGTGCAGGCCGGCATGTACATGTCGAGGATGATCAGGTCCGGCTGGAAGTCCGCCAGTTCGGCCATGGCCTGGATCGGTTCGATCAATGTCCGGGTGACGATCCCGGCGCTGTTGAGCAGGCGCTCGGTATGCAGGGCCTGGGCGCGGGAGTCGTCGATGATCAGCACTTTATAAGGTTCGTACTGGGCGACGCAGGTCAGGACTTCGATTTTCTCCAGCAGGCTCGACGCTTCGAGGGTGCCGGTGAGGAACTCCTGGCCACCGGCACGCACGGCGGCGAGGCGGGTCGGTGTGTCGGTTTCGTGCAGGCTGAAGAACAGCAGCGGCAAGCGGTGGTCCAGGCCGTCCTGGGCTTCGGCGGCCAGTTTCAGGCCGACACCGGGGCCGCTGAAATCCACGTCCATGACAATCGCCGCCGGCAGGCGCTCGACCATCGATGAGCGAAACGCGTCTACGCTGTCCAGGGACTGGGCGCTGAGCCCGAAGAATTCCAGTTGCTTGGCCAGGCGTTCGGCACGGTCGTGATCCTGCAGCATTATGTAGATGGGCTTGCGCAGCGGTGGCAGGAAGGTTTGATCTAGCTGATCGCCATGGCGCAGGCCGGTGCGCGACAGGCGCTGCATCAAGCGATTGAGGTCGGTGATCAGGCCGCTGCTCAGGCGTCCGCGATTGGCGTCGACAGCCTCCAGGGACTGACCGATGTGGTGGGCCAGTTGTGTGTGTTCCGGTTGCTCGAAACGCTCGGCGAAACGCAGCAGGCGCAGATTGGCCTCGCTCAGTTCCGACAGGTCGGCGGTGGACCACTCACTGCGTTGCAGGCGCTGCCATATCTCAAGAATCTGACGAGCCTGATGAATTACCCGCTGGGCAAAGTGGTGCTTGAGGCGCTCGCGGCTGGGGTCTTCTGGCTCGGTCATATCCTGACTACTAGTTAGGGTGCACACTGAGGTCGACTGGTGGCTCTATGCTAGCACCACTTTTCCGTTACATGAGTGTTGTACGTCAATAATCTGCAATGTGAGTTCATTCAGTTTGTGACTGGGCGGTCAGGCTTCGGCCTTTAAAGTCGCGCTGTGCCGGGGGCAAAGTGCTTGAATCAGGGCACTTGAGGGAAGTGGGGTGGCAATTGGCGAGTGGCTGACATTGGGCCGTTCATGGTTTTTTGCCAGTGCTGGTCGGCCCGGTTTCTTTCCCCTCAGGGGATCGGGGATTCCCTGAGGGGGCAATCCAAACCATAAGGGGGATTTCGATGGCCGCAGGGGCGTCAGGTGCGCAGGAACTCTTTTCATTCGCAAGCCCGGTAATTTTCCCCATCGATGCAATGGCGGGTGCCGGGCCAAGGCACGTTGTTGTATGGTTGTGGTCGAACCGTGAACTCAAGAGCTTGAAAGGATATCGCCATGCTGGACTGGAAGAACCGCACAGGCAGTGCGCCTGAACGTGCCCCTGAACCGAAGTCGGAGACCCGCAGTTACCTGGGCGGTCTGTTGTTCAGCCGGGCGCTGGCCACTCTGCTGGGCATCTACCTGTTGGTGGCGAGTGTCCTGGGCTGGTACTGGAGCCAGGAACCGGCACTGTTCCCGGTCCAGCAAACCGCCCAACTGGCCGCCGAGAAAGAAGGCAAGCAGATGGTCGTCGGCTACACCACGGTGGAAACCCTCAAGACCGTCGCCGGTACCTTGCTGACCAAGCCGGGTGGCTATATTTCCAACGACCGATTCCCGCCAGGCCTGTGGATGGACAACATGCCGAGCTGGGAATACGGCGTGCTGGTGCAGGTCCGCGACCTGAGCCGTGCACTGCGTAAAGACTTCGCCCGTTCGCAGTCGCAGTCCGCCGAAGACGCCGACCTGGCCAAGGCCGAGCCGCGTTTCAACTTCGACAACAAGAGCTGGGTGCTGCCGTCCAGTGAGTCCGAGTACCAGGAAGGCATCAACTCCCTGAGCCGCTATCAGGCGCGCCTGTCCGATCCGAACCAGAAGAGCGCGCTGTTCTATGCCCGCGCCGACAACCTGAACAACTGGCTGGGTGACGTCGGCACTCGTCTGGGTTCGCTGTCGCAACGGCTGTCGGCCAGTGTGGGCCGGGTCAAGCTCAACACTGCGCTGAAGACCGAGGTCGTGGCACCGGGCGTGGCGCCGCAGGTCGACGAGGAAATCGTCGAGACTCCATGGTTGCAGATCGACAACGTGTTCTATGAAGCCCGCGGTCAGGCCTGGGCCTTGTCGCACTTGCTGCGCGCCATCGAAGTCGACTTCGCCGATGTGCTGGCCAAGAAAAACGCCACGGTCAGCGTGCGCCAGATCATTCGTGAACTGGAAGCGTCGCAGGAGCCGGTGTGGAGCCCGATGATCCTCAATGGCAGCGGCTTCGGTGTGCTGGCCAACCACTCGCTGGTCATGGCCAACTACATTTCCCGGGCCAACGCCGCGGTGATCGATTTGCGTCAATTGCTCAATCAGGGCTGAGTCATGGTTGATAACTCTGTCGATGGAATGCGAGAGGCCGCACACCGTGCGGCTTCCGATGCCGAACAGATCGCCTGGGTCGACGAGCAGGACAACCTGCTCGGCGCCCTGGTCCGTTCTGATTTGCGCGAGCGCGGGCTGATCGGGCGCGGCACCTACATTATGTTGTTCAACTCCGCTGGCGAGCTGTGCGTGCATCGCCGCACCCTGAGCAAGGCGATCTATCCCGGTTACTGGGACGTGGCGGCGGGGGGCATGGTGCTCGCCAGCGAAACCTACGCCGAGTCGGCGGCCCGGGAGCTGGAAGAAGAGCTGGGCGTGAGTGGCGTGGAGCTGACGGCCCATGACCATTTCTTCTTCGAGGACACTGGCAATCGCCTGTGGTGCTCGGCGTTCTCGGCGGTGTGGGACGGCCCGTTGACCCTGCAACCGGAAGAGGTGCTGGAAGCGCGCTTTATCCCCATCGATCAGGTCATGCTGGAGATCGAGCAAAAGCCTTACTGCCCGGACTCTCTGGCGGCGTTGAAGCGCTATCTGAAGGCTCAACAAAGCAACGTCGCAAAACAGCTATAAATTGGCGCCGATTGGCTCTTAGCAATCGGCGTTTTTGCCGTTACACTGCGCGACCTTTTTAAACTGAACCGGTATTGCTGGTTGTTGCTGTAGGAGCGAGCTCGCTCGCGATGGACGTCAACGATAACGCGGGCATCCAGAATGAACGCGTCGCTTTTGAGTTCATCGCGAGCGAGCTCGCTCCTACAGTGAAATGAATGTCGTACCGTTTCAGTAGCGCTGCCCCTGCCTGAGTGGGGCTTCGCGGTCGATAGCCTTCCCAAGTGCTGCGACCAGTCTTTGTCCTCCGAAGAGGATTGCCGGTGGCCAAAAAAGCCGCATCCTTCGCCGCCCTGGGCGGCCTGGTATTTTCCACCGACGCAGGTCGTCATTGCCCGGAATGCAGTAAACCGGTGGACGCCTGCATCTGCAAACAGACCGTTATCCCGGCCGGCGACGGCATCGCGCGCGTGCGTCGCGAAAGCAAGGGCCGTGGCGGCAAGACGGTGACCACCATCACTGGCGTGCCATTGGCTGAAGACGCGCTCAAGGAACTGGCCACGACGTTGAAGAAACGCTGTGGGACCGGTGGGGCGTTGAAAGACGGTGTCATCGAAATCCAGGGCGATCATGTCGAGCTACTCTTGGCAGAACTGATCAAGCTCGGTTTCAAAGCGAAGAAGTCCGGCGGCTAGCAGCCTCTGTGAAAACCACCCTCGGCTTGATCCGGTCCTGATGGCATTCAGGTCTGGCGTCGTCCACATGGTTTTCACAGAGCCTGTTCATGACCGGTTTCTAAACTCACTGCGGTCGGCGGGGTCTATTGCCTCGTTGACGAACCGTCATTTTCATTCTTTAGACTGCGCCGGCCTGAACCCAGGCGACGCACTATGACTTCTTTATAGGGGACTTCGATGTCCGTACGACGCACACGCAAAGACGATGGCAGCCAATGGACAGTTGCGGACAGCCGCAGTGTTTACGGGATTCGCCATTGGGGGGCCGGGTATTTCGCGATCAATGACGCCGGTCGCGTCGAAGTTCGTCCGAACGGTCCGAGCAGCTCGCCTATCGACCTGTTCGAGCAAGTCGACCAGCTGCGCAAAAGCGGCCTGTCCTTGCCGTTGCTGGTCCGTTTTCCGGACATCCTGCAAGACCGCGTGCGTCAGCTGACGGGCGCATTCGACGCCAACATCGAGCGTCTGGAATACCAGAGCAAGTACACCGCGCTGTACCCGATCAAGGTGAACCAGCAGGAAGCGGTGATCGAAAACATCATCGCCACCCAGAACGTTTCCATCGGTCTGGAAGCCGGCTCCAAGCCTGAACTGCTGGCCGTGCTGGCGCTGGCGCCGAAGGGCGGCACCATCGTTTGCAACGGCTATAAGGATCGTGAGTTCATTCGCCTGGCGTTGATGGGCCAGAAGCTCGGCCACAACGTGTTCATCGTGATCGAGAAAGAATCCGAAGTCGGCCTGGTGATCGAAGAAGCGGCCTCGCTCAAGGTCAAGCCACAAGTCGGCCTGCGCGTGCGGCTGTCGTCCCTGGCATCGAGCAAGTGGGCGGACACCGGCGGCGAGAAATCCAAGTTCGGTCTGTCGGCGGCGCAACTGCTGTCGGTGGTCGAGCGTTTCCGCGCGGCCGGCCTGGACCAGGGCGTTCGCCTGCTGCACTTCCATATGGGTTCGCAGATCGCCAACCTCGCTGACTACCAGCACGGCTTCAAGGAAGCGATCCGTTACTACGGCGAATTGCGTAACCTCGGCCTGCCGGTGGACCACATCGACGTCGGCGGTGGCCTGGGCGTGGACTACGACGGTACGCACTCGCGTAACGCCAGTTCGATCAACTACGACATGGACGATTACGCCGGCGTCGTGGTCGGGATGCTCAAGGAATTCTGCGATGCGCAGAGCCTGCCGCACCCGCACATCTTCTCCGAAAGCGGCCGCTCCCTGACCGCGCACCACGCCATGCTGGTGGTGCAGGTGACCGACGTCGAGAAGCACAACGACGACGTGCCGCAGATCGAAAACAAGGAATCGCTGCCGGAAACCGTGCAGTGGCTGGTGGACCTGCTGGGCCCGACCGACATCGAGATGGTCACCGAAACCTACTGGCGCGCCACGCACTACATGAGCGATGTCGCCGCCCAGTACGCCGACGGCAAGCTGACCCTGGCCGAGAAGGCCCTGGCCGAGCAATGCTACTTCGCCGTGTGCCGTCGCCTGCACAACTCGTTGAAGGCGCGTCAGCGTTCCCACCGTCAGGTGCTGGACGAACTCAACGACAAACTGGCCGACAAGTACATCTGCAACTTCTCGGTGTTCCAGAGCCTGCCGGACACCTGGGCCATCGACCAGGTCCTGCCGATCATCCCGCTGCATCGCCTCGACGAAGAGCCGCTGCGTCGTGCGGTACTGCAGGACCTGACCTGTGACTCCGACGGCAAGATCAACCAGTACGTCGACGAGCAGAGCATCGAAACCAGTTTGCCGGTGCACGCCCTGAACGAAGGTGAGGATTACTTGCTGGGTGTGTTCCTGGTCGGTGCCTACCAGGAAATTCTTGGCGACATGCACAACCTGTTCGGTGACACCGACTCGGTGAACATCTACCAGAACGCCGACGGCAGCGTGTACCACGCCGGTATCGAAACCCACGACACCATCGAAGACATGCTGCGTTATGTGCACTTGTCGCCGGAGGAACTGATGACTCACTACCGCGACAAGTGCGCCAGTGCCCGCATCAGCGCAACCGAGCGCACGCAGTTCCTCGATGCCTTGCGTCTGGGGCTGACCCGTTCGTCTTACCTGTCTTCCTGAGGTAAGCCTCACGCTCATCAGGTTGTCTGAAAATGTTCCGTTCGCTGCGGAAATTTCAGATGACCTGGTGCGGCAATTCTCCTATTCCAGACGAAATTTCCCGCGTCTCGACGACCCAACGCATTTGGTCTTCTTTTCACGTAGGTTATTTCCTAATTTGTATTTCGGCACTCTACTCGGCCATGTCTCTCAGCGAGAATCCCCGGCCGCCCCTCCTGTAGAGAAACCCCGATGTTCAATCCAGTCAGCGAACCGTCATTTCGTCTGGATGTAGCAGGTCTGCCCGACTCCTTTGAGGTCCTGGCCTTTACCGGTAGAGAAGCCATCAGCGAGCCGTTCGTGTTCGACCTGGAACTGCTGATCGATGACCCGGTGCTTGACCTCGCCAGTTTGCTGTACCGCCCGGCCTCGTTGCATTTCGGACCAGCCGGAAGTCACGTGCATGGACAATTGCATGAACTCGTCCAGCGTGACCATGCCTCGGGACCCCGACTCTGCCAGGTGCGTCTGGGGCCAAAACTGGCTTGCCTGGCCCAGCGCTTCAGCCAACGAATCTTCAGCGCCCGTTCAGTGCCGCAAATCCTCGACCAGGTGCTCAAGGAGCACGGCATTACCGGCAAAGATCGACGCCTGGCGCTGAGCGGCGAATACCCGCCCCGGGATTTTTGCACGCAATATCGAGAGTCAGACCTGCAGTTTCTCCAGCGACTGTGCGCCCAGGAACGGCTTCACTACCACTTTGAACACCGGGCCCGCGGGCACTGTGTGGTATTTGGGGATGATCAGCAGCATTTTCCATCCGGCGAACCTGCGGTATTGCGCAGTGAGGGCGACCGGCCGGCGGTGCGGCAGTTCGAACGTCAGCGTTGCGGTGGGACAGCGGCGCAGTGTGCCGAATGCCGGACGGACCTGGCGACCTTGCGTAGCGGTCGGCTGATGCCGCTGTCCGGTCATCCGGTTGCCGATTGCAATCGGCTCTGGCTGCTGACCCACGTTGAGCATTGGGGCAGCCAGGATGCGACGACGCCATATTACAATCAGGCCCGTGCGCTGCACTGGCCGACACTCTTCGAACCGCCCTGCATGACGGTCAAACCACAGATGCATAGCCTGCAACGGGCGTGGGTCGTCGAGGTCGATGAACCAGGCCCTGACCCGGCAAGGCCGGTCGCGGTGCAATTCGAGTGGCTGTATCAGGGCGAAGGGGCAGCGCCCAGCCATTGCTGGTTACCCCTGGCCAGGCAGTTGCAGGCCTCGACGTTCTCGCCATTGCGGGAAGGGACCGAACTGGTCGTGGGTTTTGTCGAGGGCGATCCCGATCAACCGCAGATAACCGGGTTGCTGCATGCGCCGACAACGGTCGAAGTGACGGACGCTGACACCCCCCAGCCCAGTTGCACCCATGATGAGGGCCTGGAGCAATGGTTGCGGTCGGGGGAGCCATTGCTGGTGTTGTGCCTGCTGCCCGGCGGTGGCAGTTTCAACCATTGCGCACAGGCGTTGTGCACCTGTCGTCTGGCGACACAGCTTGGCCAGAGCTCTGGAGCATGATCGCCACACGCATGCCCGAGGCACCCCCGCAGTGGCTGTTGCTGGATGTGCCGGGCACGCCACAGGCGGGTGTCGCACTTCGGCAGATGTTTGCGCAAGCCCGGTGCTCCGGGTTGTTCGAAGGTACGGAGTGGCATGCGCTGCATGAGCTGGGGCCGGTCCTGGTCGATCTGCGCACCTGCCCGGCACTGGCCGATCTGTGCATCGTCGACGGACAACGCTGGCCCGGATTGCTGATGGCCAGCGAGGCCAGCTCTTCGTCGTTGCTCGCGCATTTGCGGCGCATGCTCACGGTAACGCTTGGCCTGCATCGGGCCCTTTTGAGCTACTACAACCCGATCACGGCCAGCTATTTTTTCGATGCCTGCGATGCCGCTGAACTGAGTCGCTGGCTAGGACCCATCCACCAGTTACGCTGGTTCGGCGGCAGTTGGGCCGACCGCGCGACGGGATCTGAAGGCTGGCAACGCTTGTCCAACCCGGGGCTGGCGGTCAGCCCGTTGGCAGTCGAGGAGAGCCTCAGCGCCGCGCAACAGGGAAAACTGCAAACCTGCCTGCTCGAACAGTATGCCTGGCGCTGGAACCAATCCACCGGTGCCGATTTCTCCCGTCTGTGGGCCTATGTGCAGGAGGGGGTGGCGCTGGGTTTCAGCGAGCGCCCGGTGCTTGATGGCTGGATATGGCTACGCTTGCAGTATCCCGACGCCGTCCCCGTGCAGCCATTGCCGGGCAGGACTCAGCAGGAGCGCTTCGAAAGCCTGCGTCGCCTGTGGCAGAACAACCCACCCTGGCCATGAGGTCGAAATTGATGACGCGGCCTGTTCGCCGGCTGTTACGCCTGGCATTCGCTGGCCTGATGTTGGCCATGATGAGCGCCTGTTCGCCGCTGAAAATACTCAATGCCTTGACCCCCGGCGGTTCCTTTGACGAGACCGAGGGCATTGCCTATGGCAGCGATCCACGGCAAAAGCTGGATGTGTATGTGCCACGCAAACCCCGACCGAATACCCCGGTGGTGGTGTTTTTCTACGGTGGTAGCTGGAACAGCGGTTCACGCAGCGACTACAGCTTTGTCGGCGAGGCATTGGCTTCGCGGGGCATCGTCGCGGTGCTGGCGGACTATCGTTTGTATCCACAGGTGCGCTATCCGTTGTTCCTCGAAGACTGCGCCAAAGCGGTGGCCTGGACTCATGAACACATTCGCCAGTATTCCGGTGACCCGCAACAGCTGTACCTGATGGGCCACAGTTCCGGGGCCTACAACGCCGCAATGCTGGCACTGGACCCCGGCCTGCTGGCGGCAGTGGGCATGTCGCCCCATGATCTGCGCGGCTGGATAGGCCTGGCCGGGCCTTATGATTTTCTGCCGATCAAGAATCCGGAGGTGCGCCCGGTGTTTTTCTGGCCGGACTCACCACCGCGCTCACAGCCGATCAACCATGTCAGCCGAGGGGCTCCGCCGGCATTGCTGATGGCATCAACAGACGATGAGCTGGTCAACCCGACCCGCAACACTGGCGGTCTAGCCATCAAGTTGCGTGAGGCAGGGGTGCCGGTGCAGGACCTGTACTTCTCCCGTACCAGTCACGCCTCGCTGGTGGCCACGTTGTCCCGTCCGTTGCGTGGACTGGCGCCGGTCCTGGATGAAGTCTCGGCGTTTGTCGGGGCCACGCCCGTTCAGTGAATGCCGCCGGCGAACCAGCCATCATTGCGGCGCAGGCGCCAGGCGATCACGCCGAGGGTCAGGCTGCGCAGCAGCATGAACAACAGAAAGGTTATCCACAGGCCATGGTTGCCCCCGCCTTGCAGTGCCCAGCCGAAAGGCAGCACCAGCGCCACGGTCAGCAGCATGCCGTTGCGCATTTCCCTGGCGCGGGTGGCGCCGATGAAAAGACCGTCGAGCAGGTAACTCCAGACGGCAATCAGCGGCAGTACGGCGAGATAGGGCAGGTAGATGAACGCGGTGTCGCGCACACTCTGAATGTCGGTCTGCATCTCGATGAACAGATGCCCGGCGAACAGAAACAGTGCGGCAAAACCCAGGCTCGCCAGCAACGACCAGCCGCCAGCCACCACCAATGAACGGCGCAGGGCATCGCGGTCGCGGGCGCCGAGAGCATGTCCGCACAGGGCTTCGACGGCGTGGGCCAGGCCATCGAGGGCGTGGGCGGTCAGCAGCAAACCGTTGAGCAGCAAGGCATTGGCAGCGACCGTGGCGTCGCCCAGCCGCGCGCCTTGCACGGTGATCAGGAAAAACACCGATTGCAGCGCCAGGCTGCGGATGAAGATGTCGCGGTTGACCGCCAGCAATGGCCGCCAACTCTGCCACAGCGTCAATGCCGCCCAGGCGATATGCCCGGGATAGGCGCGCAGGGCTTTGCGGGTCATCAGCAAGCCGATCAGCGCCCCCGTCCATTCGGCAATGACCGAAGCCCGGGCCGCACCGACCACGCCCCATTCCAGGCCGAGAACGAACCACAGGTTCAGGGCAATGTTAACCAGGTTGGTGCTCAGCAAAATCGCCAGCGGCGCCCGGGCATTCTGGGTGCCGAGGAACCAGCCGACCAGTGCATAACTGGCGAGCGCCGCCGGCAGGCCAAACAGGCGGGTGTGGAAGAACTCGCGGGTCAGATGATCGAGCTCCGCCGACGGTTGCATGAAATGCAGCGCGACCCCGCTCAACGGCACGCCCACCGCACCCAACACCACGGCCAGGCCGATGGCGAGCAACAGGCCTTGCAACAGGATCTGCCGCAAGGCCGCGCCATCCCCGCGCCCGGCCGCCTGGGCGGCGAACCCGGTGGAGCCCATGCGTAGAAACCCCATGGCCCAGGCCAGGAAGGTGTACAGACTGGCGCCGACCGCGACGGCGCCGAGTTGATGGGCGTGGGGCAGGTGACCGATGACGGTACTGTCGACCAGCGCCACCAGCGGTACGGAGATGTTCGAAAGAATCATCGGCGCGGCCAGCGCCCAGACCCGGCGATGGGTAGGGCGATCGCGCCAGTCGGTGGTCAGGTTGGACATGCAGGCTCCTTGGGAGCGGGCATTGTAGCGGCACATCGAGAGCAAACCGCGATCAATTGTGGGAGCGAGCCTGCTCGCGATAGCGGTCTTTCAGTTGAATCAATTTTTGATTTGCCGCCGCCATCGCGAGCAAGCTCGCTCCCACAGGTGTTCGGTGGTGTCAGTGAATAATCCAGCTGAGCAACCAAAGCCCCAGCATCAACCAGATGATTCCCATGATGAATGACGCATTGAGAAAGGCGCGGATCGCCGACCACAGCAGTATCAGCCCGAGGATCAAGGTCACGATGCTGACGATCGAGGTGTCCATGCCCAGCGCCTGGGACAAGCCTTCGACAAAATTGCTGCTGGCGTTGCTCATCAGATTGAACAGCCCACTGAGGCCATCAACGATGAAGCGGATGATCGAGCCGAGTACCTGGCCGAGCCATTCGAAAAAACCTTCTACCTGCATGGAATGGGAATCCTGATTAATGAGAATTGAGTCTTGGGCTGTCGATCATGCTGCCGAGTTCCCACAAGCATAGAGCGTTGCACCGCAACTGTGGGAGCGAGCTTGCTCCGGGCGGCGTTCCGACGAAGGCGGCGGCACATCCAACATTGATGTGTCTGATCCAATGCTTTCGCGAGCAGGCTCGCTCCCACAAAAAACAAACGGGACACTGAGCCGTTGTCACTTGCCATCCTCGGTCATCCCCCCGAAGCTATACGCCTTCAGGAGAGCCCGATGAACCTTGTTGAACTGACCGAACGCCTGCACGCCATCCGTGACCGCAATGACTGGCGGCAATTTCACAGCCCGAAAAACCTGGCCATGGCTGCGAGTGTGGAAATGTCCGAGCTGGTGGAGATTTTCCAGTGGCTGACCGAAGACCAGTCACGCCAGTTACCGGCGGACAAGCTCGCCCACGCCGGGCAGGAAGTCGGTGACATCGTGCTTTATCTGCTGCTGTTGTGCAGCGAGCTGGGCCTGGACATGGAAGCCGTGGTGCGCAGCAAACTGGCGGACAGCGAACGGAGGTTCAGCTGATGAGCGACCGTCATTTCGATCAACTGGCGACCCGTTTCGCCGAAAAAATCTACGGCGGTGCCAAAGGTGCCATCCGTCTGGCGGTGTTGCAGGCCGATCTGGCCGAAATCTTGCCCGACCGGCCGCTGCGTGTTCTGGATATCGGCGCCGGACTTGGCCACATGTCGTTGTGGCTGGCCCAGCGCGGCCATCAGGTGACCCTCGCCGAGCCTGCCGAGCCGATGCTCGAAGGCGCCCGTCAACGCTTTGCCGAAGCCGGGCAGAGCGCCACGTTCATTCAGGCACCGTGGCAGGAACTGCTCGGGCAGCTCACCGAGCCCTACGACCTGGTGCTGTGTCATGCCGTGCTGGAATGGCTGGCCGAACCCCACGCCATCCTGCCGGTGCTGCATCAACTGACCAAGGCGGACGGCTGGCTGTCCCTGGCGTTCTACAACCGCGACGCGCTGATTTATCGCAACTTGCTCAAGGGCCATTTCCGCAAGATGCGCAAGAACGACATGGCCGGCGAAAAGCAGAGCCTGACCCCGCAACAGCCCCTGGATCCGCGCGAGCTGGCGGCGCAACTTGAAGGCCTGTGGCAGGTCGAAAGTCAGAGTGGAGTGCGGGTTTTTCACGATTACATGCCGGTGGAGTTCCAGGCCCGCGCCGAGCTGGTGGACCTGCTGGAAATGGAACTGGCCCACCGTCGTCATCCAAGCTTTGCCGGGCTTGGGCGTTACTTGCACTGGATCTGTCGGCCTGTCTGATCGGAGCACGAAATGAAAAATCATTCAGGTGTACTGGTGTTCTGCCTGGGACTGGCCGCTTGTCAGGGCAGCAACCCTTATGTCGCCACGTCCAACCCTTTGCCACCGGCGCCACCCCAGGCCGCCACCACCTTTGACCGCAGCGCTTACCCGGCAGCCCCGCGTGACTATGGACGCTACCGCAGTTGGGCATGGCTCAATGGGCATCTGCCAGCGGGCACCGCCTGGGCCGACTCGGCGCAGGTCGCTGAAGCGGTCAGCAATGCGCTGGATCAACGCGGCTTGCGCCCGTTGCACGACAATCGTCCGGCCGACCTGTTTGTCAGTGCCGACCTGCGGATGGAAACCCGCTTGCGTCAGGTTCGGGACGACTATTACGGCGGCGGTTATGGCGGCTACAACGGCTACGGCCCTGGATATGGCGGATACGCCACCGTGCCGATCATCCGTACCTATCAGGAACAGGTCGTGGTTGTGCAGGTGGACATGTTTGACGCCAAAAGCGGTCAGCCGATATGGAGCTCCAGCGCTGAAACCGGCAACCGGGGCAGCGAAAGCGAGCGGGCCGATGCCATACGGGAGGCTGTGGAAAAGGCAATGTCGGCGTATCCTCCTAGTTAGCTTCTTGTAGATAAGAAGCGTTCCACGGGATCATGTCTTCAACCGGAGAATCATCATGTTCCGCCGTTTTGTTTTACTGGCAGTGGCCGCGCTGCTCAGTGCCTGCGCCGCCAACCAGGTCAATCATGACTTCGACGCCAGCCGCGACTTTGCTGCCTATCGCAGCTGGAGCTGGAAAGAACCCGCCCTGCAATACCGTCCCGATGATCCACGGATCAAGAGCGACCTGACCGAACAGCGCGTCCGCCAGGCAGTTGCCGATCAACTGGATCAGCGCGGTTTGCGCCCGGCCGCCGCGGGTGCCAAGGGTGACTTGAATGTACAGACCTACCTGATCGTCGAAGAGCGGCAACAACAGGTGACCACCAATTACGGCGGTGGGTGGGGCAACCCGTGGTATGGCTACTACGGCGCACCGATGTACAACGAAACCCGCAATGTCAGCTACAAAGTGGCGACCATCCAGATCGACTTGCTCGATGGCAAGGACGGCAAACTGGTGTGGCGCGGCAGTGACGAACAGATACTCAGCCGCACGCCGAACCCGACGGATCGTCGCGATGCCATCTGGGAAACGGTTACGCGGATATTGGCCAACTATCCACCGCACTTATCCTAGAATCAGCCTGCCATTCAACCCCTGTGCGCCCACAGGGGTTTTTTTTGGATGGTGTACATATCCATTGCTGCGGTGACGGCGGCTGGCGGTTTCGCCCTTACGGCGACTCACTTTTTTTACAAGCGCCTAAAAAAAGTAAGCAAAAAAACGCTCGCCCCTGACGTACGGCCCCTCGCTTAGGCTCGGGGTTCCTTCGCTCCGGCATTCATCCGGGGGCATCGCCTCCGGTCG